>JBAZUN010000210.1:8470-9560 GCA_041661365.1 Candidatus Latescibacterota bacterium
CCGCCGACTACCTGTACAACCGGCAGGACTACCCAGCGGCGCGGCGGGCGTACGAAAAGGTGATCGAGCGGTACCCGAACGGCGAGGAAGCGACCCAGGCGCGACGGCTGCTGGTGGAGCTGGCCGACCTGGAGGCCGACCTGGTCTACCAGGCGGCCATGGCCTCCTTCGATCTGGAGGACCACGAGCAGGCCGCACTCCTGCTGCAGGCGGTGGTCGAGCGCTATCCGGGTACCGTGTCCGCGATGGCGGCCCGCTGCAACCTGGGGGTTGCCTACGAGCACTTGGGCAAGTGGCAGGCTGCCGACGCGGTGTACGGGGAGGTCATCAAAATGGCCGGTAACGACGAGGCCTTTACCGACATGATCGGCTTCGCCCGCGACCACCAGTCGTGGATACGGGAATACAGGTTATAACGCCAGCGACCGAAAGGCGGCTTACATGGTCGAGCTGAACTCCTTCCTGCTGGAGCAGTTCCAGAAGGGCGGGCCGGTGATGTGGCCGCTGCTGCTGTGCTCGCTGCTGGGACTCACCTTCACCCTCGAGCGCTACTGGGTGTTGAGCTGGGTACCGCGCGAACGCCGGGCCCGAGCCCAGGCCCAGGCCTGGGTGGACGAATTGGGCCGACTGCCGCCGTCCGAGTTGCTGACTGCGGTCGCCGCGCGCCGGGGGCTGCTCGCGACCATCTACGCCGCGGTGCTGCGCAAGCACCTGGCCTTCATCGAGGAGGGGGTCCCGCCGACGGATCAGCAGGCCGAGTTGGCCCGCGAGGCTGACCAGAGTTGCCGCGAGTACCTTGGGCAGTATCTCCCGCTATTGAGCACCATCGGCAGCCTCTCCACCCTGCTGGGGCTGCTAGGCACCATCACCGGGATGATCAAGGCCTTCAACGCCATCGCCAAGTCCGGCACCGGAGATCCCAATACCGTCGCCGCCGGGATCGCCGAGGCTCTCATCACCACCGCCGCCGGGCTGTTCATCGCCATCCCGGTGGTGGCCTCGCACCGGTACCTTGCCGTCAAGGCCGGCCGCATCCTCCGCCGGCTGGAGATGCCCGTCCATGCCCTCGATCGGGCCCTGACCAGGAGCG
>JBAZUN010000211.1:0-9559 GCA_041661365.1 Candidatus Latescibacterota bacterium
AATCATCGGCCAACCGCAACAGGATCTTCCCCCGGTGCCGGGCCTGGGCCATGAAGCGAAAGGCCGCGGCCGCCGCCTCGGCCGGGAAGGTGCGGTACGGCAGGGGATGCACCTCCCCGCGCCCCACCTCTGCCAATGATCGTTCGAGAAGGGGCCGGATCTCGGCCAGGCGGTGCTCAACCAGCTCGACCAGGTCGAAGTGGAAGTAGGCGACGTCCGCCCGGAAGCGGCGCACCCGCTCCGGCTCCCACAGGTCGGCCTTGCCCAGCTCGATGAACCGTCCCCCTGGGGCGAGCAGGGCCATGCTAGGCTCGATGAAGGAGGCGGCCAGGGAGTTGATCACCACGTCCGCGCCGCGTCCGTCGGTGGCCCGTCGCACCACCTCGACAAAGGCGAGGGAGCGCGAGTCGCTCACCTGCTCGACCCCGAGGGAGCGCAGGAAGGCGCGCTTCTCCTCGCTGCCAGCGGTGCCGATGACCCGAGCCCCGGCCCGCTGAGCGATCTGGACCGCGGCCATGCCGACACCACCGGCAGCGGCGTGGATCAGGACCCACTCGCCGGCGCGCACCGCGGCCAATCGCTCCAGGCCCCAGGCCGCGGTGAGCCAGGCCACGGGGAGGGAGGCCGCGGTCTCGAGGTCCAATCCCGGCGGCAGGGGGAAGATCCGCTCCTGAGGACAGAGCGCATAGGTGCGGAAGGAGCCGCCCGGGGCCAGCAGGGAGACGACCCGGTCCCCGGGCCGGACCCCGGTGACGCCCGGGCCGACGCGCTCCACCACGCCCGCCGCCTCGCCCCCCAGCGGGGTGGACGGGCCGGGGTAGAGGTCTAGCGCCTGGAGCACGTCGCGGAGGTTCAGGCCAGCGTAGTACACGCGTACCTCGACCTCGCCAGCAGCCGGTGCCGGACGGGCCGTTGGACGCCACGCGAGATTGTCGATGACCCCGCGCCGCGGCAGCTCCAGCACCCGCGGCCCGACCGCGACCGAACCCCGGGCACGATGGGCCGCGACCAGTCGCGGCACCCATGAGCCGGTCGCGCGCAGGGCGAGTCGCGTCTCCTGACCCGCGGCGCGGAGCAGCTCGACCAGAGCCGCGGCCTCACCGGCAGCCGGCTGCAGCGGCAGGTCCACGGTGGCGCATCGCAGCTCCGGGTGCTCCAACGCCAAGGCTGGCTGCAGGCCGGCCAGGAGGGCCTGGTCCAGGTCGAGGGATTCATCCCCCGGAAGGGTGCGCGCGCCCCGGGTCACCAGCCAGAGGCGACAGGGACACCCGGCCGAGACCAGGGAGCGGAGCAGATTCCTCAGCCGCTCGACGGTCGGCCTGACCGCCAGGTGACGCGGGCCATCCGGGGTCGCGGCCAGCGGCTCGAGGCCGGCCAGGAAGACCACCTCGTCCACCTCGGTCCCGGAACCGTTCCCCGGAACCGTCGCCTCCCTCTGGATCAGAGCCTGACCCCCGACCGCGGCCACCGCGCCCGACAGGCCCGCGACCAGATCCGCAGGGCCGCCGCAGATCAGCCATCGTCCGCTCGAGTCCGGCTCGGAGTCGCGGCGAAGGATCTGCCAGCGCAGCTCGTGGAGCTCGCCGGAGCCTCCCGCTGACCCAAGCAGGTGGCGGCGGTCCAGTCGCCGCACGGTGAGACCGGTGATCTCGGCCAGTACCTGGCCTTGGGAATCGGTCAGCCGCAGGTCCGCGGTGAGGGTCTCCTTCCCGGTCTCCGGCCGCAGGCGCGCGTGACACCAGACCTCGGCATCCCACGGGACTGCAAGGTGAACGCATCGCTCCACGGCCACCGGCACGAACAGCCGACCGTCCGCCGGTGGCTCATCCCCGCCGTCTAGACAGTGGGCAAGCAACTGGAAACAGGAATCGACCAGCCCCGGGTGCAGGGGGTAGGCGCCCACGTCCGGCACGGCCGGCGCCCACAGACGACCCAACGCCTCCCCGGAGGCGCGCCAGATCCGGTCGATCCAGCGAAAAGCCGGACCTAGCGTGTACCCGGCCTGGCGGAAACGCGCGTAGAACCCCTCGCCCTCGCGCTCCTCGAGGCAGCGGCCTCGCACGGCTGCCAGGTCAACGGTCTCGATGGTCAGGGACCGCTCGCCGCCGATGACCCCCTCGGCGTGCCGCAGGTACCCGTCGCCCTCCGGCTCGAGGCTGATGATCTCGAACCGGGCGGTCTGGTCCCCGGCAGGCCGCAGGACCAACTGCACCACCCGCTCCTGGTCATCGCCCAGGGCCAAAGCCCGGGCAAAGCTCAGGTCGCTGAGCGCGCCACCAGCCTGTCCCCGCCACTCCTCGCCGGCAGCCAGGGCCATGACCAGGTGCGCCGCGGCCGGCGCCACCACGGTATCGAAGAGCCGATGATCGCCCAGATAGGGCGGGGTGCTGGCCGAGCAGCGCATCTCGAAGATCTCGGCCTCGAGCAGGGGCGAGCGGGTGCGGCGACCGAGCAAGACCTGACGCGGTGTTGTCGATTCAGACCGCGGCGTGCTACCGGTGTTGACCGCGGGCCAGTGCCGCACGCGACGGAAGGGATAGGTCGGCAGCCGGTGATACGGGTGCGGCCCTGGACCATTGACGGCCGACCACTCGACCGCGGCTCCGGCGCGGTAGAGCGCGGCCAGGCTTTCGATCAAAGGGCGCCAGGGCTCGCCCTCGCGGCGCAGGGACGGCAGCAGGAGCCAATCGGCCTGGGGGGCGCTTCGCTCGGTCGCGGCCAGCAGGGCCTCAGGGCCGACCTCGACCACGGCCTCGCACCCGAGCGCGGCCAGGGCCTGCACGGCCGCGCGGAAGCGCACCGGCTGACGCAGGTGGCGCTGCCAGTATGCGGCCGTGGCCACGCGGGAATCCGCCACCTCCCCGGTCAAGGCGCTGACCAGCGGCAGGCGCGGCAGGGCTAACGAGACGCGAGCCACCTCGGCCAGGAATTCCGCCAGGATCGGCTCCATCAGCGGTGAGTGGAAGGCGTGGGAGACCTGCAGCCGGCGGCTGCGCACCCCCTGGGTTGCCAGGGTCTCGACCACCGCGGCCACCGCCTCGGCCGTGCCCGAGACCACGGTCTGCCTGGGGCCGTTGATGGCGGCCACGGCCACCTCGTCGCGCCGCGCCTCGACCCGGGGTGCCACCTGCTCCTCAGGTGCCAGCAGCACGGCCATGGCCCCGCCGGCCGGGAGGGACTGGATCAGCCGGCCCCGCGCCGCGGCCAGCCGCAGTCCACCCTCGAGCGAGCAGACCCCGGCCACGGCCGCGGCGGTCAGCTCCCCCAGGCTGTGACCGAGCACGACCGCCGGCTCGATCCCCCACGACCGCCACAGCGCGGCCAGAGCAAACTCGACGGCGAACAAAGCCGGTTGGCAATACGCGGTCTGATCGAGCAGGCTTCCCGGTCCGGGAGGAGCTGCCAACACCTCGATCAGTGGCACCTCGAGGTGCGGGCGAAGAACCTCGGCGCACCGATCGAGGACCTGCCGATAGACCGGCTCGGTCTCGTACAGGTGGTGGCCCATCCGCGCGAACTGGGCTCCCTGACCGGTGAAGAGGAAGGCCACGCGAGGGGGTGGCACGTCCGCGGTCCGACCCGGTGACGGCGTCGCGATCGCGGTCCGCAGGGCGGCGGCCAGCTCGGTTTTATCGGCGCCGATCACCGCGAGCCGAGACCCGTGGTCCGACCGGCCCAGGTTGGCCGCGGCGCACCAGGACGACGGCTCGGCCGTGGCCAGGGCCTCGGCGTGCCGCTCGGCCAGCTCGGCCAGGGCCTCGGGATCGCGCGCCGCCACCTTGAGCAGGTGCAGCGATCGAGGCGGACCGACTGGGGTCACAGCCTCAACCTCGCCGGCCTCGCCGATCAGGAGATGGGCATTGGTGCCGCTCAAGCCGAAGGCACTGACCCCGGCAAGTCGGAGATCACCGCGAGTGGACCAGGGCCGGGTAGCGACCGGGATCTCCACCGGCACCCCGCCGAGGTCGATGTGCGGATTGAGCTGCCGCAGATGCAGGTGGGCCGGAATCATCCGGTGCTGCAGGGCGAGCACCACCTTGAGGAGCCCGGCCATCCCGGCCGCGGCCTCGAGATGGCCGATGTTGGTCTTGATACTGCCGACGACCAGGGGCCGGTCCTCACCCCGACCCGGACCGAGGGCGGTGCACAGGGCCTGCATCTCGATCGGATCGCCGAGGGCAGTGCCGGTGCCGTGGGCTTCGACGTAGTCCACCGCGGACGGCTCGACCCCGGCCGCGGCCAGGGCCTGGCGCAACAGCGCGACCTGGGCGTGCACGTTGGGCACGGTCAGGCCGCCGCTCGGGCCGTCGTGGTTGACCGCCGAGCCGCGGATCACCGCCAGCACCGGATCGCCGTCGTGCCGCGCGTCGGCCAGGCGCCGCAGCACCACGACCCCGCACCCCTCGCCCCGACCGTACCCGTCCGCCGCCGCGTCAAAGGTCTTGCACCGTCCGTCCGGGGAGAGGGCCCGGGCCCGCGAGAGGTACACGGCCACCCGCGGCGAGAGGATGAGGCTGACCCCGGCGGCCAGGGCCCGGTCGGCCTCGCCGGTCCGCAGGGCCTGACAGGCCAGGTGCACCGCGACCAGGGAGGAGGAGCAGGCCGTGTCGAGAGCGATCGCCGGTCCCTGGAGACCCAGGGCGTGAGCCAGACGGCCAGCGGCGAAGGCCAGGGCATTGCCGGTGCCGGTGTAGGCGTCGACCGCGGCCAGACGCTCGCCGCCGAGGAGGTGCTGATAGTCGTTGCTGCCGATCCCGACCCAGACCCCGGTGCGCGAGCCCCGCAATCGCTCGGGAGGCAGACCGGCGCGCTCCAGGGCCTCCCAGGCCACCTCCAGCAGCAGCCGCTGCTGAGGGTCGAGCTGGACCGCCTCGCGCGGTGAGATGCCGAAGAACCGGTGATCGAAGGCGTCGATCTGCCGCAAGAAACCGCCCTGCCGGGCGTAGATCGTGCCCGGGGTCTCGGGGTTTGGATCGAACAGGGCCTCGCGATCCCAGCGGTCCGCGGGCACCGGGCCGATGGCGTCCACCCCGTCGCGCAGCAGTTCCCAGAGGGCCTCGGGCGAGTCGGCCCCGCCGGGAAAGCGGCAGGCCAGCCCGACTACGGCGATCTCGTCCGTGCCATGGTTGCGCGGGCGAGGATCAATCGCGGCCACGGTCCCGCCCGTTGCCGGGCCGACGCCCTCGGCCAATCGCTCGGCCAGGAACGCGGCCAACTGCGCCACGGTGGGATAGTCAAAGGCCAAGGTCGCCGGCAGCGACAGGGCCAGCTCGGACTCGAGCCGGTCGCGCAGCTCCACGGCCATCAAGGAGTCCAGCCCCAGGTCCTGGAACCCCTGGTCCAGGCCCACGGCCGTCGGGTCAGCGACCTCGAGCAGCGTGGCCAGGGCTTGGCGCAGGTGGGATGCCAGCAGCGACCTGATCCCCTGGGGACTGGCAGCCCGCAGTTGCTCGAGCAAGGCAGATCCGCCGGCTGCCTCCGGCCGATGGGATCGATCCTTCTCGGTCGGTCCGCCTGGCAGGTGCTCCAGCAGCGGCCGTGGACGTCGCATCTCCAGCAGGGGTCGCAGCCGGCGCCAGTCGACCCGGGCGCAGATCGCCTGCGGCAGACCGGTGCCCAGAAACAGACCCAAGGTCTCCAGGGCCGAGGCCGCATCGAGAGCCGCGATCCCGCGGTGGGCCAATTCCTGGCCGTTGTCGGCCGCGGCCATGCCGCCGCCGGCCCACGGGCCCCAGTCCACGCAGAGCCCGGGCAGGCCAATCGCCTGCCGGTACCGCGCCAGGCCGTCGAGGAAGGCATTGGCCGCGGCATAGTGGGCCAGATCCGCGCTCCCCCAGACCGCGGCGATCGAGCCGTGCAGGAGGAAGAAGTCCAGGGACGCGGCAACCGACGCCAGGTGCAGGTTCCAGGCCCCGGCCAGCCTCGGGGCCAGCACCTGCCGCACCTCGGCCTCGTCCAAGGCTGTAGCCGGACAACGGCCGACGGTCCCGGCCGCGTGCACGACCCCCTTGAGCCGGGGCAGGTCGCGGCCGAAGCGCGCGAACAACCCCTTCACCGCGGTCACGTCCGTGATATCGCAGGCCACCACCTCGACCGTTGCGCCCCGAGCCTCCAGGTCCAGCACGGCGCGCGCGGCATCGGCGGCGTTGCTCCCGGGTGACAGCCCGGCCCACGACGAGCGCTCTGGCAGACCGCGACGGCCGCACAGGGTCAGGTGCCGCACCCCGCGCTCGACCAGCCACTGGGCCGTGCGTCGACCCAACTCGCCTAACCCGCCGGCCACCAGGTAGGTGGCGGTTGGGTCAATGGGAACCGTGGGGGGGACCGCGGGGACGGCGGCGGACACCGGTCGTGCCAGGGAACGCAGCCGTGGGACGTACCGGTGGTCGCCGCGCCACGCCACCTGGTCCTCGTCGCCGCGGCCCAGCAATTCGCGGGCTACGGCCCGAGCACCGGACACCAGCTCGTGCTCCGGGTCGAGGTCGACGATCCCGCCCCAGGATTCAGGCCGCTCGATGGCCAGGGCCCGGGCCAATCCCCAGAGCGGCACCTGGTCGAGAGCAATCGTCGGATCGGCGGCAGTGATGGCCTGGGCGCCGCGAGTCACCAGGTGAAGGCGACCGCTCCGGTCAGCCGGCAGTCCAGCCAACGACCGATGTGCGGCCAGGGCAGCCAGCACCCCGGATTCCTGAGCCGCCATCAGCCCGGCCGCGTCCGCCGGTGGACCGACCGGCAGATCGAGCGCGGTCAACGACACCAGGTGGATCTGACCCGTGGATTCGGCAGCCGCGGTCGTTACGGCTGCTGGATCGGTCAGGCAGCGGACCGTCGCCTCCTGCTCGGACAGCTCCTCGGCCAAGACGGACGCCAGACCGTGGCCGTCGCCCAGCAATAGCCACGTCCCGGCCGGCGCGGTCGGAGCGAGCCGCGACTGCGGCGCCTCCTCCCAGACCAGCTCGTAGAGATCGCTTTCCTCAGCCGACAGTGCCGCGGCCCTCGTGGTCGTGCGGTCAGTATCAGGCCGAGGGTCGAGCCAACAGCGCTGGCGTTGGAACGGGTACCCGGGGAGTCCAAGGGGAACCCGACGACCAGCCGGATAGACCGTTGGCCAGTCGATGGCCACCCCGGCCGCGAACAGGGTCCCCAGCCCCAGCAGGGCCACGCGCCGATCGTCGCGGCCCGGTCTGAGGGACGGCACCAGCACCGCCCGGCGCCCCTCGGACGGAGGTGGGACCAGGGCCAGGAGCACCGGGGCCGGGCCGATCTCGACGAAGACCTCGACCCCGGCCTGTTGCGCCGCCACCAGGGCAGGGGCAAACAGGACCGGCTCGCGGGCCTGTCGCGCCCAGTACCGCGGCTCGGTCAGTCGCTCGATCTCCGGGGCGCCGGTGACGCTGGAGATCAGCGGCACGGTGGGCGGCGACAGCGACAGCCCGCGGGCCAACTGCTCCAGCTCGGGGAGCACCGGGTCGACGGCCGCCGAGTGAAAGGCGTGGGCCACCTCGAGCAGGCGGGACTGCAGGCCCTCGGCGTGGAATAGGGCCACGGCCGCGACCACGGACTGCCGCGGCCCGGACACGGTCATCAGTCCGGGTTGGTTGACCGCGGCCACCACCACCTCGGGGGCGACCCGCGCCACGACAGCGGCCACGGCCTGCGGCTCGCCGCGCACCGTGGCCATGGCGCCCTCGGCGGGAAGGGTCTGCATGAGCCGGCCCCGGGTCGCGGCCAGGCGCAGGCCGTCTTCAAGGGAGAAAACCCCGGCGGCGCAGGCCGCGGCCAGCTCACCGACGCTGTGGCCGACGAACAGATCCGGCACCACCCCCCACGAGCGCCAGAGCTGGATCAGGGCGTGCTCCACGGCGAACAGGGCCGGCTGGGCATACTCGGTGCGGTGAACGGCCCGGGGATCCTCGACCTTGCCGTAGAGAACCTCCAGGAGTCCGGGCCGCAGGGCCTCCCCGAGCAGAACATCACAGCGATCCATCGCGGCCCGGAAGACCGGCTCACCCTCGTACAGGCCGCGGCCCATACCCGGCAGTTGACTCCCCTGCCCGGCGCAGAGGAAGGCCACGCGGGACCGGGGGCCAGCCTGACCGTACACCGTGTCCACGGCCCGACGGCCGGTGGCAGTCTCGATCAGCCGGCCGGCCAATTCGGCCGGGGTGGTGCCGACCGCGGCCAGACGATGGGTGAACCGGCCTCGGCCAATGGCCAGGGCCAGCCCGAGATCGTCCAGATCCGCTTCGGCGTGAGCTTCGAGATAATGCGCCAGGCCGCGCGCCAGCTCGTCGAGAGCGGCCGGAGCATGGGCCGACAGGACCAGCAGGCGCGGCCCCGGCTGGACTGGCCGAGGAAGTGATGTCTCGTCTCCGGCCCCGATCACCAGGTGGGCGTTGGTGCCGCCGAAGCCGAAGGAGCTGACCCCGGCCATTCGCTGCCCGCGGCCCGGCCAGGGGACCCGCTCGGTCGGCACGAAGAAGCGGCTTCCTTCAAGGCGAATGGCGGGGTTCAGGGCGCGCAGGTGGAGGTGGGGAGGCAGCTCGCCGTGACGCAGGATGAGGATGGCCTTGAGCAGACCGGCGATCCCGGCCGCGGCCTCCAGGTGCCCGATGTTGGTCTTCACCGAGCCCACGGCACAGGGGCCGGCCACGGCCCCGTCGGGATCCAGCGCCGCCTGCAGGGCGGTCATCTCGATCGGGTCCCCCAGGGCCGTGCCGGTGCCGTGCGCCTCCACGTACCCGATCTCCTCCGGCCCGATCCCGGCGCTGGCCAGGGCGCGGCGGATCACCTCGGTCTGGGCCGGCCCGTTGGGCGCGGTCAGGCCGTTGCTGCGGCCGTCCTGGTTCACTGCCGAGCCGAGAACCACGGCCAGCACCGGATCGCCGTCCCGGCGGGCGTCCTCCAGGCGCTTGAGCAGGACCAGACCGCACCCCTCGCCGCGCACGTACCCGTCGGCCGCGGCGTCGAAGGTCTTGCACCGGCCGTCCGCGGCCATCATCCCGGCCAGGGAGAAGACCCGATGCCAGTGCGGCGCGAGCATAAGGTTGACGCCGCCGGCCAGGGCCAGGCCGCAGTCCCCCTGTTGCAGGGCGCGACAGGCCTGGTGCACCGCCACCAGAGAGGAGGAGCAGGCCGTGTCGACGGCCACGCTGGGACCGCGCAGGTCGAGGAAGTAGGAGAGGCGGTTCGCCGCGATGCTGTGGGCGTTCCCGGTGCCGGTATGGGCATCGACCTGGGCCGGATCGGTCAACTGGAGAAGGGAGTAGTCGCTGGTGCTGATCCCGACGAACACCCCGGTGGCCGTGCCAGCCAGGGAGGCAGGATCGAGGCCGGCGTCCTCGCAGGTCTCCCACGCCACCTCGAGGAGGAGGCGCTGCTGGGCGTCCATGCGGGCGGCCTCACGCGGCGAGAGGCCGAAGAAGGCCGGGTCGAAGCCGTCGACCTGGTCGAGGAAGCCCCCCCAGCGACTGACGGCCTCCGTGACCTGCCAGCGCGAGGACGGCACCTCACGGATCGCGTCCCCGCCCTCGCGGAGCAGACCCCAGAAGGCCGCTGG
>JBAZUN010000212.1:0-9532 GCA_041661365.1 Candidatus Latescibacterota bacterium
CGATGTCGCGGCGGGGAAGGTCCGTGCCCGCGCCGCTGCAGCCGCTTACACTACCGTCCTCCGCCGGAAGGCGCCACTCCCGACTTCTCAGGTCCCCTTCTGGTTCTCCTCGTAGATCGCCAGGATGCTCTCCAGCGGGATATCGGCGATGTAGTCCTGGCTGCCGCAGAGGACGTACCCGCCGCGCGCGCTGGTCAGATCCAGGTACGACCTGACCTGGGCGCGCACCTCGTCCGGGGAGCCGAACGGCAGGAGCCGCTGGGTGTCCACCCCGCCGTGGAAGCAGAGCCTGGCGCCGAAGTCTCTGACCAGTCCGGCCAAGTCCATCCCGGCGGCCGCGACCTGGACGGGGTCCAGGATGTCGACCCCATCCTCGATGAGGGAGGGGATGAGATCGCGGACCGCGCCGCACGAGTGCTTCATGACCCGGCATCCATGATCGTGGGAGACGTCGAAGAAACGCCTGAGCGGCTGGCGGAAGAACTCGTGCCACATTTGGGGCGAGAGGAACAACCCGCGCTGAGTCCCGAAGTCATTGCCGAAGTACGCGATGTCCAGCATGCCGTCGGCGGCTTCGAGAAAGCGGCGGGTGACCTCGACCTCGTAGTCGACCACGTGGTCGATGATCGCGTGCACGACGTCCGGCTTGGTGTGCATCCACACCAGGAAATTCTCCTGCCCGATCAGCCATCCCACCTCGTGGAAGAAGGGGCTCCACGGAGCGCCGAAGGTGGCGTATTCCTCGTGGTGGGCCAGGCACTGCGCGCGCACGGACCCGTAGTCGAGCCGGTCGGGCTCAGGCCACGGGTGGGCATGGACCTGGTCGACCGTGGTGTCCTCACCAAAAGGCGCGATGTAGCTCGGTCGGCCGTCCCCCGGGTCGCCCTGGCTGCGTCTCGCTCCCCACATGGTTCGCGTGTACCCGTCGGCGTCCGGCTCGGTGTCCGGTTGGCCGTAGTTGAACCGGATGCGTCTGAGGTCGACGCCGAGCACTCGGAGCAGCTCCTCGCAGTCGGCCAGGCCGAGTCTGGCCACCAGCGCCTCCGTCACTTCCTGGTGGGCGCTGTAGTTGGCCGGGGTCCGGTCGGTGCGTCGGTGCGCTATCGCTTCGAGCACTCGTTCCCGTGGTCTCATAGTGATGCCTTCGGCTCGACCATGCGCTCCGGGGGTGAGTAGATGGACTCACCGGAACCCACGGTGGATTCGGGGCGCTGGCGGGACAGCACGCAGGGGCTATAGCCGAGCCCGCACGGCCCGGCCTTGCCGGTGTTCTCCACGGCTGCGCCGGTCTGTGGGGAGAAGGATGGGGGTGGCCAGGGGGCTGGGTCAAGGTGTCCCGGGGCTCAACGCACCGGGCGACGTCCGCGGCAGAAGCCTGGTCGGCCGCGGCGCCGCAGCGTGTCGCGCAGCGCCTGGCTCCGGCTTGCGTCGCGGCGCCTGCCGCGGGTATCTTGCACGACGGTGCGGTTCACGGGACTTCGAGACCCACCGCCACGAGACCTGGGCGATGACGCGCAACACCTCCCGCTGGGACCGGTATCGCACGCGTTTACCCGGCTCCGAGCCCGCCAGGAAAGGAACGGCATCGATGAACGCCCTTTCGTTCAGCTACGAGGACGGCGCTCCCATCGCCGCCGGGTCCCGCCTCCACACCCAGACCGCGGCGATCAAGCCGGTCCGCGGCACGGTCCACCTCTACCTCGACCTCGCCGGCGTGGAACGCAATCCCGCGCCTCTGCTCGAAGGCAAGCCGGCCGCGATGCAGACGCTCGAGCTGGGTTGCCGGACTCCGGGAGGGTTTACGCCGGCGGTGCGCCTCGGCCTGGCCAGCGACAACCACACCGGCATGGGTGAGTTCGCCTACCTCCTCCCGTGGCTGCACGATGGCCGCTTCGACTACTACGGGATGTTCGTCCGGCCCAGGACGCCGTACCGGCTGAGGCTCACGCTCGATCTGGCGCAGGGGCGCCTGACCGCGTGGGTGAGCGGCGCCGGCGACGATGATTGGTTCCTCCTCGCCGACGGGGCGTCGCTGATCGAGCCCGCGGCTACCCTCGACGAGGTGCGCGTCCAGCAGCACCAGGGAGCGACCGCAATGACCCTGGTGATGAGCGACCGGTCCTGGGCAGAAGGAGAGCAGATCCTGCCGCACCCCCTGGCCAAGGCCGATCGGGTGGTGGAGGACGGCCGCGGCTTCCGCTTCCAGAGCATGCGCTCCCTGTGGTGCAGCCCCGGCCGGCACGTGACCATCGCCCGCAACAACCCCGATACCACGCCCGAGGACCGGGCCTGGTTGGGCTTCCCCGACGTGGTCCGGACCGGTCCGACGCATCTGGTCTGCTCCCACGGCACCGGAGCCGCGCACGGGGGCGGGGGTGACTGCGTGGTCCGTCACAGCGACGACCTCGGCCGCACCTGGGGCGAGCCGGTGGAGGTCCACGAGGGCGGCGTCAACTCCCCGCGCCTGCAGCGGCTCGAGGACGGCGGCCTGCTGGCGCTCTGCGACGTCTATGGGGACAACTACCCGGTGTGCATCTACCGCAGCGATGACGGCGGGTACGCCTGGGAATCCCTGGGCAAGCTCCGCGCTGCCGATGCCGGCGGCCACGGCGGGTGCGTCCCGAGCCACGTCGCGGAGCTTCCCGACGGCTCGTGGCTCCTGGCCACCTCCTGGGTCGCGGGCAATCCCTGGACGCTGGAGGACGGTGAGCAGATCGAGATCTATCGCTCGGTCGACCAGGGCAAGACCTGGATCCTCCATTCCATCGTGAAGGAGCGTCCCTACAGCCTCAGCGAGGCCAGCTTCGTGCCCATGCCCGGAGGACGGATCTGGCTCTTCGTCCGGGAAGCCCACGGCCTCCTCCCCGGGGTCAAGACCTTCTCGGACGACGGCGGCCGCACCTGGGCCAGGCTCCGGGAGATGCCCTTCCCCATGGTCGGCCGGACCGACGTCAGGATGCGGCCGGACGGCCGGGTCTTCTCCACCTGCCGCTCGCAGGTCGGGCGCCCCGCCCTGTGGGCCTGGACCGGCGCGGTGGAGGAGGAGACCGGCATGGGGATCATGGGCGCACACTTCAACGATCGCCACTCGGTAGGCCTGAAGGACGGCGCCCTGCACCTGGACAACGACGGGTACCGCGGTCAGTTCACCCAGTATTTCCTGCGCGGCCCGGACGGGCCGGACGGGCACCTCGAGGTGATCGCGGAGGTGCAGGTCGTGTCCAATCTTGGGGGCGCGGCGACCCTGAGCATCCCGTACGTGGGCCGGTTGCGCCTTTTCCCCGACCGGGTGGTGCTGGCCCACGAGCCAAGCCTCGCGGTGGCGGTCCAACCCGGGCGGTCTCACACCTACTGCCTGCAGGCCCAGGCCGGTCACGCGACCCTCCTGATCGACGGCGAGCAGGCCTTCGAAACGGACAAAGCCGATCCCCGGGTGACCCGCACGGCCTGGTCGCCGGTCCTCAGCAGCCCCTATGTCTTTGCCTTTGGCAACGAGCCGGTATCGCTCTCGCAGTGGAACCTGACGCCGGAGCGGGTCGGGGTCGGCCTGGCCGACTGGGAGGTCGCGCCGGAGCAGCACCTGACCGGGCTCGACGGTCTCGAGGCCATCCCGCCGATGCTGATGCTGGGGATGGGCGTGGCCGCGGAGCAGGTGACCCCGCGGGTGACGGGGTACAGCATCTGGCGCCGGGTGGAGGTGCGCATGCACGACCCGGTCAGCGGCGAACGGCGCCAGTCGTGGGAGGCTCGGCTGGACGGCTTCCCAGACCAGTACCAGTTGGATCGCGTCCTGGAGGTCGATGCCTCGATCCGCGGCTGGGACCAGGGGTATTCCGGGTGGACGGAACTGGACGACGGCCGCCTGTTCGTGGTCAACTACACCGACGACACCGCGCCTGCCTGCCGGCGAACCTCGGATTGGCCCAGCGGTCTGCCCTGGATCCGTGGGACCTGGATCGAGCCTGGGGACCTGGCGTAGAAGTCGCCGATATCTTGGCCACGGTCGCCCAGCGCACTGGGCCGGACACGCAGATCCGTTGAGCATGCGGACTGCCCTTCACGCGTGCAACCCTCCGCGGAGGTGGGCCAGGCCGGCCTCGGTCAGGGGCAGGCTCGCTTGCTCCAGGATCCCGGTGAGGGCCAGCAGGTTCTCATTGGACACCAGGTTTTCCGTGGACATGGCCACCGCCAGCCGATCCCCGGGGCCGGCCTGCTCCAGCAGGCTTACGGCGTAGGCCCGGGTGGCCTCCGGCCCCTCGGCGTACACCGAGCTGGGAAAGCCGACCCAGATGCACTTGTCCGGCCAGGCGGCCAGGGCCTCGGCCAGCGAGAGGTCGCCCATGGGAGGCGGATGCAGCGCCTCGACGATGTCGATCGGGGTGCGGGCGATCAGGGACTTCAGGCTTGCGAGCCGGCCGTCCATGTGCACGGCCATCAGCTTGCCGCGCTGGTGCAGGAGCCGCGCCTGCTCTTCGTACACCGGCAGGAAGAACCGCTCGAAGAGATCGGGACTCACCAGGAAGGCGTCGAGGTTGTCGCCGCACAGGACGATGGGCGCCGGGTCGCCGGCCGCGATCTCGTGCAGGGCCCGGCGGCCGTGGCACAGGGCCCGGTAGAGCCCCTCCACCAGATCGGGGTAGTCGGCCAGGTGGTAGAACACCCGGCCGCCTTCGCTGCCGATCCAGTCGATCATCAAGGTCTGCATGGGCGAGTGCGGCAGGCCGCTGAGGACTACCCCCTCATCGCCCAGCCAGTCCGTGGCCTGCTCGATGGGGAAGGGATCCGCCACGTATTCGGTGTTCTCCACCATGTACTGGACGACCCGGTAATCCTCGGGCCCTTTGATGAGCCGCTCGACCTGCCAGGGGGTGATGTCCTTCCAGCTCCGCTGGCCGTGCCATTGGCCGGTGCCCGGCTCCCGCATTTCGGCGCAGGACACGGTGCCCACCGGCGTGGTGTAGACCCGTTGCACCGCGCTGTGGCCGTTGATCACGGCCGGCCGCTCCACCACCTCGACGTGGTGGAGCCGCTCCACGTACCCGGGCCGCACCCAGCAGATGCCCATTCCCCGGTTGCGGCATTCCCGCTCGGCCCATCCGACCTGGCTGTGCCGCCAGTAGTGGAAGAAGGGCAGGCGGTCGGGCCGCTCGCGGCGGCTCGCGGCCAGGATGCGGCCGCGCCGGGTGGCGTCTGTCATGGTGCTCCTCCTGCGTGGTAACCGGTGTGCAGCGGCGTTCACCTTCCAGGCCAGTGGTGTCCCTCGGCGGGGGTGCTGCCCCCGGCCCCATCATCCCGGCAGCCACCGGGGGTGATCGGCGCCCTGGTCGTCCAGACCGTGGGTGAGCAGGCGGGGGCGGCCGCCGTCGGCGTCGATCACCCAGAGCGCGGGGACGCCGCCGGTCTCGGCCCGGCAGAAGGCGACCAGGCGACCGTCGGGTGATTCGCAGCAGCGGAAATCCCAGACGGGAGGGGCGCTGGCGGTGAGGGGGGTCACGGCGCCGGTGCGCGGATCGAGCCGGCAGATCTCGGTGCCGCCCCGGGCCAGCTCCGGCTTGTAGTCCCGGTTGAAGTGGTCGGTGTCAGGCCGCTGGGACTGGAACTCCCACGGCACCTTCGACCCGGGAAGCCGGCGCGGGTAGAGGATCTGCCCGTCTCCGGTCCAGCACGGGACGTTGGAGCCGCCGCCGCGGCTGCCGGGATGGCCGTAGGTTGCCCCGAACCACATGCTCTGCCCCTCGGTGACGACGCGGTGCTCCGAGCCGTCGGGGCGGCCCAGGCACACGTCCGACCAGTCGTGCCCGGGATCCACCCGGTACTGGCAGTCCTGATAGAGCAGCCACTGGCCGTCCGGCGACCAGGTCGGGCCGAAGTAGAGGTGGTCGGGGTGCGCCTCCACGAGGACCCGGTTCATGCCCAGGGTGTCGCAGGTCCAGATCTGGTAGCCTTGGGGGCTGGCCAGGTGGAAGGCCACGCGCTGCCCGTCGGGGCTGAGGCTGAAGCCGTACGGCAGCCCCTCGTCGGCGGCGGTGAACTCGCGTGCCTCGGTGCCGTCGAGGTTCATGTTGTAGGTCTGGCCCGGGCGGGTGCGGATGACCTGCATCAGCACTCGCCCGTCGTGCAGCAGGAGCTGCGGGGTGTAGAACGGGGCCAGGCGGTCCTGGGTCGCCAGCTCGGTGAGGGTGCCCCGGTCCAGGTCGTAGGCCCACAGGTGCGTGGGGGTCTGGTGGTAGTACTGGTCGAACGGCCGGCCCGGACCGTCACGGCGTGGCTCCATGCTCAGCAGCAGCACGGACCGGTCGGGCAGGAAGCCGCAGGGCTGCCAGGTGGCCTGCCCGGGCACGTGCAGCTCGAGGGGCCGCAGCCCCGTGCCGTCGGCGTGGATCAGGCAGGTTCGGCCGGCGGAGGTGAAGAACAGCCTGCCGGTCGAGTCCGGCGGTTGAGTGGGTCGCGCGTGCCCGCGCTCTGGTGGCGCTGCCGACATGGTCAATCCTCCTTGGGGTGGCGCTGCACCGGCTTTGCCGACCGGCCGCTGACAGCGCAGCCCCCACCGGTGAGCGATCAGGCGCAGAAGATAGCCCTGCCGGGCGGTGCCGGACAGGCGCGCGGGTGCAGCGGCGGCGCGGCAGCGCGCCGAAGAGCGAGATCTCCTCGGTTACCTGCACGCCGCCAAGACCGGCGGCAGCACCCTTGATGGTGTGCGCCTGCACCCTGACCTTTGGGGCGGGCGCCGCCGCCACCTGCAAGGAAGGCTGACCGATGCCGGACCTGCCGAACGTCGTCTTCCTGCTCACCGACGACCAGCGTTTCGACACCATCCACGCCCTGGGGAACCGGGTCATCCGGACGCCGAACCTGGACCGGCTGGTGCGCCGCGGCACGGCCTTCACCCAGGCCTGCATTCCCGGAGGAACTTCGGGCGCGGTCTGCATGCCGAGCCGGGCCATGCTGCACACCGGCCGGACGCTGTTCCGGCTCCGGGGTGCGGGGGAGGAGATCCCGACCAGTCACACGACGCTGGGCGAGGCGTTCGGCGCCGCCGGGTACGCCACCTTCGGCACCGGCAAGTGGCACAACGGCCCGGCCTCGTTCGCCCGGTCGTTCGCCGACGGGGCGGAGATCTTCTTCGGCGGCATGGCCGACCACTGGAACGTGCCGGCGTACGATTTCGACCCGACCGGTCGGTACGACCGGCGCTGCCGGTACGTGGAGAACCCCTGGGGCTCGAACCAGGTCAAAGAGCGGACCTGCGACCACATCCACGCCGGCCGGCACTCGACCGACGTCATCAGCGAGGCGGCCGTGGACTTCGTGCGGCGGGCACCGGGCGACCGGCCGTTCCTGGCCTACGTCTCGTTCCTGGCGCCCCACGACCCGCGGACCACGCCGCCGGAGTTCCTCGACTGGTACCGGCCCGAGGAGATGCCGTTGCCGCCCAACTTTCTGGGCGGGCACCCGTTCGACAACGGCGAGCTGCACGTCCGCGATGAGCTGCTGGCCGGCTTCCCCCGCACGCCCGACGAGGTGCGCCGCCACCTGGCCGAATACTGCGCCATGATCAGCCATCTCGACGACCGGATCGGCCGCATCGTGGCCGCGGTGCGCGACCGCGGCTGGCTGGAGAACACCCTGTTCGTGCTGGCCGGCGACAACGGGCTGGCGCTGGGGCAGCACGGCCTGATGGGGAAGCAGAGCCTGTACGACCACAGCATCCGCGTGCCCCTGGTGTTCGCCGGCCCCGGGGCGCCGCGGGGAGTCCGGGTCGAGGCCCAGGCGTACCTGCTGGACGTCTTCCCGACCCTGTGCGACCTGTGCGGCGTGCCGGTGCCGCGCTCGGTGGAAGGCCGCAGTCTGGCTGGCGTCCTGCAGGGGGAGGCCGGCCGCGACGTCCTCTACCTGGCGTACACGGACAAGCACCGCGGGGTCCGGGACGGACGGTGGAAGCTGATCGAGTACGTGGTCGAGGGGCGACACACGGCGACGCAGTTGTTCGACCTGAAGCACGACCCCTGGGAGATGCACAACCTGGCGGCGGAGCGCCGGCACCGGGCGGTGCTGCTGCGGCTGCGCCGCGAGCTGGTGCGGCTCCGCGACGAGTGGGGCGACCGCCGCAGCCCGTGGGGGCGGACCTTCTGGCAGGGGTGGGGCCACTGAAGTCCGTCCGTGCACCAGCCCCTGGGGCACGGAGTTCCTCTATCGCCTGCAGCGGACGATCTACGAGGCGGCCAAAGCCGTCGATACCGACGACTGGATCCACAGCGACCTTGCAGCGCATGACCCTGGACTGGCAGCGCCTGGCCGGACCACCGCCGTAGGATCACCCTGGCGGGGCTTTGCGCCGGTCAACCTAGACGCGTTCTCGATGAGGTTGTCGTCGACGGGTTGCTACCCGCGGGCGCACGTGTTGCCGAGGCCAGCCGGGCTGGGCGCTCGGGCTTCCGCTGCCGCGGCTTGGCGATGATCTCGCGGATCTCCAGGTCGAAGAAGTTGTTCATGTGAGCCGACCGGACCACGATGGCGGCGTCGGCGCCGGCAGCGGTGCCGCCTACGGCGATCACCTCTCGATCGGTGGGGATCAGGCCGGCGTCGGCCGC
The DNA here is from genome assembly GCA_041661365.1 of Candidatus Latescibacterota bacterium. Taxonomy (GTDB): domain Bacteria; phylum Latescibacterota; class UBA2968; order UBA8231; family UBA8231; genus CAITNQ01. The sequence continues at coordinate 8,592 of JBAZUN010000212.1, forward strand.
CATCACCGCCACCTCGACCGCCACCTTGATCCCCTCGCCGCCGAACTGACGCAGGGTGTGGGCGATGATCTCGACGTGGCTGACCCCGCCGAAGCGGTTGGTGATCGACCGGGCCACCCCGCTCAGGGCATGGGCTCCTACGAAGACCTTGATCCCGAGGCGCTCCAGCTCCTGCCGCTGCGCCGCGGTCATGGTGATCTTGTCGCCGCCGTGGAAGCCGGCGTGCTCGGCGACGGCCACCACCTCGATCGGGACTTTCCGCAGGGCTTTGTGGACGGCCAGGGCCGTGGCCCCGGTATTCGAAGCCACTACCACCTGCTCGATCTTCAGCTCGGCGGCCCGGTGGGCCACGGCCGCGGCCACGGCGCCGGTGTTGCGGCGGCCGGGCCGGTCGAAGTAGAGGATCTCTCCCTGCATCGATCTACCTCCCGAAATAGGTCTACAGCCAACGCCGGTGCGTGCTGCCGTGCGGGACGTGACGCGACCAGCCGCACGTCCACTGGCCGCCCGAAGGCTTGCCCACCGGCCGGGCGCAGGGCATCTTGGGGCAGAGTCGGTCCTGCACGCCTATACCGCCGGAAGGTGAAGGCCGGAAGACTCTACGTTGCCGAGTAGGGCACGAAGAAGCCCCCGACCGCGATTGCCGCGACCAGGGGCTCGGAGGATGGTGGGCGATAGTGGAGTCGAACCACTGACCTCCTGCATGTCAAGCAGGCACTCTAACCAACTGAGCTAATCGCCCACGAACCGGCAAAGCGACGGGGAATATAGCCACTGCCGCAGCTAGGGTCAAGGGCGGTCCGGACGAGGGATACCGAGGGATGAGGATCACGGTCGTGTCGTTCCAGCGGAACCGGAATCCGGCGCTGGAGGCCTGCGAGGAGGAGTACCTCCAGCGTCTCTCCCGCCACGCCGAGGTGACGCTCCATCCGCTGCGCCGG
>JBAZUN010000213.1:0-1283 GCA_041661365.1 Candidatus Latescibacterota bacterium
GGAGCAAGGGAGATGGCCGAGGGATTCGTTCCGGTAGATCTCGGTGCCTGCCGCAACGCGGGCACCGCCAACCGCCGCTACGTCGACGGCACCTGGATCTGGCCCGGTCCGGCCGCTGATCCCGAGCGCACGGCCTTGACCGATCTTCCCTGGGGGGACCGGTCGTTCTGGGGGATCCCCTTCCACCTGGGTCCGGGTGCCGGCGAACACGGCATGGTCGTGGTCGCCGGCCAGGCCGAGGGTCTGCCGGCCCGGATCACCCTCCCCCTGGCAGGCCGGGCCCGATCCCTGCTCTTCGCCCATGCCTGCGCCCCGCTTGCCGACGCCGCTCCCGGCGTGGACGGGGTCGGCGAGACGGTCGGGACCTACCGGCTGCACTTCGCCGACGGGACCGTGGCCGAGCTGGCCCTGCGCCGCCGCTTCGAGATCCAGGACGTGGTGATCCCCTGGGGACACCGGCCGTTCCTCTGCCGCAACTGCCGGGAGTTCCGCTCAATCCCGCTCGACGACCGCTCCCTGTCCTTCGGCCGGGTGCAGACCGGGATCGTCACCGAGGCCGGTCACGAGCAGCAGGGGTGGTGGCTGTTCTCATGGGAGGTCCCCGACCCCGAGCTGGAGCTAGCCAGCCTGGAGGTGATTGCCGCCGAACGGTCGGCCGTGGCCCTGGCTGGGCTCACCCTGGGTGCGCGGGAGGTCGACCCGTTGGTCTGGCCGCCCCGCGAGGAGGTCACCCTGACCGTCGAGGGAGAACCCTCTGGACCGGTGCAGGTCGAGATCGACCGGGGCGTGGTCGCCCGACAGGACCACCTGTTCACCCCGACTCAGGAATGGTTGACCACTGACCAGACCGGTTGGGGCCAGGGCGGGCAGGAGGTCCGCGAGGGCCGGTACCTGGAGGTGCACGGGGCCGCCGAAGGCCGACTCCGCGTCCGCGCCGGCCAGGTGGACGAGGAGGTGCGGTGGGGGGACGTGGTGGCGAATCCCGCGGTGACCCAGGGACCGGTGAGGGTCGAGCGGATCGCCCCGCGGGGAAAGCAATGGGTCCACGTCCGGATCGAGGACGCGGATACCGGCAGACCGGTCGGCGCGCGGGTGCACTTCCGCACCGAGCAGGGGGCGTACCTGGCCCCGCACGGCCACCAGGCCGACGTCAACGTCGGCTGGTTCGAGGACGTCGGGGGTGACTGCAAGGTCCGCGGTACGCCCTACGCCTACCTCGACGGGACCTGCCAGATCGAGCTGCCGGTCGGCCCGGTGCTGGTCGAGCTGGTGCGGGGGTGCGA
>JBAZUN010000213.1:1293-9490 GCA_041661365.1 Candidatus Latescibacterota bacterium
GTATCAGCCGGTGCGGCAGCGACTCGAGATCCGACCCGGCCAGCGGCACCTGAACCTGACCGTGCGGCGGGCCTTCGACATGAAGGAGCGGCGCTTCTACTCCGGGGACACCCACGTCCACTTCCTGTCCTCTCAGTCGGCTCACCTCGAGGCCGCGGCCGAGGACGTCAACGTGGTCAACCTGCTCGCCAGCCAGTGGGGCCGGTTGTTCACGAGCTGGGAGGAGTTCACCGGCGGCCTGGCCCCGACCAGCAGCCGAGAGCACCAGATCTGGATCAACCAGGAGAACCGGCAGCACGTCCTCGGCCACATCAGTCTGCTCGGGCTCAAGGAGCTGGTGGCGCCGATGTGCAGTGGCGGACCTCAGGAGGATTGGGTCGGCGGCGAGACCCAGGTCCTGCTGGCCGACTGGGCCGCCCAATGCCGGTCCCAGGGCGGCTTGGTGGTGATCCCCCACATGCCGATGCCCGATTTCGAGAACGCCGCCGACGTCATCCTCGGTCTGGCCGATGCCGGCGAGCTGTGCTGGGTCTGGGAGGGGGAGCGGATCAGCTCGGCCGAGCGGGGGTACTACCGGTGGCTCAACGTCGGCCAGCGCCTTCCGGTGGTCGGCGGCACGGACAAGATGGCCAACAACAGGGTCCTGGGCGGGTCGCGCACCTATGCCCGGCTGCGTCCCGGCGAGGAGTTCACCTACGAGAGCTGGTGCCGGGCCGTGCGGCGGGGCGACACCTTTGCCAGTACCGGGGCGATGATCGATCTGCAGGTCGAGGGCCGCGGCATGGGGCAGGTGGTGACCCTGCCTGCCGGGGGCGGCACGGTCGAGGTCGAGGCCCAGGCCGAGAGCGTCTGGCCGCTTACCGGGCTGTCGCTGATCGTCAACGGCGAGGAGGTGGCGCGCCAGGTCGCGACGGACAGAGCCCAGCACCTGCGGCTGCGTCACCGGCTCCAGGCCGGCCGCTCCTGCTGGGTGGCGGCGCGGTGCTGGGGGGAGTACCTGACCGACGCCGGGCCGGTGATGGCCCACTCCTCGCCGGTCTACGTCGAGGTCGGTGGCCGAAACGCCTTTGTGCCGGCCGACGGGACCTACCTGCTGACCCACCTGGAGGGCGGGGCCTCCTGGGCTCAACGGCTTGGGGTCTTCCGGGACGAGCGGGTCCGCGAGCGGCTGATCGCGTTATTCATGGAGGCCCAGGCCGAGGTCCGGCGGCGGGCCTGGTGAAGGCGAAGAGAGGAACGGGCAGGAATGGCCAAGCAGAAGATCATCGCCCTCGAAGGCGACCCTCGCAGGGGGGCGCTCCTGCGTCAAATCATCGAGGCCGGGGGCGCGTACGAGGTGGAGGTGTCGGACTCGGCCCGCGCCCTGCTCGACCGGATGGACGGTCAGGGAGGGGTCGCGCTGATCCTGACCAACACCCGGGTGCGGAAGGACGACCATGACGGACTGCGCTTCATCAAGGCCCTCTTCCTGCGCTACCAGGGCTTTCAGATCCCGCTCCCCCCGATCATCGTCTGCAGCGCCGTCCAGCAGGCCGACGTGGTCAAGCTCTACGCCTTCCGCTTCTCCGAGCTGCCGCTGATCTACTACGTCCTGATCCGCACCGAGGAGCTGGAGCCGTCCTGTGACAAGCTGGTCCAGCTCATCGAGAAGTCCCTGGATCGGCGGCGCGAGCTCGAGGCCGGCATCGAGGGGAACCGGACGGCCGAGGTCAAGCGGCGGCTGCGGGGCCTGCTGCGACAGACCGTGAACCTGCCGCAGATGCCGGACGTGGCGGTCCGCGTCCAGCAGGCTCTGCGCGACCCGGAGGTGGCCTTCCGCAAGCTGGCCCAGGTCATCGGCAGCGACCTGACCCTGGCGGCCAACGTGATCAAGCTGGCCAACAGCCCGATCTATTCCGTCTCGGGCACCATCGGCACGATCGAGGATGCCTGCCGCCAGGTCGGCCTCCGCGCCATCGCCAACGCGGTGGTGGCCGCCAAGGTCTTCGACGCCCTGGAAACGGTGCCGGTGGAGTTCGACCTGCGCACCCTGCGGCGTCACTGCTACGCCGCGGCCAGCGTGGCCCGGCTGGTGGGCCGGCGGTGCCATGCCCTGGGCAAGGCCGAGGTGCAGATGCAGTTCAGCGGTAGCATGTTTGCCGCGGCCTTGCTGCACGACATCGGCAAGGTCCTGCTCGTCGAGCACTTCCCCGAGGAGTGCACCCAGGTCGGCACCCTGGCGGCGGAGACCGGGTGCACCCAGGCGGTCGCCGAGGAACAGGTCGTCGGCGTGACCCATGCCGACGCCGGCCTGCTGGCCGGGATCGAGTGGCAGTTCCCCGTGCTGCTGATCAACGTCATCGGCAGCCACCACCGGGAGCTGACCGGGCTCCTGGCCAGGCTGAAGACAACCCAGGGCCGCCTGGCTCAGCGGGTGATCCGCATCGCCGACGCGGCCGCGTACGAGTTCGGCTTCGGGATGTCGCGCCAGGATATGGGCGCGCCGCTGCTGCTACCCGAGTACTTCGAGACCACCGGGATCACCCTCGGGGATTTCCGTGGCTGGACCCGTGAGCTGAAGGACGACATCCTCTACACCTTCGAGGTGCTGGGGAAGGTATAGTGTCTGCTTGCGGCGATCAGGGTTCCTGCACCACGCGCAGGAGTTGGTCCGCGGCCACCGGGCCCAACTTCTGCACCCGGCCGTCCGGCCAGCGGATCTCCACCTCGGCCGAGGTGGCGTCCCCGAGTCCGAAGTGCAGGCGGGGGTCGTGGGTGGCCTGGTACGAGGCACCCGACTGGCGCTCCCGCACCTGACGTCGACCGCCGGCGGTTACCGTCACCCGCGCTCCCAGGGCGTCCCGCTGCACCGCTCCCTGCAGTTGAAGCATCAGCCAGTGGCGCTGGCTCCCGCCCTCGTTGCGCAGCAGCCGGGCCGCGCCTCCCTCGGTGCTGACCAGCAGGTCCAGGTCCCCGTCGTTGTCGTAGTCGGCGGCGGCGGCGGCGCGGCCGACGTTGGCCTTGGTGAAGTCAGGGCCCAGCTCGGCCGAGGCGTCGCTCAACCGGCCGTCCCCTCCGTTCCGCATCATCATGTTCGCCTGGGCATAGGTCTGTCCCGGGGTGATCGTCTCGGCGTTGTCCAGCACGTGGCCGTTGGCCGAGAACAGGTCCAGATCGCCGTCGTTGTCGTAGTCGAGGAGCTTCAGGCCGAAGGTCAGGGGCATGTAGCTAGGCTGGCCGAGACCGCAGCGCTCGGTGGCATCCTCGAACTGGCCCTGCCCCAGGTTGCGGAAGAAGGTGTTGGTCTCCATGGCGAAGTTCCCCACCACGAGATCGAGTCTCCCGTCCCCGTCCAGGTCGCCGGCATCGACCCCCATCCCGGCCTGGGCCCGGCCGTCGCGGTTGTACCAGACCCCGGCCTGCAGGCCGACCTCGATAAAGGATTCCCCCTCGTTGCGGTAGAGCAGGTTCATCGTGCCGTCGTTGGCCACGTACACGTCGGTGTCCCCGTCGTCGTCGTAGTCGAGGAAGGCGACCCCCAGGCCGCGGCCCAGGCCGGTAATCCCAGCCTGGCGGGTGACGTCGCTGAAGGTGCCGTTCCCCTCGTTGCGATAGAGCAGGTCCGTGATCGGGGAGTAGGTGTCTGGATCACAATAGGAGCGGATCGTCCCCTCGGCGCAGGGCACGTCAGCGGCGACGGCGTAGTCGACGTAGTTGGTGACGAAGAGGTCGAGGTCGCCGTCCCGGTCGTAGTCGAGGAAGCCGCAACTGCTGGCCCAGCGCGGATCGCCTACCCCGGCCTGGCGGGTGACGTCGCTGAAGGTGCCGTTCCCCTCGTTGCGATAGAGCACGTTCGGCCCGAAGTTGGCGACGTACAGGTCCTGGTCGCCGTCGTTGTCGTAGTCCGCCGCGCTGCACCCCATTCCGTACCCCGGGTCCCCGGTCCCCGAGGCCGCGGTGACGTCGCTGAAGGTCCCGTCGCCCCTATTGCGGTACAGGTGATTGACCGGGGGCGGTGAGGGCGCGGCCCCGGTCAGGGAGGCACCGTTGACCAGGTACACGTCCAGCCAGCCGTCGTTGTCGTAGTCGAGGAAGCCGGCGCCCGAGCCGTAGGTCTCGACGTAGTAGTACTGCCCGGTGGCGCCGTTGTAGTGGCGGAAGTCGATCCCTGCCTTGGTGGCGGCGTCGACGAAGCGGACCGGGATCTCAGGCGGCGCAGATTCACCGCAGCCGGAGACCAGAACGGCCAGGAACAGGATCAGCAGGCCAACGGCGCGACGCGGCAAGGAGCAGCCGGGAAATCGCCGGCCGCCGGTTGTCTGGGATAGGAATGTGCGGCTCACGCCCAGAATCTCGCCAGGCCATTCGTTTGATGCCAGGGCGGGTTTCGCGGCGATGACGCTGGGTTTGTTCGGGGACAGGTCGATGGCTACCTTGTAGGCCGATCGCGGCGCCTACGTCAGCCACTCCGAGGGAACCCGGCTGGTGGTGTAGTTCATCGAGAAGTTCTGGTGCCCGACCGTGGAGAGCGCGCAGCTCCTGGACGACTGAGCTCACGGCCCGGCACTTCGGGGCAGATTTTTTTGAGGAGGAATGAGGATGAGCCCGAACAAGGTGGAGTACGCCGTGTTCACCAAGCCCTGGATGACCCAGTCGTTGCCCGAGCTGGGCCGGATGGTCAAGGGGATGGGGTTCGACGCGGTCGAGCTGCCGGTCCGTCCCGGCTTTCAGGTGACCCCCGAGCAGGTCGCCGAGGGGCTGCCGCGAGCCGCGCGGGAGCTGGCCGACTGCGGCGTCCGCATCGCCAGCATCGCCGGGCCGACCGACGAGGCCACGGTGGCGGCCTGTGCCGAGGCTGGGGTGCCGATCATCCGGGTCTGTCTGTCCGTGGGTGCCGATGAGGGGTACCTGGCGGCCGAGGCCCGGATGCAGCGGGAGTTCGGCGCCCTGGTTCCCTTGCTGAAACGGCACGGGGTGACCCTGGGGATCCAGAACCACTGCGACCGGTGCGTGGCCAACGCCATGGGGCTGCGCCACCTGATCGAGCGGTACGACCCGCGTCAGGTGGCCGCGGTCTGGGACGCGGCCCACAACGCCCTCAACGGCGAGGACCCGGAGCTGGCCATCGACATCGTCTGGTCCCACCTGTGCATGGTCAACCTGAAGAACGCCTTCTGGCGACGGACCAACGGCCCCGAGGCCCTCGACGTCTCCTGGCGGCCGTTCTGGACCACCGGCCGGCAGGGGCTGGCCTCGTGGCCCCGGGTGGCCGTTGAGCTGAAGCGGCGGGACTGGGCCGGGGTCCTCTGCCTGACCGCCGAGTACAGCGACCACGACTCGGTCGACCGGCTGATCCGCGAGGACCTGGCCTACGCACGGGAGCTGTTCGCGTGAGCCGCCGCGCCGGGTCGACGCCGAAACGATCCCGGAAGGCCGCGGCCCGCGGCCGGGTGCGGGTCGCCGTGATCGGGGCCGGGGCCATGGCCAACAACGTCCACTACCCCTCCCTGGCCTCCTTCGACGACGTGGAGATCGCCGCCGTCTGTGACCTCGATCCAGAGCGGCTGCAGACCACGGCCGACCGGTACGGGGTGGCGGGCCGGTACGCGGACTATCGCCGGATGGTGGCCGAGGTCGCGCCGGACGCGGTCTACGCCATCGGTCAGCCCCATCTCATGTACGACGTCTGGACCTGGTGCCTGGAGCAGGGGTTGAACCTGTACATCGAGAAGCCGATGGGGCTGACCCTGCACCAGGCGCGCGCCCTGGCCCACTTGGCCGAACAGCATCGCTGCATCACCCAGGTCAGCTTCCAGCGGCGGTCCTGCCCGATGGTGGCGCAGCTCCACGCCGAGTGCCTGCGGCGCGGCCCGGTCAGCCACGCCGTCTGCCGCTTCTACAAGTGGGCCCCGGCTCCCTTCCTCGGTGCCCGGGACCACGTGATGGACGACGGGGTCCACGCCATCGACACCCTGAGGTGGCTCTGCAGCGGGGAGGTGGTGAAGGTGGATGGCCACCTGCGGCGGCTGGGGGTCCCGGACGTGAACTTCATCACCGCGCTCCTGCACTTCGACAACGGCGCGGTCGGGGTCCTGCTCAACAACTGGACCAGCGGCAAGCGGATCTTCAGCGTGGAGATCCACGCCCCGGGGATCTTCGTCGAGGCCGAGCACGAGGGGAAGGGGACGGTCTACGCCGACGGGGACACGGCCGGCACGGTCTACGACACCCGCGAGGTGGCCGGCAGCGACCAGCTCTTCGTGTACGGCGGGTTCCAGGCCAAGAACCGGGAGTTCATCGACTGCGTCCGATCCGGCTCCCTGCCGTCCTCTCACTTCGGCGACGCACTGAAGACCATGGAGGTGGCCGAGCTGCTGCTGGCCCAGGACTTGGTGGCCGCTGATCGGTCGGGCTGAGGGTCGCGTCGCTGGCGGACCGGAGTCGGTCAGCGCGTCACGGTCGGTCCTCCTCAGTCCCGCTCTCCGTCCCGCGCGGCCGGCCACTCGGAGGCCAGCAGGCCGTAGACCTCGTGGTCCTCGTACCGGTCGTGGAGCCGCTCGGTCTGGCGCAGGCATCCCTCGAGGGTGAACCCGAGGCGCCTGGGGATGGCCCGGCTCCGGTGGTTGCGGGGCGAGCAGTGGATCTCGACCCGGTGAAGCCCCCACCGGTCGAACCCCTGGTCGAGCAGGGCCCGGCAGCAGCGGGTCACGATCCCCTGTCCCTGGCAATCGGCGGCGAGCCAGTACCCGATCACCCCGCGCCGGTGGGTCCAGTCCAGCTCGTTGTACCCCGCCATCCCGGCCAGCAGGCCGTCGCGCCAGATCCCGGACTCCCAGGCCTCGCGGTTGGCGTGGCGCTCGCGGGTCGCCTCGATGAAGGCCAGGGAATCGCAGGTCGAGAGGGAGGCGTCGACCCAGGGGAGCCAGGCGCGCAGGTGGTCCCGGCTCCGGTCGACCAGCGCGGCGAGAAGGGGAGCTTCGGCCGCCTGCAGCAGCCGCAGCTCGAGGTGACGGTCGACGACCAGGCGCTGCACCGATCCTCCGCTCAGGCCGCGTCGCCTTCCGTGCCGCCGCGGATCGGCACCGGGATCCGCTCCCCGTCGCGGGCCTCGACGGCCACGTAGGTCACCTTGGCGTCGGTGAGTCGGACCACCCGTCCGTCGCGGTCGGCCTCCACGTCGACGTGCACGGTGATCGAGGTACGGCCGATCCGCTCGACGTGGGTCCAGAAGCTGACCACGTCGCCGACCAGGACCGCCTGGTGGAACTCGACGCTCTCCATGGCCACGGTGACCAACTGGCGGGAGGGCCATCCGGCCCGGCGGATCTCGTGATGGGCACCGGCGTGGCCGGCCAGGTCGAGGTGACTGAGGATCACCCCGCCGAAGATCGTGCCGTACTGGTTGGTGTCGCGCGGCAGCATGGCCGCCTTGATGGCCAGGTACCGCTCGACCTGCTCCTCGCCCATGCCGGTGACCATCCGCTCGTGACGGGGCTCAGGCGTACCCCCGGGGGTTCTGCGACTGCCAGCGCCAGGCGTCGGCGCACATCCGGTCCAGGTCGCGCTCGGCGCGCCAGCCCAGCTCGCGCTCGGCCAGGGAGGCGTCGGCGAAGCTTGCCGCCACGTCCCCCGGTCTCCGGGCCACGATCCGGTACGGGACGGCGCGGCCCGAGGCCCGCTCGAAGGCCGCCACCGCCTCCAGCACGCTGTACCCGCGGCCGGTGCCCAGGTTGTAGACCCGCACTCCGGGCCGGGCCGCGACCCGTTCGAGGGCGGCCACGTGGCCGAGGGCAAGGTCGACGACGTGGATGTAGTCCCGCACCCCGGTGCCGTCGACGGTCGGGTAGTCGTTCCCGTAGACCGAGAGCCGCTCGAGCTTGCCGACCGCGACCTGGGTGATGTAGGGGAAGAGGTTGTTGGGGATGCCGTTCGGGTCCTCGCCGATCCGGCCGCTGGCGTGGGCACCGACCGGGTTGAAGTACCGTAGGAGGACCACGCTCCAGGTCGGGTCGGCCGTCTGCAGGTCGCGCAGGATCTCCTCGATCATCAGCTTGGTGCGGCCGTACGGATTGGTGGCCTGGAGGGGGAAGTCCTCGCGGATCGGCACCTCGCGGGGATCGCCGTAGACCGTGGCCGAGGAGCTGAAGACCAGGCTCCGAACCCCGTGCGCGGCCATGACCTCGCCCAGGACCAGGGTGCCGGTAACGTTGTTGTGGTA
>JBAZUN010000214.1:0-9484 GCA_041661365.1 Candidatus Latescibacterota bacterium
AGGCGGGGGACCAGACGCGGATTTCCGGGTAGAGGTGCCCGAGTGAGCGCAGCCGGCTTTAGCCGGAACCACTTCGGCTTTCAGCCGTCGCCCACGCTACCGGCTTTAGCCGGTAGTGGTTGACTGATTCCGAGGGGGCGATTACCCTAGCAGCCCGTTGAGAAAGCCCATTCGGGCTGCGGCTGGCGCTGACGAGGTCTGGCGTCGTTCCGCTCGCTTGCCGCATCTCCCCTCGATGCGGCGCCGTTCGCGCGCCTAGCCAGACCCCGTCATCCCTCGGCCTCGCCATGCGAAGCGACTTTCTTAACGGGCTGGGTAGGACGGCCGGCCCAAACCGATGGACCAGGGGGGGCGCGAAGGCGCGTCGTGGATAACCTGGTCGACCGGCAGGGGGAAGGAACAAGGTGTCGGTAGCCAAACTGATGGCGCGGGCCGGCCTGGAGGCCGTGCACGAGCGGGTACTGGCGGGGAGCCGCCTGAGTCCCGAGGACGGGATGGTGCTCTACGCCTGCCCGGATCTCCCTGCCGTGGGATACCTGGCCAACCTCGTCCGCCAGCGCCTGCACGGCGACACCACCTACTACGTGCGCAATCAGCACATCAACTACACCAACGTCTGCAACAAGCTCTGCCGGTTCTGCTCGTTCTACGTCACCGGCCGCGACGCCAAGGGGTACGTCCTCTCCCCCGAGCAGGCGGCGGAGCGGGTGCGCCAGTACGTCGGTCACCGGATCACCGAGATCCACATGGTCGGCGGGGTCAACCCCAAGCTGCCGTACCAGTACTACCTCGACCTGCTGCGGGCGGTGAAGGCGGCCCGGCCCGAGGCCCACCTCAAGGCCTTCACCATGATCGAGGTGGCGCAGATCCAGCGGGCCGCGCGCAAGCCGCTCGAGGAGGTGCTGATCGAGCTGCGCGAGGCCGGCCTGGAGTCCCTCCCCGGCGGCGGCGCCGAGGTCTTCAGCGCCCGGGTGCAGGGCGATCTGTTCTGGACCAAGGCCGACTCCGAGGAATGGCTCCGGATCGCTGCCGCGGCCCACCGGTGCGGACTGCCGTCGAACGCCACCATGCTCTACGGCCACATCGAGAATACGGCGGAGAAGGTCCAGCACCTCTGCCGCCTGCGGGAGGTGCAGGACCAGACCGCCGGCTTCCGCTGCTACGTGCCTCTTTCCTTCCACCCCGAGCGGACCGAGCTGGCCGAGCTGCCCGGCCCGACCGGGTGTGCTGACCTGCGCGAGGTGGCGGTCGGCCGCCTGCTGCTGGACAACTTCCCGCACGTGAAGACCTTCTGGATCATGAACACCATCGAGGTCTCGCAGACCGCGCTGTGGTACGGAGCCGACGACCTCGACGGCACGGTGATGGACTACGAGATCACCCGGCGCACCGAGAACGAGACCCGGCAACGGCTGACCCACGAGGAGCTGCTGGCCCGCATCGGCGAGGCCGGCCGGATTCCGGTGGAGCGGGACAGCCTGTACCGACCGGTCAGCGGCGAGACGGCCGCGAAGGCAGAGGCGGCCGGATGATCGCGACCATCGCCGAGAAGGTGGAGGGAGGGGAGCGGCTGACCCCGGCCGAGGCCGAGGCCCTGTTCCGCCACCCGGACCTGACCGAGCTGGGGCTGCTGGCCGGTCTGGCCCGGCGACGGTGGCATCCCGATCCGGTGGTGACCTACAACGTTGGCCGCAACGTCAACTACACCAACGTCTGCTGGGTCCGCTGCGACTTCTGCGCCTTCTACCGCCCGCCCGGGGACGGGGAGGGGTACGTCCTGCCTCAAGAGGCGATCTTCGCCAAGCTCGACGAGCTGGTCGCCGTGGGAGGGAGCCTTCCCAAGTCCTGCGAGCTGCTGATGCAGGGGGGACTCAATCCCCGACTGCGGCTGGAGTGGTACGAGGAGCTGCTGCGCGCGCTGCGCGACCGGTACCCGATGATCCACCTCCACTCCCTGTCCGCCACCGAGATCCTCTACATCGCCCACCTCTCGCGGCTGTCGCTGGAGGAGACGATCCGTCGCCTGCGGGCCGCTGGTCTGGACTCGATCCCCGGGGCCGGGGCCGAGATCCTCAGCGACGAGGTGCGCGACCGGATCGGCTTCCGCAAGGACCGGGTCGACGAATGGCTCGAGGTCCACCGGACGGCCCACCGGCTCGGGATGCCGACCACGGCCACCATGATGTACGGCCACGTCGAGAGCGTGGCCCAGCGGGTGGAGCACCTGACCCGCGTCCGCGACCTGCAGGACGAGACCGGCGGCTTCACCGCCTTCATCGCCTGGAGCTTCCAGCCCGAGAACACCGCCCTGGCCGCGACCCCCGACCGCTGGCAGGGTCGGCGGGCGACCGGGTTCGACCACCTGCGCACGGTGGCGGTGGCGCGGCTCTTCCTCGACAACGTCCCGAACCTGCAGGCCTCCTGGGTGACCCAGGGACCGAAGATCGCCCAGATCTCCCTGCACTACGGGGTCAACGACTTCGGCAGCACCATGCTCGAGGAGAACGTGGTCAGCGCCGCGGGCACGGCCCATACCGGGGAGATGAATCTGGCCGAGATGCGGCGGCTGATCGCCGAGGCGGGGTTCGAGCCGCGACGCCGCGATACCCTGTACCGGGCGGTTCCGGAGCCGGCCGCGGCGGTAGCCTGACCATGAGCGTGCGCCTCGGCGGGATCGCCTTCCTCAACGCCCGGCCCCTGACCGTGGCTCTGGACCGGGAGCCTGGACCGTTTGCCGTGCAGTACGGAGTCCCCTCGCAGTGCGCCGCCGAGCTGCACGCCGGCACCATCGACCTCGGGCTGATCCCCTCGATCGAGTACGCCCGGGGGCCGGAGCCGTACTGCATCGTCCCTGGGGTGGGGATCGTCTCGCGCGGCCCGGTCCTCACCGTCCGCCTGTTCTGGCGCGGGGCACTGGAACGGGTCCGCCGCGTGGCCCTTGACCTTTCCTCCCGGACCTCGGTCGCCCTGCTGCAGATACTGCTGCGCGAGCGGCTCGGCCTGAAGCCCGAGCTGGTCGAGGCCGCGCCCGATCTGGAAGCCATGCTCGCTCGGGCCGACGCGGCCCTGCTCATCGGGGATTCGGTCTTCCGCGCCCAAGGGAAATGCACCGGGGAGCTGGACCTCGGCCAGGCCTGGCTCGAGCTGACCGGCCTGCCGTTCGTCTATGCCTTCTGGGCCGGTCGGCCCGATGCCTTGACCCCGGCCCAGGCCGACCACCTGATCCGAGCCCGGGATCTGGGCCGGGCACAGCTCGACGAGGTGGCGGCCGCCTTTGCCCTGTCCCAGAACGGCCACGGCCCCGAGTACTACCGGCGGTACTTCGACGAGAACGTCCGGCACTGCCTGGGCGAGGAGGAGCTGGCCGGGCTGCGCACCTTCTACGAGCTGGCCTTCGGTCACGGGCTGATCGGCCGGATACCGGAGGTCCGCTTCTACCCCGTGACCGGGGATCGGTCGGCATGAGTCTGCTCGACGCGGCCCTGACCTACGGCCGCATGGTCAAGCTCTCGCACTCCCTCTTTGCCCTCCCCTTTGCCCTGGCCAGCGCGGCCCTGGCCAGCGAGCGGGTCGAGGTCACGGCGGTCCAGGTGGGATGGATCGCCCTGGCCATGGTCGGGGCCCGGAGCGCGGCCATGGGGTTCAACCGTCTCGCCGACCGGCGGATCGACGCGGCCAATCCGCGGACGAGAGGCCGGGAGCTCCCCCAGGGGCGGGTCTCGCCGGCCGCCGCCGCGATCTTCGTGACCCTGTCGGCCGGCCTGCTGATCCTGGCCGCGTACCGGCTCAATCCGCTCTGCTTCGCCCTCTCGCCGGTCCTCCTGGCCCTCCTCTTCGGCTACTCCTACACGAAAAGATTCACCTGGGCCTCTCATCTGGTTCTCGGCGTCGGTCTGGGCGCGGCCCCGGTGGCCGCTTGGCTGGCCCTGACCGGGACCGTGGCCGAACCGCCCCTACTGCTGGGCGCGGCCGTGGTCGCCTGGGTGGCCGGGTTCGACGTGATCTACGCCTGTCAGGACCACGACTTCGACCGCGGGTTCGGGCTGCATTCCCTGCCGGTCCGTCTCGGGGTGGCTCGGGCCCTGCAGACGGCCCGGGGGCTCCACCTGCTGGCCCTGGCCCTGCTCGCGATCCTGGGGACCCGGGTCGGCGTTGGTCCGGTCTACTGGGCCGGGGTGGTCGCGGTGGCCGGCCTGCTGGTCTACGAGCACCGGCTGGTGCGGGCCGACGACCTGTCCCGCCTCGACCTGGCCTTCTTCACCATGAACGGGGTCATCAGCGTGGTCTTCCTGGCCTTCACGGTGGCTGACTTGATCGCCCGTCGCGGTCTGCCCGTCTAGCCCGGCGTGCGACCGATCCCAGCCGGCCGCGCGTCTCGAAAGGATCCTCGATGCCGCTCCAACCTCCTTCTTTCGCCGAGATCCTCGACTCCGGCGATCCGGCGGTATATCAAGTCCGCTCGCGGGCCGCCGGCCCCTCTGGTCGCCTCCCCCTCACCGAGGAGCGGGTGCGCACCGCGCCTAGCGGCGACCTGTTCGGGTACACCCTCAACGCCGGGATGGGATGGACCCCGACCGAGTTGGGCCGCGACGAGTACCTGGTGATGAGCACCCTGGGCGGGGTGCGGGCGCCGGACGGCACCCCGGTGGCCCTCGGGCTCCACACCGGTCACTGGGAGCTGGGGCTGCTGGTGGAGGCGGCCTCGCGTGAGTTGCGGCGTCTCGGCGGGATCCCCTTTGCGGCGTTCTGCTCGGACCCGTGCGACGGCCGGACCCAGGGCACGGCCGGGATGTTCGACAGCCTCCCCTACCGCAACGACGCGGCCACGGTCATCGGCCGGCTGATCCGCTCCCTGCCGACCCGGCGCGGGGTGATGGGGATCGCCACCTGCGACAAGGGGCTGCCGGCGATGATGATGGCCCTGGCCGGCGCCCGCGACGAGCCGGTGATCGCGGTGCCAGGCGGGGTGACCCTGCCCCCTGAGCAGGGGGAGGACGCCGGCGCCATCCAGTCGGTCGGGGCCCGCCTGGCCCACGGCGAGATCACCATCGACCAGGTCAACGACCTGGGGTGCCGGGCCTGCGCCTCGCCTGGCGGAGGATGCCAGTTCCTCGGGACCGCGGCCACCTCGCAAGTGGTCGCCGAAGCCCTGGGCCTGGCCCTGCCGCACACGGCCCTGGCCCCCTCGGGCGAGCCGGTCTGGCGGGACGCGGCGGTCCGCTCGGCCCGGGCCCTGGTCGCCCTCGCCGCGCGCTCCCTGACCTCGAGGCAGATCCTCACCGACGCGGCCATCGGCAATGCCCTGGCGGTCCACGCCGCCTTCGGCGGCTCGACCAACCTGATCCTGCACCTGCCGGCCATCGCCTTTGCCGCCGGCCGTCGCCGGCCGGGCGCAGCCGACTGGGATCGGGTGAACCGCCAGGTCCCCAGGCTGGTCGACGTTCTCCCCAACGGGCCGCGGTTCCACCCCACGGTGCGGGCCTTCCTGGCCGGCGGGGTCCCCGAGGTGATGCTCCACCTGCGCCGCCTCGGCCTGCTCGACGAGGGCGCACTCACCGTCACCGGCCGGACCGTGGGGGAGAACCTCGACTGGTGGGAAGGCTCGGCCCGACGCCGCCAGTTCCGCGACCGCCTGCGCGAGCTGGACCGGATCGATCCTGACGAGGTCATCATGGACCCGGACCGGGCCCGTGACCGCGGCCTGACCAGCACCGTCTGCTTCCCGGTGGGGAACCTGGCCCCCGAGGGCTCGGTGGTGAAGAGCACGGCCATCGATCCGGCCAAGGTCGGGGCCGACGGGGTCTACCGCCATCGGGGGCCGGCCCGGGTCTTCCTCCGCGAGCGCGACGCCATCGGCGCGATAAAAGAAGGCCGGATCCAGCCCGGGGACGTGATGGTCCTGGCCGGGTGCGGGCCGATGGGGACCGGGATGGAGGAGATCGCCCAGGTGACCACCGCCCTCAAGTACCTGTCGTTCGGGAAGGAGGTGGCGGTCCTCACCGATGCCCGCTTCTCGGGGTTCTCCTCCGGGGCCTGCATCGGCCACGTCGGTCCCGAGGCCCTGGCCGGCGGCCCGATCGGCAAGGTCCTCGACGGCGACCTGATCGAGGTGGTCGTCGACCGCAATCGACTGACCGGGCGGGTCGACCTGGTCGGGCGGGACGGGGAGTGCTTCACCCCGGAGGAGGGGGAACGGGTCCTCGCGGCTCGACCGTCCAGGGCCGACCTGGCGCCCGAGGAGCGGTTGCCGGCCGAGACCCGGCTGTGGGCCGCCCTGCAGCAGGCCGGGGGCGGCACCTGGGGCGGCTGCGTCTTCGACGTCGACCGGATCGTCGCCCTGCTGGACGCGGGGCAGCGCGCCTTGGCCGCCGAGGAGAAGCACGGCGATGCCGCGTGAGCTGGTGGTCGCCGTCACCGGCGCCAGCGGCGCGATCTACGCCGGCCGACTGCTGCGGGCCCTCCTGGTCGACGGCCACGCCGTCCACCTGGTGCTGTCCCAGTACGGCCGGTACCTGCTGGTCGAGGAGCTGGGGTTCGCGCCCGACCGGGAGAGCGTGGTCGAGTTCCTCGTCCGGCTCTACGGCGAGGAGGTGCGGCAAGGCGCGCTCCGCGAATACCGCGTCGGGGACCTGGCCTGCGCCCTGGCCTCGGGCACGGCGAGGCTGGACGGGATGGTTGTGCTGCCCTGCTCGATGAAGACCCTGGCCGGGATCAGCCACGGGCTGTCGAGCAACCTGATCGAGCGGGCCGCCGACGTCTCCCTCAAGGAGCGCCGGCCCCTGGTCCTGGTCCCCCGGGAGACGCCGCTCAACCTGGTTCACCTGCGCAACCTGACCGCCGCGGCCGAGGCCGGCGCCCTGCTGGTCCCGGCCATGCCGGCCTTCTACCAGCGGCCGGCCTCCTTTGACGAGCTGGGCGACTTCATCGCCGGCCGGGTCCTCGACCTGCTGGGGATCGAGCACCGGCTCTTTCCGCGTTGGCAAGGGCCCGGGTCGCGCCCCCCGACCGCCTGATCGCGGGCCGGCCGGACTCCTCAGCGGTCGCCGCCCTCCTCGTCCTCGGTCGCCTCGTCCTCGTCTCCCATCCGGTCGTGCCAGTAGTCGAAGTAGCTCGTGGTGAAGTCGAGCAGGAGCTGCATGACGCAGCACTCCGGCTCGCCGTTGGCCAGGAGGTTGTCCACGGTGCCGGACAATAGCCCATACCCGATCTCGTCCTCGCTGAATCCCTTGGCCTGAGCCGCGGCTACCAGGGCCTGGAACTGCTCGGCCAACTCCTCGTCCTCCAGCAGGGCCCGGTACGGATGGCCGTTCCCGTGTTCGTGGCCGTTCCCTTTTTCGATCATCGCGTCCTCTGCGGTTCCACGTCGTGACGGTGCCTTTGCGTGCGGCCCCAATATAGGTACCCCCGACCACCGACACCACGCAGCCGCTCGGGCAGCGATCGTGGCGCCAGCCGTTGCCGCGACATGCACGGCTGTCACCCTGAGGACCCAGGGTCGGAACCAGGAGGGGGCACCGGATCGGCATGGCCCCCGGCCTTGGGGGAGAGAAACCGACGCGCACGGCGCTTGCTCCGCTCGGGACAGAGGGTTCCTCTCGCCCCGGTCCAGGAGATCGGCCATGTCCGTGCGCCTGCCGCTGCATCACCCCCCGTTCACCGCGTACCTGTTCCTGCTCTACCCGCTGTCGATCCTGGCACGGGATCGGGCCTATCTCCCCTGGCTCTACGCCACCCACCTGCAGTGGTTCGTCTACCCCGGCGAGGAGCTGAAGCTCTACGTCCACCCTCTGTCGATCAGCCATTCCCTGGTCGACGCGCACCGCCTGGGGTGCCCCCTGCTCGAGGTTCAGACGCTGCGCACCGAGGTGATGCGCTCCCTGGCCGAGGATCCCGTGCCGGCCTTGATCCGCCTGCTGGAGCAGGGGTACTACCTGCAGCTCGACCTGGACCACTACCACCTGCCGTTCCGGGTCGAGTACCAACGGCGCCACTTCCTGCACGAGGTACTCCTCTTCGGCCACGACCCGGCCGTCGGGTTCAGCGCCCTGGCCTTTGACGGGGCCGGACAGGGGGGGACCTATCCACTGCCGGCCGCCTGTCTGGGGCCGGCCCTGGCTACGCCGGTCGAGGCCTACCTCGAGGAGGCGGCGCGGCTCCCCGGTGGGGTGCCGGCCTGGTTCGACCAGGCCATGACCGGCCGGCCCGGGCTCTTCCTCTTCCGCTACCGCGGCGGACCGACCGTTCCTCTCGAGCTCGACGAGCGGGGATTGATCGAGCAGTTGGACGACTACCTGACCGGGAGGAACAGCTCGGAGCGGTACCGCCTGGCGATCCCGTCTCGTCCGGGTGGGGCCTGGGGGATCGAGGTCTACCCGGCCCTGGTCCAGGGGATCGAGGCCGCGGCCTCGGGAACGGCGCCGTACCCGGCGGTCCCCTTCCGCCTGCTGGGGGAGCACAAGCAGTGCATGGCCGGGCGGCTGACCTGGCTCGAGGCGGCCGGTCGCCTTCCCGCCTCGGCCGGCCTGGCGAACCGCTGGATCACGGTCACCGGATTGGCCGAGGCCCTGCGCCTGGTGCTGCTGCGCTGGGCCGCCACCGGCCGGTCCTCGACCCTGGCCGAGTCGTGTCGTCTGCTGACCGGCCTGGCCAGGGCCGAGGAACCGCTGCTGCGCGAACTACTCGAGCGGCTGCAGGAGCACCGGGAACGGGTCGATCCTCCCGCGGTCGGCCTGATGCCGCCCGGACGCGACCGCGGTGAGGCCCGGTTCAGGAAGCGGCCGGCAGCCCCTCGGTGTACCCACTCTCGAGCATCGGCTCGCGGAAGAAGTCGAAGTAGTGGCGCTCGGTGTCGGTCCGCCACCGGCCGATCGGGGCCTGGCGCACGATGATGCGGGCCAGCGGCAGGCCGAGGAAAGACTCCAGCCGCTGCACCGTCTCCTCCTGGCGGAGGACCAGGTCCTCGAACCGCACGGTGAGGAACCGCCGCGGCTGGGCCGTGGCCTTGACCAGCTCGTACTGGTACTTCCACGAGATCGCCCGGCGCTCGCGCAGGTCGTCGGTGGCCGGGTACTGGACGCCGAAGTCGCGCAGGTCGTCGGTCAGGTGGCCGCCGATGATGCAGTCGCGCGGGTCGCGCACCAGGTAGATGTAGTGGGCGTCCGGGAAGAGCCGCACGATCCAGGGATAAACCAGGGTGGTCTCGGGGAGCTTCCAGCCGCGCGGCTCATGGCGCCGCAGCACGTCGGCGAGGAAACGCTCGACCAGGGTGGTGAACTCGGGGTCGATCGGCATGGTGTGGAGGCGCTGGAAATTCCACGACAGGTCGCCCTGCCACTCGACGTGGCGGGCCATCACCCGGCAGGCTTCATACAAGTCGTTCGGGGGGAGCTTGTCCCCCGAGTCGTTCAACTGGTTCCCCATGTACACGCCGCTGGCGTACAGGGTGTGGGAGATGGCGCGGGTGCCGGAATGGCCCCGGCCGATG
>JBAZUN010000215.1:0-2577 GCA_041661365.1 Candidatus Latescibacterota bacterium
TCGTGATCGCCACTGCGTTCTCCTCCGCAACGGTTACGGCCGGCCGGCCGGCCGGGCCAGCACGGCTCTGGCTTCTGCGATATCCTTCTTCACCTGCTCGACCAGGGCCCCGGCGTCGTCGAACCGCCGTTCGGCGCGAAGTCGCGCCTCCAGCTTCACCTCCAGACTTCGCCCGTACAGATCCCCGACGAAATCGAGGAGGTGCACCTCCACCGAGCAGCCCCCCTCGCCGAAGGTGGGCCGGGTCCCGATGTTGACCACGGCCTGATGCCAGGGGCCGTTGTCCCAACGCACCCGAGCCGCGTAGACCGCCCCGGTCAACTCCCGGGTCACGGCCTCGTCCGGCTCGAGGTTGGCCGTGGGCAGCCCCAGGCCACGGCCCCGCTGTCGGCCCGGGATCACCGGTCCGGTGAGGACCGCCAGGTCACCCACCGGGAACGACCTCGGTCTCCGGGCCGACCAGCACCGCCCGGGGGGCCAGCACTCCCCGCTGGCGATCCCAGGCCCCGATCCCGCGGAAGCTCCCTGCCGCGTCAAAGACCGCGGCTACCGATCCCGTGGTCGCGGCGGTCGCGAACGGCACCGGATTCCCGTGGCAGAAGGAACGGTCGGACTCCGCTTCGAGCACCACCCGCGGGATCCCTGACAGGGCTTCCTCCACCGGCACCAGGCAGTCGGCCAGGGAACCGTTGGCAGTGGCCCTGGCCAACCGGTCCATGCTCACGGCCCGACCCAGGTCCAGGGTTCCGGCCCGCAACCGGCGCAGGGCCTCGACATAGCCGCCGCAACCGAGTCGCTCGCCCAGCTCGACGGCCAGGGAACGGACGTAGGTCCCCTTGCCACATTCGACGCGCACCTCAACCCGGGGGTATTCGTACCCCACGAGGTTCACCGCGTTGACCCGTACCGTCCGCGGCGCCAGTGGCACGGCCGCATCCCGACGGGCCAGCCGGTAACTGGGGACCCCGTGCACCTTGACCGCCGAATAGGCCGGCGGCACCTGCTCCCGAACCCCCTCGAGACCGTGCAAGGCGCTCAGCATGGCCTCGCGGTCCGGCTCCGGACCGGCCGGGTCGATCGGACTAGGGTTGACCTGACCCTGCGCGTCGCCGGTATCGCTGGTGGCGCCGAGCACGAAGGTCGCCTGGTACTCCTTGTCCTCGTCCCCGAGCCACTGGCTGAGCCGCGTGTACCGGCCGAGGCAGATCACCAGCACCCCGGTTGCCAACGGATCGAGGGTGCCGCAGTGGCCCACGCGGGGCTGTCCGAGCAACCGCCGAACCTGGGCTACCACGTCGTGGGAGGTCGGTCCCGGCTCCTTGTCGATCACCAGGATGCCGTCCACCGCCTCCCCTCCCCCGCTGCCGCGACGGCTAGCCAGGGGTGTTCTCCTCCTCGGCCTCGGGCTCGTGCCGCTCCTGGGCCACGGCCTGGTCGATCAGGGCCGAGATCCGCAGGGCCCGCTCGGCCGTGCCGTCGTAGACCACCCGGAGCTCGGGCACGTGGCGCAGCTCGATCCGCTGCGCCACCTCACGCCGGATGAACCCCAAGGCGTGGGTCAGCCCCTCGATGGCCTGCTGCTGCTCCTCGGGCGAACCGATCAGGCTGACGTAGATCGTGGCCTGACGCAGGTCGCGGCTGATCTCGGTGTCGACCACCGTGACCAGGCGTACCCGCGGATCCTTGAGCCGCTGGATGATGTCGCTCAGCTCGCGCAGGAGCAGCTCGCGGACCCGGTTTACCCGGTGGGGCGTCGCCATGCGGTCTTATCCGCTCCTATCTCTCCTCGATCGCCCAGTCCAGCACCTGCACCCGCCGCTCCTGCTCGATGAAACCGACGACCTTGGTCAGCACCTCATCCCCGTGCCGGACCGAGTTGCCGACCGTGGCCAGTCCCAGGGTGGCGCGCTGCCACAGGTCCTGGTGCTCCACCTCGGCCACCGCCACGGAGAACCGGCTCCGGATCCGCTCCTGAAGGCTTTGCAGGACCTGGCGCTTGTCCTTGAGCGACCGGCTTTCGGAGAGGTAGAGCTGGACCTCGCAGCAGGTGACGATCACCGCCTTCTCTCACAGGGTGCGCACCGTCTCCACGGTCTCGAGCGCCTCGATGACGTCGGCCTCCTGGATGGCGTCGAACCCCTGGATGCCGATCCCGCACTCGAACCCCTCGAGCACCTCGCGCACGTCGTCCTTGAACCGCCGGAGCGAGGCGATCTCCCCCTTGAAGACGGCCTCGCCGTTGCGCATGACGCGGACGCGGTGGTTGCGGGTGATCCGCCCCTTCTGCACGATACACCCGGCAATGGTACCGAACCTCGAGGAGGAGAAGATCTGGCGCACCAGGGCCGCGCCGACCACCCGCTCCTCCACCGAGGGGGCGAGCATGCCGGAAAGCGCCGCCCGGATCTCCTCGATGACCTCGTAGATGACCTTGTACAGGCGGATCTCGATCCCGTTTTGGGCCGCCGCGTCGCGGGCCGAGGGATCGGGCTGCACCCGGAAACCGATGATCACGGCGTTGGAGGCGGAGGCCAGCAGCACGTCGGACTCGGAGATCGGCCCGACGCCGTTGTGGAT
>JBAZUN010000215.1:2587-9441 GCA_041661365.1 Candidatus Latescibacterota bacterium
TGACCGCCACCCGCACCTCGTCGTGGGTGATCCCGCCCAGCTCCTGGGTGATGGCCTCGACCGAGCCGTCGACGTCGCCCTTGACGATGACCCGCAGCTCCTGGACCTGGCCCTGGGCGATCTGGTCGTGCAGGTCGGTCAGGGTGATCTTGCGGATCCGCCGGTACTCCTGCTCGCGGCGCACCTGCTGCCGCCGCTGGCTGACCTCCTTGGCCTCCCGGTCGCTGGTGGCGACGAAGAAGGTGTCCCCGGCCTGGGGCACGCCGGGCAGGCCAAGGACCTGGACCGGGGTCGACGGACCGGCCGACTCCACCCGCTCGCCGTGCTCGTCGAGGAGGGCCCGGACCCGGCTGGAGTGAACCCCGGTGACGATCGGGTCGGTCTCGCGCAAGGTGCCGTCCTGCACCAGGACCGTGGCGACCGGACCACGGCCCTTGTCCAGCTTGGCCTCGATGATCGTGCCGCGGGCCCGCCGGTTCGGGGTCGCCTTCAGCTCCAGCAGCTCGGCCTCGAGCACCAGGGAGTCCAGCAGTCGGTCGATCCCGGCGCCGGTCTTGGCCGAGATCTCGGCGCAGGGTACTCGGCCGCCCCACCCTTCGAGCAGGACCCCGCGCTCGCTGAGCTGCCGCTTGATCCGCTCCGGGTCGGCCGTGGGCAGGTCGCACTTGTTGATCGCCACCACCATCGGCACCTGGGCCGCCCGCGCGTGGTCGATGGCCTCGATCGTCTGCGGCATGACGCTGTCGTCGGCGGCCACTACCAGAATTACCAGGTCGGTCACCCGCGAGCCGCGGGCCCGCATGGCGGTGAAGGCGGCGTGGCCCGGGGTGTCGAGGAAGGTCACCGAGCGGCCGTCGGGCAGCTTGACCACGTAGGCGCCGATGTGCTGGGTGATCCCCCCGGACTCGTGGGCGGCCACGTTGGTCTGCCGGAGATGGTCGATCAGGGAGGTCTTGCCGTGGTCGACGTGCCCCATGACCGTGACGACCGCCGAGCGGGGCTCGGGGTCGCCGGCTCCCTCTTCCTCCTCTTCCTCCTCGGCCGTCGCCTCCTCTTCCAGGTTCTCGGCCTCCTCGGAGTCCAGCGGCTCGACCGCAAAGCCGAACTCCAGGCCGACGGTGGCCATGGTGTCCATGTCGAGACGCTGGTTGATGGTGGCCATCACCCCGAGCTGCAGGCAGACGGCGATCACCTCGGTCGGCCGCACCCCGAGCGCCTCGGAGAACTCGGCCAGGGTGACGAACTCGCTGATCCGCAGGGTCTGGGTCTCGCCGCTGGTCTCCTCGCCGGCGTCCTCCCGCGGGCCGCGCTCGTACCGCCGCCGAACCCGGCTTTCGCTGAGCTGGGTCAGGGTCTTGCGGACGTTCTCCTGGATGGCCCGGACGTCGGCGGCCCGCTTCTTCTTCCCCCGCCGGCGACTGGCGGCGTCGGGCTGGGCCGTCACCTCGCGCTTCTCCCCCAGGCCGCCTTTCAGGTCGTCCAGGGTGGCGGGCTCGTCGGCCCGCTTGCCGCCCTTGCGCTTGTTGAGGCGGCGTGGCTGTGCCGTCTCGCCATCGCGGCTCGCGGCCGGCGGGGGTGGCCCGCCTCCCAGCCGGGGAAAGGACGGCCGCGGGGCATAGGAGGAGCCGGAAGGACCGGCCGGGCGGCGCGCGGGCCGGGCCGGCGATTCGGCGGGCCGGCTCTCGCCGGTCTCGGGATGCTCCTTTTCGGTCTGCTTGCGGATCTGCTCCTTGGCCTTCTGCCGCTTGACCTCCTCGATCGAGCTTTTCCGCTCCTCGTCGATCTTGCGGGTGATCGCCGAGGACATCTCATCGGTGACCACGCTCATGTGGCTCTTGGCCTCGTACCCCATGGTCTTGAGCATGGAGAGGAGCGCGTCGCTGGAGAGCTTCTGCTCCTTGGCTACCTGATAGACCCTGCGCTTGTCCAACTCAGTCCCCCCTTCTGGGTGGGAAGATCGCCCGCACGTCCCTAGGCGGTGGCGTCAAACCGTCGCCGGTCCCGCCTGGTCGCCGTCGTCTTCGTTCTTCCCACCGTCGGCGGGCCCGGTCTCGCCGGTTCCGCCCTCGGCCGGAGCGCTCCCCTCCGGGGCTCCCGACGCGCCGGCCGGCTCGCCCTCACTCCCTTGCGGTTCAGGGACCGTGGACGGCTCCACGGCTGCCTCGGTTTCCGTCGACGCGGCCGCTTCGGCCGCCGGTGCCTCGGTCGGCTCGGGGGCCGGCAGCTCCGACAGATCCCCGTGTTCGGCCACGAAGACCGCCGCGGCGTCCCGCAGGCGCGTGGCCGCGGCATCGTCCTCCAGGCCGGGCACGGAGCGCAGCATCTCGAGCGAGGATTCGGCGATCTCGCGCACCGAGTGGAATCCCGAGGTAGCCAGACTCAGGGAGATCATCTCGCTGACGCCGTTGATCAGGCGGAAGACCTGCTGCATCCGCTCGCTCTGGGCCCGCCGGCGCTGGTGCTCCTCGTCGGTGATGATGTCCAGGCCCCACCCGGTCAACTGGGCCGCTAACCGCGAGTTCTGCCCGCCCTTGCCGATGGCCAGGGACAGTTGATCGCTGGCCACCAGAACCGTGGCGTGGTGCCGCCTACGGTCGACGATCACCCGCGCCACCACCGCCGGGCTGAGCGAGCGGGCGATGTAGGACTCGACCTCCTCGCTCCACGGCACGATGTCGATCCGCTCGCCGCTCAGCTCGCGCACCACCGTCTGCACCCGGGAGCCCTTAACCCCGACGCAGGCACCGACCGGATCGACCCGATCGTCGCGCGAGCTGACCGCGATCTTGGCCCGTTCGCCCGGCTCCCGGGCGACGCTGTGGATCTGCACGATCCCCTCGGCGATCTCGGGCACCTCGGCGGCAAAAAACCGCTTGAGCAGCTCCGGATGGGTCCGTGAGAGCAGGATCTGCGGACCGCGGCTGACCTTGAGCACCTCGTAGACGTACCCCTTGACCGTGTCGCCCTGACGGTACCGCTCCCGACGGATCTGGTCCTTGAACGGCACGGCGGCCTCGGCCCGGCCCAGGTTGAGGATGATGTCGCCGTGGCTGATCTGCTGGACGATCCCCGACTCCACGGTGCCGACCCGGTTGCTGAACTCGTCGTAGATCCGCTCGCGCTCGGCCTCGCGAACCCGCTGGACCAGGATCTGCTTGGCGGTCTGGATGGCGTTGCGGCCGAAGTCGGCGAAGTTGAGCCGCTCGCGCAGCACCCCGCCTAGCTCACTCCCCGGCTCCACGGCCTGGGCGTCTTCGAGGGAGACCTCGAGGGCGGGATCGACCACCTCCTCGACCACGGTGCGGCGCATGTATACGTCCATGCTGCCCGTGGTCTGATCGATGACCGCCTCGTAGTTGTCGGTGTTCCCGTACCGCCGCTTGGCGGCGGAGATGAGGGCGTCGGCCAGCGTGTTGACCACCAGCTCGCGGTCGACGCTCTTCTCACGCGCGATCTGGGTCAACGCCTCGACAACGCTGAAGTTCACCATAGGACCGCCTGGTCTCCTGCTGGGTTACAGTTCCGCCTCGATCGTGGCCTTGGCGATCTCGTGCCGGCCCACCCGCTGAATCCCCGACTCGCTCTCCAACTCGATCTCCCGCTCGTCCCAGGCCCCGAGCCGGCCGGAAAGGTTACGGCCGGAGGTCAGCACCACCTTGAGCAGGCGTCCGGCCGCGCGCTGGAAATCGCGGTCCGTACGCAAGGGTCGGCTCAGCCCGGGAGAAGTGACCTCGAGCCGGTACCGCCCGGGGATCGGGTCCTCGACGTCGAGGAGGTCAGAGGCTTCGCGACTGATCGCCTCGCAGGTGGTGACCGACACCCCTCCATCGCAATGGACGAGGAGCCGTAGGGTCTGGTTGCTGACCGCGCCTACCAGCTCGACGTCGACGATGGATGCTCCCTGCTGGGCGACTAGCGGCTCCAGCAGTTCGATAAGCTGCTCCTTGAGCGCGCTCTGGTCCACCGGCGATCCCCGTCGCTGATGAGCCGGCCGCCCGACCGGACCCCCCTGCGTTTCGGCTCGAATAGCCGTGTAAATAACGAGTACAATAGCATTTTGGGCAATACGTTACAGCAGGTCGAGGATCTCCCGCAGCTCCTCCCGTGCGGTCGCCAGAAGGGCTCGGGCCCGGGTTCCGGAATCGGCGGCCGCAGGCTCCGGCCACGGGGCGACCGAGGGGTCGACGACCGGTTCTGGGCCGTTCCCCCCGCCAACCGGCTCGGCCGGCTGCCTCGCCGGCGGCTCGGTCCCGGTGCCGCGCAGCAGCTCGGGTTCGTTGAGCAGCTTCTGCTTGACCCCCTCCATGGTGTACCGCTGGTCGTACAGGAGGGACTTGATCAGCAGGATGATCTGGATATCCCGCTCGCGGTAGGCCCGGTTCTTCCCCCGGGCCCGGCGTGGCCGCAGGCAGGCGAACTCCTTTTCCCAGGCCCGCAGGGTGTACGGCGGCAACCGGGTGAGCTCCGCGACCTCGCTGATGCTGTAGTAGAGCTTGGTGCCCAGTGGATCCTTCAGGGGGCTCTTCACGACGGACTCCCCGGGTTGACGACCTCAGTCGTGACTCTCGCGGCCCCGCAGCAGGAACCGGACGGGGGTCCCGATCAGGTCGTATTCCTCCCGCAGTCGCTTCTCCATCAGGCGTAGGTACGAGCTGTGAACCAGCTCGGGGTGGTTGGTGAAGACGATGAAGGCCGGAGGAGCCACCCCCCGCTGAGTGGCGTAGAAGAACCGGATCTCGGCGCCAGCGCTCGCCGGAGGCTGTTGCCGCGTCACCCGCTCGAGGAACTCGTTCAGCCGCGCGGTCTGGATCCGTCGGTACCGGTTGTCCTGCACCTTGGCTGCCCATTCGAGCAACCGGTGGACCCGCTTCCCGGTCAGACCGGAGACCGAGACCACCGGGTAGTCGACCAGGAAGGGGAACCGGTCCCGCAAGCCCTCGGCGAACTCCTCGGAGGTGCGCGCCTTGCCGGCGACCAGGTCCCACTTGTTGACCGCCACCATCAGCCCCCGGCCGGCGTCGATCGCCTGACCGATGATCCGGGCGTCCTGCACGGTCCACCCCTCGACGGCGTCGATCAGGGAGATGACCACGTCGGCCGCCTCGATGGTGTCGGTCGCCCGCCGGCTGCTGTAGTACTCCACCGGGTCCTCGACCCTCGAACGGCGTCGCAGCCCGGCCGTGTCGAGGATCTCGAAGGTGTGGTTCTGCCAGCGCACCCGGATGCTGGTGGTGTCCCTCGTCGTCCCCGGGGCCTCGTGGACGATGGAGACCTCCTCCCCGGCCAACCGGTTGACCAGGGTCGATTTGCCGACGTTGGGTCGGCCGGCCAGGACCACCTTGATCGGTCTGTCCCCGGTCGCGGTCGCCGCGGCCTCAACCCCCTCGCCCAGGCGCGCCAGGACCACCTCCAGCAGGTCGCCCGAGCGACGGCCGGTGGCGGCCGAGACGGCAAACGGCTCACCCAGCCCGAGCCGCCGGAAGTCGTCGACCTCCAGGGCCGCCTCGGGGGTATCGGCCTTGTTGGCGACGACGATGCAGGTCACCTGCCCCTGCCGCAGCAGGTGGGCCAACTCCCGGTCGAGGTCGGTCAGACCGGCGCGGACGTCGCAGATGAGCAAGACCACGTCCGCCTCGGCCACGGCCACCTCGGCCTGGGCCCGCACCGCGGCCTCCATGCTGTCCTGGCCGTGCGGCACGTACCCGCCGGTGTCGACCAGGGTCAGGCGGCGGCCCTGCCACTCGGTGATCGCGTAGATCCGATCCCGGGTCACCCCCGGTCGGTCGTCGGTGATGGCCCAGCGGGCCTGCACCAGCCGGTTGAACAGGGTCGACTTGCCTACGTTCGGTCGCCCTACCAGGGCGACGATCGGCCGCGGGTGATCGACCCGCTCGACGCGGTTGGGGTTGGTCTCGCCCATGCTCATGACGACCGTGACCTTTCCAGGCGATATCCCAGCTCGTCGAGCTGGCGGCCGGCCCCCGTGACCGCGGCCCAGGTGCCGTCGAGGCAGCCGGCGATGCAGGACGCCAGGTCGTAGTCGCCCACGGCCAAGGTCGTCCTCGCGGCCTCGGCCAGACCGGGCACGGTGAAGTCGTCCAGGGTGACGCCGTCGCCGTTGACGCAGTTCGGCGGCAGCAGGACCAGGTCCCACCCCGGTCCATCCTGCAGGCGCCGGAGGATATCCTGTCCGGTCAGCAGCCCGGAGACGGTGATCCCGTGACCGAAGAAGTCGTTGGCGACCTCGAGGACGTCCACGCTCAGCCCCCGGATGGCGCCAAGCTCGGCACCGATCGGCCGCAGGAAGCCGGCGGCCAGGCGGCCGGTGATCAGACCGAGCCGGAGCGATCGCGGAACCTCGGCCGGGAGCCGGGCGCGGCCGGCGGCCCACCGGTCGAGGAAGGTGCGGACCATGCCGATCCCGTTCTCGATCTGGGGGAAGGCGTCGTAGTAGGCCACCGGCGGTGGCTCCAGGCCCTGGAGCAGGAACATCTCGTCGGCGGCGTACACGAACCGCTCGCCCAGGGAACCGACGAAGGCCCGGCCCCAGGTCTCGGCCAGGTCGACGTATTCGCGGGCCAGCTCCGGGGTGACGGGCCGTAGCTCGGGGAGCTTCTCGCGGTGGCGGGTCAGGCCGACCGGAACCAGGGCCACCGATCGCACCGCCGGGTGGAAGGCGCTCAGCTCGCGCACGGTGCGCTCGAGCTGGGGCCCGTCGTTCCACCCCGGGCAAAGGACCACCTGGGTGTGCATCTCGATCCCCCCCTCGGCCAACCGGGCGATCCGCTCCAGGATGTTCCCCGCCGATCGCTTGCGCCCGAGCATGGTCAGCCGCAGCTCGGGGTCGGTGGCGT
>JBAZUN010000216.1:0-9376 GCA_041661365.1 Candidatus Latescibacterota bacterium
TCAGACATCGAGCGGGCCCTTCATAATTCCTCCAGCCCAGAGACTATAGTATAATGACCCGCGGCCTGGCCACAAACCCGTTCCCGAGCGGCAGATGCGGGCATCAGGCATGGCCGCCCCCCTCGGGATGACCGCCGGCCCAGGCCAGCGGTCCCTGTCAGGGGTACGGTCGATTGAATATCATCGTCCTACGTCCGTGGCGCTGTGATGCCGGTCAAGTGGGCAAAACGGGGTGACCGCGACCCGGACCGAGCCCGCGGGGTTGCCCCCATGAGGAGGTACGGCTTATCTTGGAGCCATCGCCCAACCCAACAGGCGTGCTGCCCATGAACGCGCTGCCGCATCCGCCAAGGCCCCTGTAACCGGGGGCCTTTTTTCATGCCGGGGGGTTCCCCCAAGGAGCTGACCATGAGCCGCCTATTCCACGTCGTCGAGGCCCAGCAGTTCAACGTGGAGCTGATGGCCGACATCTTCGCGGTCGCCCGCGAGATGGAGCAGGTGGTCCAGCACTACGGCTCCAACATCCTCAGCCGGCGGGTGATGGCCACCCTGTTCTACGAGCCGAGTACCCGTACCCGGCTCTCCTTCGAGTCGGCCATGCGCCGCCTCGGGGGGAGCGTGATCACCACCGAGAACGCCCGGGAATTCTCCTCGGCGGCCAAGGGGGAGACGCTCGAGGACACCATCCGGGTGGTTGCCGGGTACGCGGACACCATCGTCATGCGCCATTTCGAGAGCGGCGCCAGCCAGCGGGCCGCGGCCGTTTCGCCGGTGCCGGTGATCAACGCCGGCGACGGCTCTGGCCAGCACCCGACCCAGGCCCTGCTCGACATGTACACCATCCAGCGCGAGATCGGCCGCCTGGACGAGATCCACATCGCCATGGTGGGCGACCTGGCCAACGGCCGGACCGTGCGCTCGCTCTGCTACCTGCTGTGCAAGTACCGCGATCCGATGATCTACTTCGTGGCGCCGGCGGTGGTGCGGATGAAGGACGACATCAAGGACTACCTGCGGCGCCACAAGGTCTCCTTCGAGGAGGTCGAGGATCTCTACGCCGTCGCTCCCAAGGTGGACGTGGTCTACCAGACCCGGATCCAGAAGGAGCGGTTCGGCGACCGCATCGCCGACTACGAGCAGGCGCGGGGGCAGTACATCATCAACCAGTCGGTGCTGGACTGCATGAAAAAGGAATCGGTGGTCATGCACCCGTTGCCGCGGGTCGACGAGATCGATCCGGCCATCGACGGCGACCCCCGGGCCGCGTACTTCCGCCAGGCCCACAACGGGCTATATGTCCGCATGGCCCTGCTGCGCATGCTGCTGGGATCCTGAGCGTCCCACTCCGGATCGCTTGACGCTGCCTGAGGTCAGAGGTATATTGCTCCCCTGTCGTTCCGGGACGTTAACTCCAGACCAGGCAACGGGGAACCTATATGCCTTCGAGCAAGGGCAGAATCCGCGACAAGGAGCTTCGCCAGCGGCGCCAGCGGCGGCAGAAGCGGATCAAGAACCGGATCAAGGAAGCCAAGCTGAGGACGCGGCATCGGTAGAAAAGCCGGTCGCCTGCTTCGAGGGAGCGCGGGATTATACCCTCGGACTGCGGGCGATTGTCCGGCAGAGGACCCAGGGGTGAGGGGATGAGTCCGGTCTCGACCGGTCGCGTCCTCACTCGTTACGGGCATCTGCCGTGGCTCGGCGCGATCCTGCTCGTCGGCCTGGCACTGCGGATCTGGGGCCTCGGCTTCGGTCTCCCCAACCTCCAGTGTCGGCCCGATGAATCGACGGTCGTAAACGTCGCCCTCGGCATCGCCGCCGGCGACCCCAATCCCCATTTCTTCAACTACCCCACCTTCCACCTCTACCTCCTGGCCTTCCTCGACGGCCTCTGGTACCTCGCTGGCCGGGCCCTTGGCCTATTTGCCGGGTTGGCGGACTTCGAGCGGCTCGTCCTCACCGATCCCTCATCGCTCTACCTCCTGGCCCGCTCGCTGACCGTCGCCTTCGGCATTGCGTCGGTCGGTCTGGTCTACCTCGTCGGCCGGCGGCTCGACGACGAATTGTCCGGTCTGCTGGCGGCCGGGTTCCTCGCGGTCGCCTTCCTGCATGTCCGCGACTCCCACTTCGCCACGGTGGACGTGCCGGCCACCTTCCACCTGCTGGTCGCCTGGGGTCTGCTCCTCCGGTACCTCGACCAGGGCAAGCGTGGTGCCTTGGCCGGAGCGGCTGCCTTCTTCGGCCTGGCGGCCTCGACCAAGTACAACCTCGGCCTGTTCGCCGGTGCTGCCCTGGTCGCTCCCTGGATCGTCGGTCCGCGATCGGTCCGGCGATCCTTCGTCGGTAGCTCCGTGGCCCTGGTCGTTGCGGGTGTTGCCTTCGTTGTCGGTACGCCCTTTGCGCTGCTCGATCCATCGACGTTCCTCCGGGATCTGGCCTTTGAGCAGGCCCACTTCGCCCGGGGCCACGCAGGGCTGGATCTCGGGCCGGGGTGGCTGAGGCACCTCACCTTCACCCTGCCGCACGGGCTGGGCTGGCCGCTCCTGGCCGTCGCTCTGATAGGCTGGGCTCTGCTGATCCGGAGGCGTGGCCGATCCGGCCTGCTGCTCGCCGGGAGCGTCCTGGTCTACTACGGGGTTGCCGGCAGCGGCCGGGGGGTGTTCATGCGCTACCTCGTGCCCCTGGTGCCGCTCCTCTGCGTCTGCGCAGGGGTGGCCGTGAGGGCGGCGCTGGCAGGAAGCCGCCGCCGCTGGCCGGCCGTGGTCCTGGCGGTCGTGGTGGCCCTGCCCTCGGCCACTGCCTCGTGGTCGTGCGACCGGCTGCTCGGCGAGACCGACACCCGGGTGGAAGCGGCCCGATGGCTCGAGGCCAACGTGCCCGCCGGTGCCGTCATCGCCCTGGTGGGGAGCGACTACGGCCAGCCCCAGGTGCGACGCACGCGGGAGTGGCTGAAGCAGGAATACGCGGACCAGCAGGCCGCTGGCCTGCCGACCCGAAGACTGGCCCGCCAACTGGCCCTGGACCGGTCCCCGCCGCCTCCGGCGTACGAGGTCGTGGAGGTCAAACCGGCGGGCCCTTTCCGCCGAGCCGCGGTGCGGCCGGGGTGCGATCTGCCCTGCCTCTCTGCCGCGGGGGTGGAGTGGGTCGTGACCCAGGAGCATCCGCTGCCGTACTCGCGGGTCGAGCCCGGTCTGGCTCTACAGCTCGAACGCCAGGCCGTGGCGGTCCGCGTCTTCGATCCCTTCGTGGCCGGCGCCGAGACCCCGGTATACGATCAGGTCGATGCGTTCTACCTTCCCGTGACCGGCTTCTCCGGGGTGACCCGGCCAGGACCGCGCCTCAGGATCTTTCGGCTCCCGGATGCCGCGGCCAGCGAGGCGCCGATCCTTGATCGCCCGACGGCCAATGGCGAGCTTTCCTCCGGCAGCGACACGAGGGACTCGACTCGCACGGCAACAGCCACCGACTCAACCGATATCTAGCCCAAGGAGGAGCGACATGAGTGGAGCCAGCGAAGGGTATAAAGGAGCGTACCAGGCCCTGGCCGAGAACCTGACTCGGCGCGGCGTGGACGTTGCCGCGGTGGAGACCCGGCTCAAGGCCCAGCAGATCGAGACCCCGTCGTGGGGGTACGGCAACTCGGGGACCCGCTTCGGGGTCTTCAAGCAGCCCGGAGCCGCTAGGGACGTGCACGAGCGCCTGGCCGACGCCGCCGAGGTCCACCGTCTCACCGGCGTCTGCCCGTCGGTGGCCCTGCACATCCCCTGGGACAAGGTGGCGGACTTCGAGGCGCTCAAGCAAGAGGCCGCGGGACTGGGGATCCGGATCGGCGCGATCAATCCCAACCTGTTCCAGGACCCGACCTACGAGCTGGGCAGCTTCGGCCACCGGGATCCGGCGGTACGGGCCAAGGCCCTCGACCACGTCCGCGAGTGCATCGAGGTCATGCGCTGCACCGGGTCGCGGTTCCTGAGCCTGTGGTTCGCCGACGGCAGCAACTACGCGGGCCAGACCGACGTGGTGGCTCGCAAGCACTGGTTCGAGGAGTGCCTCGGGCAGACGCACGCCGAGCTTCCCGACGGTGCCCGGATGCTCGTCGAGTACAAGTTCTTCGAGCCGGCCTTCTACCACACGGACATCGCCGACTGGGGGATGGCCCTCTCCTTGGCGCGGAAGGCCGGTCCCAAGGCCGAGGTGCTGGTGGACCTGGGCCACCATCCCCAGGGGACCAACATCGAGCACATCGTCGCCTTCCTCATCGACGAGGGGAAGCTCGGCGGCTTCCACTTCAACAACCGCAAGTACGCCGACGACGATCTGACCATCGGCTCGGTGAATCCCTACGAGGTCTTCCTGATCTACAACGAGATCGTGGCCGCCTCCTGCCGCGGCGCGAGCCCGGAGATCGCCTACATGATCGACCAGAGTCACACGATCAAGCCCAAGGTCGAGGCGATGATCCAGTCGGTGCTCAACATCCAGGCTTCGTACGCGCGGGCGCTGCTGGTCGACCGGAAGGCCCTGGCCGAGGCCCGGGCGACCGACGACGCGGTGCGGGCCGAGGAGGTGCTGCGCGACGCCTTCGATACCGACGTGCGGCCGTTGCTGGCCGCCGTGCGCGTCGAGCTGGGCGCCGAGGCCGATCCTCTGGCGGCCTATCGCCGGAGCGGGTACTTCGAGAAGATCGCCGCGGCCCGGGTGGGAACCCTGAAGGGGGCGGCAAGCTGGGGCTGAGATGCGCGCCTGGCTCGCGGTCTTGGTTCTGTTTCCCGCCTGCCTCGCGGCTCAGGCCGGCCAAGGCGGGGGCCCGTCAGCGCTTCGCTCCATGTTGCAGGACCAGGACCCCGAGATCCGCATGAAAGCGGCCGAGGGGCTCGGTCGAGTCGGCACCACGGAGAGCGTCGTCATCCTGCGCCAGGGGCTAGGCGACAAGGAGATCGCCGTCCGGACCGCCGTGGTCGCGGCCCTGGGCTACATCGGCGGCCAGTTGGCCATGACCGTCCTGTCCGAGGCGCTGAAGGACAAGGAGCCCGAGGTCCGGCTGCGGGCGGTGGAGGCGCTTCGGGACGCCGGCACGGTCAATAGCATCCCGATCATCGAGAAGGCGTTCGGCGACCGCGAGGAAGGCGTTCGGCTGCACGCGGCCCTGATGCTGCGGCAGATCGGTCACCGCCGGGTGGTGCCGGTGCTCGGCAAGGTGGCGGCCGACGACAAGAGCCCGGCGGTGCGCGCCGCGGCCGCCGAGTACCTCGGGGCCGTAGGCGTGAAGAACCGCCGCGCGGTGGCGTTTCTGGAGACGGTGATGTCTGACCGGGAGCCCGCGGTCCGCCTCAAGGCGGTGGAGGCTCTCGGCTTCCTGCAGCTTCCACAGGCGGTGCCGATCCTGGAGAAGGCGCTGAAAGACCGGGATGCCGCCGTGCGGATACGGGCCACCGAGGTGCTGGGCCGCGTGCTGGCACGAGAGTTCGAGTGATACGGAGGCGCTAGAAATTCGGCGAAGGGTCTTGCGCTCTGAGAATTAAGGCATACCTTTATTTGCTCCCAGCGAACGCAGTTCCGGCTGGCAAAATTCCGGAAACCGCTGGGAGGTGTTGACAAAGATCGAAGGGTTGGCTACCTTTGATCTCTGCGCTCGACGAACCACTGAGCTCCCGATCTTTGAAAATCAAATAGCGTGTATGGGGTCCCTGAGTTCAGGAGCCGGAACTCAAGGTAGTTTATTTCTCTCTTCGGAGAGTTTGATCCTGGCTCAGAACTAACGCTCGTGGCGTGTCTTAGTCATGCGAGTCGAACGAGAAAGCCCCCTTCGGGGGGTGAGTAGAGTGGCGAACGGGTGAGTAACACGTGGGTAACCTGCCTCCATGTTGGGGATAACACTTCTAACGAGGTGCTAATACCGAATGACAAGACGGGGCATATGCCTTCGTCTTCAAAGGTGGCCTCTGCTTGCAAGCTGCCGCACGGAGATGGGCCCGCGTCGTATTAGCTAGTTGGTAGGGTAATGGCCTACCAAGGCGATGATGCGTAGCCGGCCTGAGAGGGTGAACGGCCACACTGGAACTGAGACAAGGTCCAGTCCCCTACGGGGGCCAGCAGTCTAGAAATTTGCACAATCGACGAAAGTTGGATGCAGCGACGCCACGTGGAGGATGAAGCCCCTCGGGGTGTAAACTCCTGTCAGAAGGGAAGAAGGCGCGGCCGTTAATACCGGTCGTTGCTTGACGGTACCTTCAAAGGAAGCTCCGGCTAACTACGTGCCAGCAGCCGCGGTAATACGTAGGGAGCGAGCGTTGTTCGGATTTACTGGGCGTAAAGGGCAGGTAGGCGGGCGTGTTAGTCGGTTGTGAAATCCTCTGGCTCAACTAGAGAATGGCAGCCGAAACTGCACGTCTTGAGTCCAGCAGAGGGAATCGGAATCCTAGGTGTAGCGGTGAAATGCGTAGATATCTAGGAGAACACCAGTGGCGAAGGCGGATTCCTGGGCTGGTACTGACGCTGAGCTGCGAAAGCGTGGGGAGCGAACAGGATTAGATACCCTGGTAGTCCACGCCGTAAACGATGGGTACTAGGTGTTGGAGGGCATTAACCCCCTTCAGTGCCGTAGCTAACGCACTAAGTACCCCGCCTGGGGAGTACGACCGCAAGGTTGAAACTCAAAGGAATTGACGGGGACCCGCACAAGCAGTGGAGCATGCTGCTCAATTCGATGCAACGCGAAGAACCTTACCTGGGCTTGACATCCGGGGAATCCTCTGGAAACAGAGGAGTGCCTTCGGGAACCCCGAGACAGGTGCTGCATGGTTGTCGTCAGCTCGTGTCGTGAGATGTTGGGTTAAGTCCCGCAACGAGCGCAACCCTTGTCCTTAGTTGCCATCGGGTAATGCCGGGAACTCTAAGGAAACTGCCGGTGATAAGCCGGAGGAAGGTGGGGATGACGTCAAATCATCATGGCTCTTACGTCCAGGGCTGCAAGCGTGCTACAATGGCCGGCACAAAGGGCTGCAATGCCGCGAGGTGGAGCCAATCCCAAAAAACCGGTCTCAGTTCGGATTGAAGTCTGCAACTCGACTTCATGAAGTCGGAATTGCTAGTAATCGCGGATCAGCATGCCGCGGTGAATACGTTCCCGGGTCTTGTACACACCGCCCGTCAAGCTAGGAAAGCTGGAAATGCCTGAAGTCGTGTTTCTAACCCGCAAGGGGGGAAAGCGCCGAAGGTAGAGCCGGCAATTCGAGCTAAGTCGTAACAAGGTAGCCGTACCGGAAGGTGCGGCTGGATCACCTCCTTTCTAAGGAGTTCGTCGGGGAGCGATCCCCGGCATACTCCCAGGTTAATCTCCTGAAGTCAAACTCCATACACGCTATTTGGTTTTCGAGACCGGGCTCTGGGCAGGTTTTATCGCTCAGGGACTATAGCTCAGATGGTTAGAGCGCACGCCTGATAAGCGTGAGGTCGGTGGTTCGATTCCACCTAGTCCCACCATTATCTGGCAGTCGGTCTTTGACAATCGAATATAGGTTCGCACCAAGGACACTACCGAAGCATTGGGCAACCAATGCATCTCGAGTGTCGTGGCCGAAGATTTTTGGTCAAGCTACGAAGGGCGTACGGTGGATGCCTTGGCACGAGAAGGCGAAGAAGGACGTGATAAGCTGCGATAAGCCTCGGGGAGGTGCAAATAACCTTTGATCCGGGGATCTCCGAATGGGGCAACCTGATGCAGGTAATGCTGCATCCTTCTCAGATGAACACATAGTCTGAGAAAAGCGAACGGAGCCAACTGAACCATCTCAGTAGCTCCAGGAAAAGAAAGCAACCGCGATTCCCCTAGTAGCGGCGAGCGAAAAGGGAACAGCCCAAACCGTTTGCATGTCAAGCCTGTGTGCGTTGTGCAGACGGGGTTGTGGGGCTTTGTCTGGCGGGGACACAGACCTGCCGGGGAGTTACCAACCGACACCATAGCAGAAGAGCTCTGGAAAGAGCCACCATAGAAGGTGATAGTCCTGTAGGCGAAATGGTAGTCGGCTCCCTTGACAAGGTCCCCGAGTACCATGGGACACGTGAAATCCTGTGGGAATCCGGGGGGACCACCCTCCAAGGCTAAATACTCTCTCGTGACCGATAGCGCACAAGTACCGGTGAGGGAAAGGTGAAAAGCACTCCGAGAAGGAGAGTGAAATAGTTCCTGAAACCGTACGCCTACAAGCAGTCGGAGGGCGGCTTGCCGCCTGACGGCGTGCCTTTTGCATAATGAGCCGGCGAGTTACTTGCATGCAGCGAGGTTAACTCACTCAGTGAGGAAGCCGAAGCGAAAGCGAGTCTGAATAGGGCGACTTAGTTGCATGCAGTAGACCCGAAGCCAGGTGATCTACCCATGGCCAGGATGAAGCGAGAGTAAAATCTCGTGGAGGTCCGAACCAGTGAACGTTGAAAAGTTCTTGGATGAGCTGTGGGTAGGGGCGAAAGACTAATCAAACCTGGAGATAGCTGGTTCTCCCCGAAATAGCTTTAGGGCTAGCCTCTTGGTGAGAGTCGTGGAGGTAGAGCACTGGATCGGCTAGGGGGCTTACCAGCTTACCAAACCGAACCAAACTCCGAATGCCACCGACTCGTTACAAGGGAGTCAGGCTGCGAGGGATAAGCTCCGTGGCCGAGAGGGGAACAACCCAGACCGCCAGCTAAGGCCCCCAAGTGTGAGCTAAGTGACTAAAAGGATGTGAGATTACGTAGACAGCTAGGATGTTGGCTTAGAAGCAGCCACCATTTAAAGAGTGCGTAATTGCTCACTAGTCAAGTGATCTTGCGCCGACAATGTATCGGGGCTAAGCTCACCGCCGAAGCTGCGGAATAGTCGCTTCGTCCGCGAAGCGGCGATTGGTAGGGGAGCGTTCCATACTAGGTTGAAGGCAGATCGTGAGGTCTGCTGGACGAGATGGAAGTGATTATGTCGGCATGAGTAGCGATAAAGCAGGTGAGAATCCTGCTCACCGAAAATCTAAGGTTTCCTGGGCTAGGTTCGTCCTCCTGGGGTTAGTCGGGACCTAAGCTGAGGCCGAAAGGCGTAGGCGATGGAAAACAGGCTAAATATTCCTGTACCACCGACAGAACGTTTGAGCCATGGGGCGACGCAGGAGTGAAAGGTCAGCCAGCGACTGGAAATGCTGGTCTAAGTCCGTAGGGGGGTTGCTCAGGTAAATCCGAGTGACCGCTACCCCGAGACGATGGGGAGCCGCTGAGCGGCATAAACTGACCCTAATCAGACTGCCAAGAAAAACCTCTACGCGAGTTCTGTGGGTGCCCGTACCGCAAACCGACACAGGTAGATGAGGAGAGTATCCAAAGGTGCGCGAGATAACCCTCGTTAAGGAATTCGGCAAAA
>JBAZUN010000217.1:0-9330 GCA_041661365.1 Candidatus Latescibacterota bacterium
CAGGACGAAGCCTCTGGGAAGGTCAAACAGCGAGAGTTGTCCTTGATGCCACCGCCCGACGTTACGGTTGCCCGGGTGGCGAACCACCTCGACGTTGAGCTGGTGCTGCGTGCGCAGCGCCTGCGCACACCCCCCGCTGTAGCCGCCATCGACGTAGAGCAACTGGAGGCCAGGGACCTTCGCCTTGGCCTGGGCCACGACCGGCAGGGCGGCGTCACGGTCCTGGGTGTCGGCGGTGGTGACCAGCACCGCCAGGAGCAGCCCCAGGGTGTCGGTGACCAAGTGGCGCTTCCGGCCCTTGACCTTCTTGCCGGCGTCGTAGCCCTTGGGCCCACCCTGCGGCGAGGTCTTCACCGACGGCGAATCGAGGATCGCTGCCGTGGGTTCCGGCACCCGGTGCTGCCGGCTGCGCCACAACTGGCGCAAGTCATCGTACATCGCCTCAAACAGGCCCCGTGCCAGCCAACGACGGAAGGTTTTGTAGACCACCGGCCAGGCAGGAAAGTCTTTGGGCAGCATCCGCCAGGAGCAGCCCGAGCGGAGGACGTAGAGGCAAGCGTCCAGGAGTTGCCGCCGGGGATAGCGCGCCGGCCGGCCGCTGCGCCCCGCCGGATCGAAGAGGTGCTGGATTTGTTCCCATTCCGAGTCGGTCAGGCCGCACGGATAGCGAACGGCGTCGCCGGGATCGCGGTGTGCCTCGGTGTAGCCATAGTGCTTGGCGGCCACCGGGGCCGCTGCCGGTTCGCGGTCGCTGGGCAAGATCGTCGCCACGGGAGCGGCTCTTCCTGGGCGCGATCGCTGGAAACCCGCATGGCTCAGGTAGCGGCTTACGGTGGGAGTAGACACCACGATGCCGGCTTTCTGCCGGAAGGCCCAGACCAAGTCATCCAAGGAGAGTAGCGGGTTATCGCGCACCAAACCCGTCAACACCTCGATCTCGGCCGGGGAGAGTTTGTGGGGTCGTCCACGCCGCTTAGCCGTCGCTGCTGGGGGGTCACTTGGGCTCATGCCACATCTCCTCCATGGGGGATGCAACAAGATGCCAAGATTAAGTTAGTTTGTCAACACCTTCTTAGGCGCCAACTGTAATGAGACCGGCTCGATCTACCGGGTGCCGGAGCACCACTGCGGCCAGGCTAAGGCCATGGGGGAACGGACCCTGGTCGAGCTGTCTAGGGTGAAGAGAAAGCCCAAAGCCTGGAAGAAGCTGGTGGAGAACATGAATCACTGGCCACAGCGCTCAGGGGAACAACAGGTAGAGCAGCTTACGCCTGCTTGACTGACCGGTCCAGCCAAGCAGGATGCGGTCTCCGGGCGACGGCTTGGAGACACTTGTGGCCTGCCGTACGATACCGTACGGTGGGTGTTCACCAACCTACCATGCAGGAGGAACTCATCATGCATGCTGAATTGGTCGACCTGAGGGACCTGAGAGAGATGAGTGCTGGTCCTGAGGGGGAGAGTGGCGGAGGAGGATGCGGCGGTGACTGTGACGGCTACGAGTGCGGCGCGGTGTGCTGGCATGGCAATGGCTGCTGGGGAACCCAGTGCGGCGGGGATCTGCGGCAATTGGTGCGACGGGCAGGGATGTGGTACCGCTTGCACGGGAAATGGCTGCACCTGTTAACCCTGAGGAGACCATGGACCGCGGCTTGAGTTGGCTCTTTGACTCAAGCCGGGCCTAACAAGTATCTACTCGGGAGATCCAGGCGGTCAGTGCGGCTCTTTCTCTGTCGGACGACAAGGGTGGGTATCCCCCAGTCGGCAAGATATCCACCCTTGCGCCCCTTCTGCCAATCTCTCGCTTGCTTCGGGGATAACGAGCAGCGGAGGTAAGTAGTGCGACACATACTGGCTATATGCGTGGGTTTGGCATGGGTCACGTTGGGTGTGGGGTGCGAGAATAAGGAAACCCGAAAGACTCCGACTGGTCCGCAGGATAGACAGGGAGTAGCAGCAGACGCAACGTCCACCCGGGGTGTTGGTCTGTTTGCTGATACTACCCTGGAAACGGCCGTGCGCCGGGCCTTGGGCAACCCCATCAGTCCGCTGACTCGCCAAGAGCTCATTTCGGTGACCCACCTGGTGGCTCGGGAGAGGGGGATCGCGAGCCTGGCAGGGATTGACTCCTTGACGAACCTGACCGTCTTGGACCTGGCCGACAACCAGATCCGGGACATCTCCCCGCTCGCTGGCCTGATCCACCTGACCTACCTTGACTTGGAGAACAACAGGATCCAGAACATTGCACCGCTTGCCGGCCTCACGCAACTGGAGGCCCTGTTTCTGGGCTTCAACGCCATCGCAGACATTTCTGCCCTGACCGGCCTAACGCAGCTACGCAGCGTCGGACTAGAGGGCATTCCGCTGGGCGATGCGTCGAGCATCACCCAGCTGGCAGTCTTGCGCACTCGTGGGGTGCAGGTCAACCTCGCGATCTACACGAGCAGCACACCCAGCGGCTGCATCGCCTTTTCCTCGGACCGAGAAGGGACTTTCGACATATATCTGGTCGACGTGGACGGCACCCACCTGGTCAACCTGACCAGGGGGGGCGGGACCAGCAACCGCGAGCCGGCGTGGTCACCGGACTTTGCCCGGCTAGCTTTTATCTCCGACCAGAAAGGATCGCCACAGGTCTTCGTCATGGAGCTGGACGCTGCCCACCCCGTGCCGGTGTCGGTGCCGCTGACTGATGACCCGGCCAGCGCCTCGCAGCCCCAATGGTCCCCACAGGGGGACCGGATTGTGTATGTGGACCAGAGCGACATCATGGTACTGAGCCTTGGCGGCGGATCCGCGACGAACCTGACTCACAGTTCGGCCGCCGACATCCTACCGTGCTGGTCGCCGGACGGCGCCCGGATCGCCTTCTCCTCGGACCGGGCGAGGTCGATGGATGTGTACGTGATGAACGCCGACGGGAGCCAGGCCAGACGGCTCACCCAGGGCGCCGATCACGAGTTGGCCGCGGCGTGGACGGCGGACGGCATGGCGGTCATCTACGCCCAGGGTTCCCTGGGAAGGTCGGAGATCCCCATCGACCTGATGCGCGTGGAACTCCGCCTGA
Organism: Candidatus Latescibacterota bacterium; assembly: GCA_041661365.1. Taxonomy (GTDB): domain Bacteria; phylum Latescibacterota; class UBA2968; order UBA8231; family UBA8231; genus CAITNQ01. The sequence continues at coordinate 3,071 of JBAZUN010000217.1, forward strand.
ACCAACCAGAGCTATGGGCGGTGGACGTGGTGACTGGCCATACCCGGCGGTTCCTGGCCGCAGGGGCCGACGCCCGCGAGATGGTCTGGTCCCCGGACCGGCAGTTCATTGCCTTCACCAGCCGGCAGACCTGGAACCTGGACATCTGGGTGTCAACGCCCGATGGCGACAATTCGTTCAACGTGACCACCAATGCCAGCTCGGATATCACCCCATCGTGGTCCCCGCGGCCGGTCTCTGAGTACGTCGCCAACGCACCGGCTGGGCCCGGGCCGGCACCCGCGGCCGAGGACCCCGCGGTCTTCCATGACCCGGACCTGGAAATGGCGGTGCGGCTACAGGCGGGCAAGACGGGGGGCGTGCTCCGACGCAGCGACGTGCAGACCCTCAAGGATCTCGACATAAGAGACAAAGGGATCGCCGACCTGAGTGGCATGGAAGCGCTGACCGGCATTGAAACCCTCGTCGCCAAGAACAATCGGATCAGCGACCTAAAACCCCTTGCAGGGTTGCGTGGGCTCTGGAATCTCTCCCTGAACAACAACCGCATCAGGGACGTATCGCCGCTATCCGGTCTGAAGGCATTGGCGGTACTGAGTCTCAACGAGAACCAGATCGAGGATGTCACCCCGCTTACCGCGCTGCACAGCGTTATGATCCTGGGTTTGACGCGTAACCAGATCCGCGATATCTCGCCCCTGGCGAGTCTGACACCTACCTGGAACCTCGATCTGGCGCTGTCCTGGAATCCGATCAACGACCTGCGTCCGCTCCTCGGTATCCCCCACCTGACAACAGTCAAGGTCAGGAGCTGTCCCCTCGACGATTACTCGCGGAGCACGGTGATCCCCGCTCTCAGGAAGCAGGGAGTTGATATCGTGGAATGACCAGGGCAGGAATGGTGAAGCAGGGTCGCCTGCGCTTATCACCACGGAGGGGTATCGACGGGGGAAATGGAGTCATCGGAATTCCAGCAAGGATATCGGTTCCCACCGCTAGAGATTGTGGGCATTGCGGATGCTTCTCCGCAGCCCGAGACATCATTGTCTCCCAATGGCGAATGTCTGCTGTTCAAGGAAAGATCCCCTCTCTGGCCGATCTCCAACCTGGCACAGCCTGAGCTTCGCCTCGCCGGCATCCGCTTCCATCCTGCCACCAACAGCCTCAGCCGCCAGCGCTACTGCTGCCGCCTGTGGCTGATGCGGGTCGCCAACCGGCAGGAGTGCCCCTTCCACGGCATTCCGGAAGGCTCCCCCATCACATATGTCCTCTGGTCTCCTGACAGTCGGTACCTGGCGTTCACCCTGACACGCGACAGAGGGATGGAACTATGGGTGGCGGAGGTCGCCACAGGAGAGGCGCGCTGTCTCGCGGGTGCTTTTCTCAACGACACGCTAGGTGCACCGATGAGCTGGGTGCCGGACAGTCACGGCCTGCTCTGCAAGTTGGTCGCAGCAGACCGCGGGGGGCCGCCATTACAGCCGGCGGTACTACACGGCCCGTTCGTCCACGAGAACCAGGGGGAGATCATCCCCCCGCGCAACCATCCGGACATGCTCGGGAGCGCCTACGACGAGGTACTGTTCGAATACTACACCACCTCGCAGATCGCCCGAGTCAACCTGTCAGGAGAGGTCACCCCCATCGGTGCTCCGGGGGGCTTTGCCAAGGTTCTGCTCTCACCTGATGGGGCGTATCTCTTCGTCGAGACGGTCCACCGGCCTTTCTCCCACATGGTCCCGTTCTACCGCTTCCCCATGCGCCTGGAGATATGGGACCGGGAAGGCCGCCGGGTACGCGAGGTTGCTGACCTGCCGTTGGCCGAGCAGATCCCGATCGCCTTTGGCGCGGTGCGGTGTGGACCGCGCCACCTCGGCTGGCGCGCGGATACACCGGCCACGCTTTTCTGGGTGGAAGCCCAGGACGGGGGCGATCCACGGCAGCAGGCAGAAGTGCGCGACGAGGTTACAATGCTCCCCGCGCCGTTCGTGGACGAACCGCATCGGTTGATCCAGTTGGCATGGCGCTACCAGGAGGTCATCTGGGGCAATGACCACCTGGCATTGGTCTCCGAGCACTGGAGAAAGGCGGGCACCAGTCGGACCTGGATCTTCGACCCATCGAATAGCGAGGCCACCCCGCGGGTCCTCTGGGGACACAAGGTGGAAAGGGGGGGTGGCACGCCTTTGCGGCGCTGGAACGCCAGCGGCCGGACGGTGTTGCACACCACGACGGATGAGAGGGGGTTCTACTGTGTGGGCGGTGGATTTCCCCAAGCTCACGGTCCTGGCCTATATCGCCTGGACCAAGCCACCCTCTCGACCGAATGCGTCTGGCAGGCAGAGGAGTCCGGGATTGAGGCTCCCACCGACATCCTGGACGAAGGGGCGACCCGTCTACTGACCTGGCGGCAGACCGATCCGGAGCCGCGGAACTGCTTTCTCCGCGACCTGGAGCAGGGCACCCTCACCCAACTCACCCACTTCAGTAATCCCACCCCCCAGTTCAAGGACGTGCAGACCCGGCTCATCTCCTACCAGCGCCGCGACGGACTCGAGCTGGCAACGGTGCTCTACCTTCCCCTGGGGTACGAGCCGCAGGACGGTCCTCTGCCCGCGGTGGTGTGGGCCTATCCGCACGAGCACAGAGACGTGCCGGTGACCTATCAGCCAGGCCCGAGCACTCAGCCCAGACAAGGGTCCGGGTTCCTGCCAGTAGCCTGGAACTCGCCGCTGGTGTGGCTTACCCAGGGGTACGCCGTTCTCAACGGACCACCCATGCCCATCGTCAGCCAGGACGGGCGGGAGCCCAACGACACCTACGCGGACCAGCTCGTGGCCAATGCCACAGCCCTGGTGGAGGCGTTGAAGCAGGATGGCTCCGTTGATCCGCAGCGGATCGCCATCGGCGGCCACTCGTATGGTGCCTCCATGGTCGCCAGTCTGCTGGCCCACACGGACCTGTTCTGTGCCGGGATCGCCTGGAGCGGGGCGTACAACCGCACCTTGACGCCGTTCGGCTTCCAGACCGAGGAACGCACCTTGTGGGAGGCGCCGGCAGTGTACGCGGCGCTGTCGCCGTTCCTGCAGGTGGATCGGATCAGAGCGCCCATGCTGCTGATCCACGGCGAAGCCGACGATAATTCCGGCACCACGCTGCTGCAGAGCCTGCGATTCTTCGATGCGCTCAAGGCCCACGGCGCCGTGGCGCGGCTGGTGATACTGCCCCACGAAGGCCATACCTACCAGGCCCGCGAGTCCGTGCTGCACGTGTTGTGGGAGATGGCACAATGGCTGGACGTACACGTCAACGCGCGCTGGGTTACTGGTGGCCCAGGCCGTTGAAATCGTGAGCCGTGGGTCGGCAGGGGGGTACACGCAGCGGCGGCGGGGCGCATCTACACGACTATATAAGAGCCTTACAGCCAGCGACGCAGCTCGTCAGCGCTGATCTCAACGTCGCGGAGGATCTTGCGCAACAGACCCGGGCCGATGTCAACCCCGCGGTGCATGGGCACGGTGGTCCGACGGCCATCCGGATGCTGGTACTGCCAATGGCTGCCGGGTGACTTACGCAGCAGCACGAAGCCGAGTCGCTCGAGGACCCGGACCAGCTCTCGCGGCTTGACCACGGGCAAGGCCGAGGGCGTCACGCGATGACCTGCACCCGTCTGACGCCGATGATCTCGGGTTGCGGCGGTAGTTTCTTGCCCTTCAGGTCGGCCAGGCAGAGCGCGATCACATCGCGGATGTTGTCGATAACCTCTTCGTAGGTGCTGCCCTGGGCGTAACAGGCCTTGAAGGCGGGGCACTCAGCGACGTAGTACCCTGCTTCGTCCTGCTCCACCACGATCTGGAACTCGTGCTTCCTGGCCATGATCTGCCCTTTCACCCGAGGCGGGATGATCTGCCGATGCCGGGGCACCACGGCAAAAAGGATGCTGGTCGCTCATCGCAATATACGCCCGGAGGACCTGCGCGGCACGGTGAGTCGCAGCCAGCGGATGACGACGGATCTGCCGGATCGACGGTCTCCAGGGCCGGTGACCGGTAGGCCTAGAGACTCACCCATTGCCCCCTGAAAGAGGAGGAACCCGACACCACTCGACCGTTCCCGCGACCGGATCGAGCAGGGCATAGGTGCTGGTCCCGAACCGGCCCATCAGCTCGCCGGGGTTGAGCAACAGGCAGCCGTTCACCTGCTCGTCGTGGGCTTGATGGTCGTGGCCGTAGCAGACGATCCGGTACCGGCCTGAGCCGGCCAGGTCACGGGCCTTCTCGGGGTAGTGGGTGACGGCCAGGGCTACGCCGTCAACCTCGATCTCGGCTTGCTCGCCGTGGAGCACGACCTGGGGGAAGCGACCGGCCTGGCGGGTCAGGAGATCCTTGTCGCCGTCGTTGTTCCCCCAGACCACATGAATCGGCCCGGGGAACCCCTCGGCGAGCTGCACCAGGGTGAAGGGGGCGCAGAAGTCGCCGCAGAAGATCAGCCGATCAGCGCGACGCAGGCCGGGCAGGGCCCGCTCCAGCACCCAGATGTTGTCGTGGATATCCGAGCAGACGGCGATCTTCACGGGATCTCACCTCCCGCAGATAATGCCCCCTGACGATCTATGGGTGGCTGGCGGTACTGGTCCCCGAGCTGGACGAAGAGCCGCTCCCACCGGTCGGGATAGGACGGGTGACCGTAGTCAGGCCGGAATTCCAGCCCGAGGTAGACCTTGAGGGCCGGCAGGCGGTGGTCGTCGGTCAGCAGGTAGATCGGCCGGCACGGCAGGACCAGGGCCGCGCGCAGGGCCGCGGCCACGACCTGGGTGCCCAGCCCCCGGCCCCGGTGGCTTGGATGGACCGCGACCCAACCGATCTCCCAGGCGCTCCCGTCCGGCCGCTGGCGGTCGTAGACCCCGGTCGTGGCTGCCAGCTCATCGCCGGTGACGACGAAGAACTGGGCCTGCCGCAGGAGCGGCCCGGCCAGCTCCTGCCCCACCCGGGACAGGTCCCAGGTCCCCAGCTCCCCGTTGGCCTGGAGGAGGGCGGCCCAGCCCGGCTCATCCCCGGGCTGGTAGGTGCGGATAGCGTACCCGGTGGGCAACGGCCCGGGATCGGGTACCTCGCGGCGCGGGTACCACATGAGCAGTTGCGGCTGCGGGGCCGGCGGGGCCGGTGCAGGACGACGCCAGCAGGCGAGTCGCCTAATCAGCCGCGCGATCAGAGCTGGCAGACGGAACAGACGCGGCACGGAGCCTCCGGGATGCAGTAGCGTCGTGCTCCCACCGGACCGACGCCGGACGAGGGCGGTTCAATCAGTGGCGCGGGGCCGCCGGAAGAGGGACGACTTGAACCGCTCGGGCTGGTGGGGCTCCAGGGTCACGATCCGGCAGTGCGGAAAGGCCTCGGTCAGGCCGCGGGGAGGGGCCTGGTCGTACCCCAGGGCGATCACCTCGGGGCTTACCTCGGCCACCACCCGCAGCAGGTCAGCGCCCGGGTTCCCCAGCCGGACCTCGGTGGCGATCCCCAGGGCCGCCACCTGGGCCTGCCGCTCCTCCTCGTTCTTCTCGGGGGGACGGCCCTTGGCGCGCTGGACGTTCTCGTCCCGGGCCACCACCACCACCAGCTCGTCCCCCAAGCTGGCCGCCTGACGGAGGAAGCTGACGTGGCCGGGATGGAGGTAGTCGAAGGTGCCGCAGCAGAGCACGCGCCCAGCCATCCCCCACCCCCTCAGCGCTCGTTGGCCCGGCGGTCGACCCAGGACTCCATGCCGCGGTCCTTCTTGAAGAGGGCGCCGAAGCGGAGGGCGTCGTCGCGGCTGGTGAAATAGCCGATCCTGACCCGCACCCCCTTGGCCCCGGGGCTGGGGATCGAGTACGCGGGGTACCCTTCCGCGGTCAGCTCGCGAACCAGGGCCCGCGCCGCGCGGGTGTCGGGGACGACCGCCACCTGGACGGTGAACTCACCCCGCGGGTCGTAGGCCACAGTCCCTTTGGGGGCAACGATCGTTTTCGGAGTGACCACCTCTGAAGGCGCGGGCGGAGGGGCCGGCCGCCCCTCTTCCCTGGCCGTTTCGGTTCGGGACGGTGCCGCGCGGTCGTCGGGCGCGCCGGTCGAGAGGCCGGGTCGCAGATCCTCGGGCGCCTCGTCCAGGGTGGAGTCGGCGTTGAGGTAGGTTACCTCGGGCTCAGCCACCGCGCTGGTGTCGGCCGGCCGGGCCGGGGTCGGCATCGGCGTCGGCTGCGGGGCCACCATCACCAACTCGTACCGCCC
>JBAZUN010000218.1:0-9300 GCA_041661365.1 Candidatus Latescibacterota bacterium
GGCCACGTAGAGCCGCTTGCTCCCCCACTGGTCGGCCAGGTTCCCCAGCCCCAGGCGCACGACGAACATCGCCAGGGTCGAGGCGGCGAAGACGTACCCCATGTTCATGAAGGACAGACCGCGCCCCTCGAGGTAGTACGGCAGGACGAACTCGTAGATCCCTCCGGCCACGCCGAACAGGATCGAGACCAGCAGCAGTACTTGGACGTTGCGCCCCATGGCTCCTCGGTAGATACGCGATCGACGGCGCCGACGGCACCGGATCGACGCGGCGCGGTCGCGGCAGGACCGGGCCGGTGATGGCGTACGGCGATGGCCTATTTCAGGGGGTACCCGAGCGCTTCCCGCGTTGCCGCGGTGGTGGCGTCCACCTGGGGCGCGTTGGGGAAATGCGCCGGCTCGGCGGGACGCTGCATGGCACTGGCCAGCTCGAACGGATCGACCTTCACCCGGGACGTCACCAGTTCGAGCAGGTTGTAGGTATCGGTAAACGTATCGTAGTAGGCCGGGTCTTCCTGGGGGAGCACGAAGGCCTTGTGGGCCTCTCCCTGGGTATCGAAGTAGGCGAAGTAGGGGAGCGCGCTCCTCCCGTCGCCGCGGCTGCTCAGCAGGCTGATCCAGCGTCCGTTGGAAGACCAGCGCGCAAAGCTGTCCGCGCCGTCGCTGCTCACCGTCGCCAGTCTCCGGTATTCTCCGGAGACCAGATCGAGGAGATAGATGTCCGAGCTGCTCTGGTAGATCGGGAAGGTGGCCTTGGCGGCCAGGATGTGCAGCACGTACCGGCCGTCCGGCGACGGGCAGGGGAAGGCGCAGGACTTACCCTTCTCGGAGTAGGCCACCACGGTTTCCGGGACTCCCCAGGTCTCCGTGTCCACGTCGTAGGCGATCCGCATCAGGTCGGCGCGGAAGGCCGCCAGATCGCCGCGGGAGAGCAGTGCCCGGTCCCGGCACCGGGCGAAGTAGATGCTCCGCCCGTCGGCCGACCAGGAGGGATGGGTCTCGATGTACTCGTTGCCGAACACCGCGCTGGTGGTGTGGATGGTGTTGTCGGCCGTGTCGAAGACCACCAGGTCGCCCCGCTTCTCGACCGCCTGGAAGGGACACTGCAGGTCGGTCGCCGGGAAGTCGGTGATGTACATGTTGAGGGTGGCGGCCACGTGACGGCCGTCCGGATGCCAGGAGGAATAGGCCAGCGGCCGGAACATCGGCCCCTGCTGGGTCTCGACCTTGCGCATCCGGCCGTCCATCACCAGCATCGTGCCGGCCTGCTTGCCGCGGATGTGGAACAGGAACCGCTCGGGGTCATGCCGGTGAAAGGAGTGGCAGTTGACGCAGGTGAAGGTGTTGTCGCGCAAGGTCACCAAAGGGGAGCGGTCGAAATCCTCCAGACTCCGCTGGTAGATCCCCCGGATCACCGTAAGCTGGCTGTTGGGCGCAAGCTGCCGGTAGACGATCCAGGGATCGATCGGCTCCTCGGCGACCTGGTTGGTGATCCTGGGGTATTGGCGCCAGGCCCCGTCCTGCTGCTCGGCGAAGACCTCGAGGTAGATCCTTCCCCCCCGGTTCCGCGCCAGGACCTCTTGCCAGGTGTCCAGGTCGAACCGGCAGTTCCCCTCGGGGCAATGCACCTGAACCGCGGGTGCCCCGTCAGAGGAGAGCCTGACCCAATAGTCCCGCCCCTCTTCCCGGATGCGGAAGTTCAGCGGCGCGATGTTCGGCGGCACCACCAGCGAGGTGTAGTCCGGGTCGATCCGCGGCGGCTCGGAGACCGGGATCAGCCGCGAAGGATCGGGCCCACCCCGGCAGGACGCCAGCAGCAGGGGCAGACCGCAGCAGAGGGCGAAGCGCAACAGCGGACGCATGGCAACGGCACTCCTCAGTGGCTTCGTAGTTCCTCGGCCTCACCGCCGGGCCGGCCTTGGCTTGGATCCAGCTTGAGCGCCTGGCGGAAGTGCACCTCGGCTTCGGCGGCCCGGCCCAGGGACATCAGGGTGTTCCCCAGGTGCAGGTGGGCCTCGCCGGACTCGGGCTTCTTCAGCACCGCGTGGGCGTAGCTGCAGGCCGCCTCCTCGAAGCGCTCCTGGGCAAACAGCTCGTTGCCCAGGCGAAGCCACGAGGGGAATCCCATGGGATCGCCGGGAACCTCGGTCAGCACGTAGTAGTAGGCGTAGGTGTCGCCGAACGACGGCTGCATCCCCACCTGTGCCGCCGCCTTGCTCGGTAGCCGCTGCGCCTGCTGCGCGAACCGCGCGAGGCGACCGGCAACGGCCTGGTCCACGGCGTACCCCTGCCGATCCACCGATCTCCGGACCAGCTCCTCCCACACCAGCAGCGCCTCCTGGACCTGCCTCGGCAGCGCAACGTACCCGGCCTCGCGGAACCGGCCGACGTGGGCGGCGACGATCGGGATCGAGGTCTTGTCCAGCAGGCACCAGGCCGTCAGGTAGTCGAACGCCAGCCGGTTCCGGGGAGCGCTCTCCACCACGGCGAGGAGCACCGCCAGATCGCCCAGGTTGACGTCCAGCTCGACCCTCGGGCGGCGCTGTCTGGCCGGTTCGAAGAAGCGATCGGCCGCGGCGGTGTCAGCGAGGAGCGCCTGATAGCGACGAGCGAAGTCGTCGTGGAAGAGCGTCCGCCCCAGAATCCTCAGGTACTTGGCCGCCACCGCGTAATGGCCGCTCACCAGGCTGCACTCGGCCAGTTGCTCGAGGTTGGCGTAGGTCCGGCCCAGCAGGTTCTCCTGGTTGTAGACCAGGCGATAGGCCGCGTTGACGTGGCCCATCTCGAGGTAGAGCTCGCTGTCGTAGAGCGCCCAGCGCATGTCTTCGGTATAGTCCGTAAAGCTCAGCACCAACCCGCGGGTGCCCCAGCTCTGGGGATAGGCGAACATCTCGTCCAGAAGCCGGCCCTGGTGCTGGAGGGCGCGGTTGGTCAGGAACTGGGTCGTTGCCAGTGGCGAGGGGTGGGCGCGGGCCCGGGCCAGGATCTCCTCCCACCGACCGTTCTTGTAGAGCCGATGGTAGGTCGCCACCTCCCTGGCGGTCGGGTTGTACGCGTAGGCCAGCAGCCCGACGGTGAGAACGACCAGAAGCCCGAGCTGCACGACCAGGCCACGGGTGGAGGTCCGCGCCGCCTCGAGACGGCCTCTCAGCGGGATCGCCGGCCACAGGGGGAGGAGCAGCAGGTAGAGGTAAAGCAGCCAGTCGAGCAGACGGTGCGGCAGATCCAGCGGGGAGAGCAGGGCCCCGGCCAGGGATACGGCCGGCACCCAGCGGTACACCGCCAGCGGCAGAGCCAGGACCAGGGCCGGGTACAGGACCTTGAGCGCGAGACCGGAGGACCAGGGCCGGGAAAGCCACTCGGCGAGGACGACCCAGGCGACGAAGAACCAGGCATACCCGCCGGCGTACCCGTAGAGCAAGGGGGTCAGCAGCAGGAGATACCCCAGGCGGGCCTCCCGGCGCGGCAGATGCAAATACCCCAGGAAGGCCCCGCCGCAGACGAGCAGGCCCAGGGTGAAGGTGCTCGCGGCGTGCAGGGCCAGCAGAAAGAGGCACGGGGCGAGGGTGTGAAAGAGGCCGATCCCGTGGCCCAGCCTGCCGCGGATCCGGTGGAGGAGGATCCCCGCGACCGTGACCAGCGAGGAGATGATCAGGGCCGCCGGGAACTCGAAGTGGAAGAACTGGCGGAGGAACCGCCCGGTGTAGAGCAGCAGCCCCCCGGGCCGATCCAGCCACTGGGTCAGGAAGGTCCGGTCCCAGACGAAGAAACAATCGGCGCTCAGGTACTGCAGCAGGACGACGTAGTCGAAGATCCAGCCGTAGACCAGGACGGAGAGGAGGAACAGCACCGCCAGGGCAAGGCGATGCAGTCGGCTCCGGTCCACCAGGTCCACCAGCAGCGATCTCACGGCGGCGGCCTGTCAGATCCCCCAGTGGGCGTTGATCGGGTCCTGATAGGCGCTGATCTTGCCGTCGAGGACGTCCTGCACCTTCACCGGGCCGCCCAGGGTCGCCGATTCGTAGATCGCCAGGCAGACGGCCTTGGCCCGCAGGGTGTCCTCGGCGCTGATCTCGGGCCGGCGGCGGTTCCGGACCGCGTCGATGAAGTCCCAGCACTCCAGGGCCATGTCGTCCTCGACCCCGTGCGGGAACAGCCGCTGGCGGGTCACCTCGTCGAGCTGGGCGCGGTACAACGGCTCGATCTCCTCGTAGCTGCGCTTGGTTCCGTCGGCCAGGGTCAGGTCGCCGCCGTTCTGGAAGGTGTGCATCCAGCCGCCGCGGTCGCGCGCGCTTCCCAGGGTGCCGTAGATGATCTGCGTCGCCACGGCCTCGCCCGGCGCTGAGAAGGACCAGGTGTACTGGCCGACGATCCCGTTGGCGAATTTCCAGATGCTCATCCAGGTATCCTCAACGTCCTTGCGGCGGGCTCCCAGCTCGGGCGAGGTGATGGTCGGCTGCTGGTAGGCCATGGTGCGGGCGTAGACCTCGTCGACCGGGCCGAACAGGTGGAGCATCATGTCGGCGAAGTGGGCGCCGGCGTCGAAGACCATGCCGCCGCCGGTGAGGAGCTTGAGCAGGCGCCACTGCCAGGCGTAGGCGTCGCGGTAGTTCTCGGCCCCGAAGTCCCACGAGGAGAACCCGGTGACCGACCAGAACCGGACGTCGCCGATCATCTTCGCCTCGTTGACGGCCCAGTTCATGGCCCGGGCCTTGATGCCGCGGCGCACCTGCTCGGCCACCGCCACCAGCCGCTGCTTCTTCGCCGCCGCGGCGATGATCAGGTCGCTGGCCTTGATCGTGATCCCGCAGGGCTTCTCGACCATGACGTCGAGCCCACCCTCCAGGCAAGGGATGGCGGTGGTGTGGTGGAAGGCGTGCGGGGTGCAGATGTCGGCCGCGTCGACCGCGCCGCTGGCGGCCATGGCCTCGGCGCTGTCGAATTCTCGCGGGGTCGTGCCGAACAGCTCCTTGACCTGGGCCGCGAAGGCGGCCCGCCGCTCGGCGTTATTGTCGCAGACCGCGTTGAGCGCGAACCGGTCGTACCCGGCGTCGAGCAGGACCCGGTACCCCTTGAGGTGGGAGCGGGCGATGCCGCCGGTGCCGAGGATGCCGATACTCACCTTGTCCATGGCTGGGTCGTACCTCCGTGGCAGGGCTGGTGGGGCCGCCGGGCAGACCGGTGGCCGAGATCCGAATGGCGTGGGCTGCAAGAAGGGCTCAAACCAGCCGGCCGTCAAGCGTCCGTGATCGGGTCCGACCGCCGCTGCCCCGATCTCTTGCTCGGTGAAGCGGGGAGGACGGCCATCCTCACCGGCAGGGGCATGCCTTGACCACCCCCTCCGGGTGCCCCTGCTTTACGGTTCAGGTAAACGACAGGAGGGATCGATGGACGAGTTCTACGGCTTCGCACAGGCAGGGATCAAGGAATACACCTGTCTCCGCACCCCGACCCCACCGTCGATCGACGGCCGCCTGGACGAGGCCTGCTGGCAGTCGGCCTTGCGCTCGCCCAGGTTCGAGGATCTGGAGACCGGCAAACCCGGCCTGCTGGACACCCGCGTCGCGCTGCTGTGGGATGAACGCTGTCTCTACGTGGGGTATTGGGTGGAAGAGCCGTTTCTGCAGGCCAGCCTCACCCAGCGCGATGCCTTCATCTGGTACGACAACGACGTCGAGCTGTTCATCGCCGGCCGGGACGCCTACTACGAGCTCGAGATCAACGCCTTGGGCACGATCTACGAGGTGCTGTGGGTCTGGAAGGACGCCTACCGGAGGGGGAGCCGCTTCGACGTCCCCGAGCTGGACCTGCTGACCCAACGGGTGCAGACCCTGGGCGACTTCGGCCACCTCCACCCGCGCGGGGCCCGCTGGGGATTTCTGGATTGGGACCTTCCCGGACTCCAGGTGGCCACCCACCTCGACGGCACCCTCAACGACGACACCGACGTCGACCGCGGCTGGACCCTGGAGCTGGCCCTCCCCTGGGAAGGCTTGAAATGGCTGGCCGACGGTCGCTCCCTGCCGCCCAAGGAAGGGGACGAGTGGCGGATGGACCTGTCGCGCTTCGAGCATATGCGCGAGAGCAAGGGCACCCTGGCCGCCGGCTGGGCCTTCAACGCCCACACCGTCTTCGACTCGCACGTGCCGGAGCGCTTCACCCGGATCCGGTTCTCGGAGCAGAGCGTGACTGCCGGGTGAAACTCGTCCCGCGACTATCGATGGCACGAGGATGGCACGAGATGGCGCGGCGGATATGGGCTGACCAGGATCACGGACCAGCGCTGTCGGAACCCCCTTCGGAGCGCGGTCGCCGGAGAACCTGCCGCGCCCTTACCTGACCAGGGCCAGCCGCTGCACCTGCTGGAAGACGCCTGCCTTCATTCGGCACAGGTAGACCCCGCTGGCCGCACCACGCCCCTGTTCATCCCGTCCGTCCCAGGCGGCCAGGTGGGTACCGGCCTCCTGTTCCTCGCTCACCAGGCGGCGCACGACCTGGCCGGCCAGGTTGTAGACGATCAACGAGACCGGCCCTGACACCGGCAGCGCGTAGGGGATCAAGGCCTGACCGTTGAACGGATTGGGGTAGCTCCGGCCCAAGGCGAAGGCCCGCGGCACGACCTCGGCATCGTCGCGGACGGCCGTGCCGCCCGGACCGAGGAGGATGTCCCAGGTCGAGTCGGCGCGGATCTCCACTGGACCGTAGGTGAAGATCTCGGCCGGTCCGGTATCGCGCGACAAGGCCGCGGTCAGCCCATAGGTCCCCGGCGGCAGGTCGACCTGGTAGGTCCCGTCCTGGCTCGACACCATGGCGGCGATCCCCTGGTCCTCGTCGCAGAACTGGAGACCCGCCGTAGCCGGGCTGCCGTCGCGGCGGTCGCGCACCTGGCCGGAGAGGCGGACGGTCGCCTCGGGTGAGGGGAGGACTACCTCCACCGGGAGGGAGCCCTGCACCTCCAGGTCGGTCAGCACCCGACCGAGCGATGAGCTGGTGCCGGAGTAGGCGTCGTACCCGTACGCGGCCAGGGCGTAGCGGCCAGGAGCCACCGGGATCTCGATCCGGCCGTCCCCGTCGAGATAGGCCGTGATCAGGGCATTCCCGGGGTTGATGCCGTGCCACTCGCGCGGGTCGCGCACGAGAGCCAGTCTGGCACTCACCGGCTGTCCGGCCGCGTCCCGGACCTGCACCTGCAGCGTGGCCCCGGAGGGCAGAGACCGTTCGATCGGCGCGATGGCCGGTACCTCGAACTCTCCTAGATTCCATGTGAGGGACGGCCGGCCCGTGACCTGGCTCGCCTGCAGACGGTACCGGCCCGGGAAGAGCGCCAACGCGAAGCTCCCGTCCGAGCCTAAGGAGGAGCTGCCATAGGTAGCCGAGTCGAGGGCTTGGGCCAGAATGTACAATCCAGAGATTCCCTGCCCGGCAGTGTCCACGATCCGGCCTACCAGACGCTCGCCGGTCCGGGCGATCCAGTCCACGGTCGTGTCCCGGATGGCGGTGAAGGTCCCCAGAACCTGCTGGGGTAGGGCTCCGGATTCGGTGACCGTTTGATAGAGCCGCACCCGGTATTCACCCGGCACAACAGCCAGTTCATAGCTGCCCCCAGACAACACCGTGATAGTACTAGCATTATTCTGGCTGCCGATACTCTCGAACTGGAGCGGGGCGGCACTCGTCACCATGATGCGACCTGCCTCGTCGAGGAGCCGGCCACGAACCGTGATCCCCGGCCGCACCACCAGGTCGAAGGTCGTGTCTGACCTGACCTCGACCGTCCCCAATCCCTGAGAGGGAGGTGACGGGGTCCGGAGCGGCCAGTAGGAGAAGCTGACGTATACCCGGTATTGGCCCGGAGCCAGTCCCAGGCTGAAGTGCGGATCCCCGTCGCCAAGTATCTTCCCTGCGCCGAGGGAGTAGGAGTTCCAGCCTCCCCCTGCTACCGACGAGAACGACAGATTCCCACCCACTCCGGAGGGCAGCTCGTTCCCGGACTCGTCCACCAGACAGCCGGCGACCCGCACCCCCCGGGCCAGGACCACGGTCACCGTGGTATCACCGTTGACCTCGACCTGGAAGCTGGCCGGCGGCAGGTAGGGTGCGGGCGTGATGTTCGGTGAAATGGCGTACCTGCCCGGCACGACCCCGGCCTCACCCACCCCCTCGGGCCCGCTGATGACGGAACGCACGGTGGAGCCGAGCTGGCCGTCCAGGGGCTGGAGGTAGAAGCTCTGGCCCGGCACCGGCTCTCCCTCCTCGCCGGTCACGCGGAGAGCCAGCCGCGTTCCGCGCTGCAGGTGCAGGTCGAGGGTCTGGTCAGCCTCCACCTGGATCTCGGCCACCACCTGGGCCGGATACGGCCCCACGTTTCCCGTGATAAGCTGGTAGCGACCGGCCGGCACCTTGACGTCATAGCCACCGTCCCCCCCAGTCCAAGACCAGGTGCTCGAGGCGCCGTCCAGGGTCGTCAGCTGCAGAGAGACCAGCCTCACCAGGTTCCCATCCGGGTCGTACACATGCCCGCGGAGCCGGTAGGCCCGGGTCAGGGTGAAGTCGATGGTCGTGTCTGACCAAACCGACACCGAGGCCAGATTCTGCTCCCCTATCCACGGGCTCTCCTGAACCGGCCGCGCCGCGATGTAATAGGCCCCCAGGGGCACACGGAGCTCGTACCGACCGCTGCTGTCGGTGCGGACCGTCTCAGCGACCTGGTCCGAGGGCACCGACGTCCCAGAGGCGCCTTGGGCCCCACTTATCACGACCGGGATCCCGGCCAGGATCTGGCCGGCCGGGTCGCGGACGATCCCGCTGACCAGGCAGGACGGGATCCCGGCCACCGTCACCTCGCTCCAGTCGAGGAGCACGCCCTCGGCGTCGTAGAGCTCCAGCCCGAGTACGGCCCGATGCGCCTCCTGCAGGCCGGCGAAGAAGCGGAAGCGGGGATATCCCTGGGGGCTGACCGTGGGGCCCAGGGAGGTCTGCCCCACGCCCAGGTCCGCCAGCACGATCTCCGGGTCCAGGATCTCGACGAGAGGATCCTCGGTCAGCAGCCGGACACGCAGCCCGACGGCCCGGGTACCGCCCCGGTTGGCCACGGTGAAGGCGACCGACACCGCGGCTCCGGCCATGGCCAGGCTGTCACCGACGGTCATGGAGGTGAACTCCACCAAGGCCGGTTCTAGCTCCACCGTCGCTCGGGCCAGGCCGTTCTCCAGCCTGAGCCGTTCCAGGCGGAGCCGGCGCTGACCGTCGTGGCTGACCGCGGCCGGGTTGGTCTCCGGGGTGAAGGCCGCGAACCTCACC
>JBAZUN010000219.1:0-5578 GCA_041661365.1 Candidatus Latescibacterota bacterium
GCATCTCGACGCTGACGGCGAACCCGCCGTCCTTGAGCTTGCGGGAGAGGGGACCGTTGGTCCGTTTCACCTCGTCGCTGATCGGTGGCAGGGTCGCGGCCGGAGCACTCGCCCAGATCCGGTCCCGGCCCACCAGGCGGCCCTGCAGGTAGTTGTGCATCTCGGCCAGGTGGGGCGGATGCACCTCACAACAGCCACCGACCAAGGCTACCCCGCGGTCAACGAGCTGCCGCGCCAGGTTCCCCATGTACTCGGGGTTGACGCCGGTGAGGTACCGGTGACCGATGCGGTGGAAGTCGGCGCCGTTCGGCATGGCCGAGAGGAGTACCCGTCGCTCACGAACCGCGGGCAGCTCACCAACCGCGTCGAGGAAGGCGAGGGCTTCGCGCGGGGCGCAGCAGTTCACCCCGGCGGCGGCCACGTCCAACTCGGCCATGCGGTCGACGAACCGGACCGGGTCGAGGTTCCACCCCCCCTCGGGGCGCTGCTGCAGGGCCATCCCCACGACGACCGGCAGGTCCGGGGCCAGGACCCGCAGCCGTTCGACCAGCGAGGTCGCCTGCTCCAGGTCGACGAAGGTCTCCAGCAGCACCGCGTCGACCCCGGCCTCGACCAGGGCCCGGAGCTGCTCGTCGTCGCCGCCGGTCGGTTCGTCGTGCGGCCCGATGGAGCCCAGGACGTGGAACGGTCCCTCGGCCCGGCTCTGCTCGACGAAGTCGCCGATCGCCCGCCGGGCCACGGCCACGCCGGCGCGGTTCAGCTCGGGGGTTCGGTGGGCCAGGCCATAGGCGGCAAGCTGGGCCCGGCCGGCGCCGAAGGTGTTGGTGGTCAGGCAGCGCGCGCCGGCCTGCAGGTAGGCGAGGTGGACCTGCAGGACCAAGTCCGGCCGGTCGGCGTTGAACGCCTCGTACACGTGGTTCGGCTCGGACAGCCGGCCGGTCCGCTCGAAGAGCAGGGAGCCCATGGCGCCGTCGGCGAGCAGGGGGCCACGCTGAAGGGAGTGCAGGAAATCGCTCATGGTCGGCAGCGTCGGTCGTATCGGGACGAGGTCAGGACGACTAGGCCCGTGGGGAAAGGGATGCGAGAATATATCCGGCCTGGCCGGTGATGCACAGTCCCACCCCGGAGGGGCTCCTGTCCGGAAGGAACGACGTTGCCTGGTTGACACCCATCGAGGGCGGCGCTATTATTCGATTGTTCAATCGCTTGGGGTATGTCGCGGGTGGCCTGCCGTCGGCCTGCATCGGGCCGAAGACGGCCACTGTCGGCCCAGGTCAGCAGTCCGCGGACGAGGTTCCTTCGGGCTGCCAGGCGGGGGGTGCTCATGGTCTGGACGCTGCTGGCGTTCCTGTGTGTCCTGGCGACCAAGTTCCTCACCTCGGTGCGGTTACGCGGGCTCAAGGCCAAGATGGAGGCGATCCAGCCTCACATCGACGAACTGCGCATGAAGGTGGCCCAGTCCGAGGACGAGGTGGAATCGCTCAAGCTCCAGGTCGCGGCCAAGGACGAGCTGCTGAACAACCTCAAGGACGTGGTCCGTATGCTGGAGGAGAGCCTGAAGCAGCCGGTAGCCGACGTCGAGACGGCCGAGCGGGTACAGATCCTGCATGCAGCCGAGAAGGACGGCGCGGTCGCCGATCCCTTCTGAGTCGAGTCTGGTCACGGGGGAGTAACGCTCCCCGTCCGGCTTCCGGCCCTCGCTCCTGCCCGCTGTTGACGGGCAGGTTTTTTTGCGTCCCGCCAGCGGCGGTGAAACCGGCGGCGCCCCTTTCCGCTCCGGGTGGTGCTCGATGGCAGGCTCTGTTCCGCGCCGCGCCGCCACCGCGGCCCCGGCCGACTACCTGACCCACTACCGGCTCGACGCGGAGGCGATCCTCGACCCGCGCGACCTGGAGCCCCAGCAACGGGCCTCGGAGGCCAGGCGGATCGAGGCCTTGGTGCGGATGCTGGCCCCGTCCGCCGGTGAGCGAATGATGGACCTGGGGTGCGGCTCGGGCTGGCTGGCGGCCCGCTGTCGCCGCACCGGTGCCGAGGTCCACGCCGTCGACCTGTCACCGCGCGGGGTGGCCGCGGCCCGGCGTCGCTTCCCCGAGGTCGATCGGTTCCACGTCGCCGACGTGTACCGGCTGCCGTTTCAACCCGCGTCCTTCGACGCCCTCGTCCTGTCCGAGGTACTCGAGCACCTGACCGAGCCGGTTCAGGCCCTGGTCGAGGTCAGGCGGGTTCTGCTTCCGGGCGGCCGACTGCTGATCTGCGTCCCGTACCGCGAGCGGATCCTCCAGCACCTGTGCATCCACTGCAACCGGCTGACCCCGGCCAACGCCCACCTCCACAGCTTTGCCGAGGCTGACCTGGCCGCCGCGCTCGAGGAGGCCGGACTGCGCGTCCGACGCTTCGCCTTCCTGGCCAACAAGGCCCTGGCCCTGGTCGGCTTTCCGCGGTGGAGCCGGTCCTGGCCCCACGGATGCTGGCAGCTCTGCGACCGACTGGCGAACCGGCTTCTGCGCAAGCCGGCCTTCGTCGCCGTCCTCGCCGTGCGGCCGGACTGAGGATGACGACCGGCCTGACCCGCACCGCGGCGCTGGTGGCCCTGGGTCGGGCGTCGGGGACCGCCTCGCTCCTCGCCGTCAACGCCATCCTGGCTCGCGCCTGGCCCGTCGAGCAGGTCGGGGCCTGGGCCGCGGTCTGGATCCTCGGCAGCGCCGTGGTTCCCCTCTTCCTGCTGGGACTGCCGACCACGGTCCTCTATCTCTTCCCGCGCCGCGATGCGGCCGGCCGCTCGGTGCTCCTCCTTCAGGTGGCCGGGGCCCTCACCCTTTCCGGGCTGCTCCTCGCCCTGCTCCTGCCGATCCTGGGGCCGCTGGCGATGGAATGGCTGGATCCACGCGCCCTGACCGAGGTGGGCGACCTGGGCGCGCTCCTCGCACCGTTCCTGCCCTATCTCTTCTCCCTGGTCTGCGGCGGCTTCGTCGACTCGGCCCTGGTGGCCGCGGGCCGGGCCGGCTGGCAGGCCGGCTTGTCCCTGGCCCATGCCCTGGGTCTGATACTCGTTGCGGCTGCCGGGTTCTGGCTGGGACTGGAGGTGAGGGCGGTTCTCCTCCTGGTCTCGGTGATCGGCGTCTTCCGGCTGGCGATCGGGATGATCGTGACCCGCCTGGCCACGGGACCGCGTCCAGGAGCCGAACGCCTCGGGCAGGGAGGGCGCGAGCTGCTGGCCTGCGCCCTGCCGATCTGGCTCACCGACGCGGTCGGCGGGCTGTCGCGGTACGTCGATCGGATCGTGGTGGCCGCCTTCTTCCCGGCGGCGGTGCTGGCGCAGTACCACCTGGCCGCCGTCGAGGTGCCGGTGAGTCTGCTCCTGGGTGCCGTGGTCACGGTTCTGGTACCGCGGATCAGCGGACTCCACCAGGAAGGACGGATCACCGAGATCGCCGAGCTCTGGCAGCAGGCCATCGGTCGTCTGGCCCTGCTGGTCCTGCCCTTGTTCGCCTTCCTCTTCTGCTTTGCCGGACCGTTCATGGCCGTGTACCTGCCGGAATCCTACGCCCGGGGGTCTGGGTCTTCCGGGTCTTCCTCCTCGCTCTGCCGGTCCGATGCGCGGTCTACGGACCGGTCCTGGTCGGGATCGGTCGGGCCCACTGGACCACGTGGGCCAGCCTCCTCGACCTGGGGATCAACGTGGCCCTGGGGATCGGCCTGGTACACCTGCTGAACACCCGCGCCCCGGACTGGGCCTTCCTCGGTCCGGCCCTGGCCGCGGTGACCGCGACCTGGGTGCAGGTGATCGTGCTGGTCGGGGCCATCGCGCGACA
Source organism: Candidatus Latescibacterota bacterium (assembly GCA_041661365.1). GTDB lineage: Bacteria > Latescibacterota > UBA2968 > UBA8231 > UBA8231 > CAITNQ01. Next base: position 3,813 of record JBAZUN010000219.1, read on the forward strand.
GCTCGAATGGCGCTGGCGCCTTCTGCTCCCCTGGACCAGGCTGCTGCGCCTGACGGTCTCCTCGGCGACGGCGTCGGCCACCGCCTTTGCCGTCACCGCGGGCCTGGCTCAGCCCGGGGTCAGGCTGGTCGTCGGCGCGGCGGTCTTCGCCGCGTTCTCCGGAGTGCTGCTGCGGTTCTCGGACCAGGACCGGGCCGAGGTGACCGCCGTGCTGCGCTCCCTGCGCGGATCGGCCTCCGGTGGCTGAAGCACGGGCCGAACGCTGGCGTGGCGGCCTGATCCTGGTCGTCTGCGTGCTGGTCGCCCATGCCGGCTCCCTGCGCAACGGCTTCCACTACGACGACGAACACTCGCTCCTGGAGAATCCCCACGTCCGTTCCCTGGCCGATCCCGGCTGCTTCTCGGGGATGCCCGAGGCCCGGATGTACCGGCCCCTGGTCCTGGCGACCTATGCCCTGAACTACGCCGCGGGAGGGTACGCTCCGCCGGGGTATCACCTGGTCAACCTGGTCCTCCACCTGCTGGTATGCCTGGCCTCCTGGCGGCTCTTCAGGATCCTGGTGCCCGACTCGGGTGCGGCCCTGATCGCGGCCCTGGTCCTGGGGCTGCACCCCCTGTGCACCGAGCCGGTGAGCTACGTCAGCGCCCGCTCTTCGGTGCTGGCGACCCTGTTCGTCGTGCTGGGGATGTGGGTGCTGGTCCGGCAGGCCACGGCCCTGCGCCCCGGGAGGACGGTGGCCTTCCTGGCGGCCTGCCAACTGGCGGCCCTGGGGGCCAAGGAGATCGGCGTGGTGCTCCCGCTGCTGGGCGCGGTCTGGTTGGTCAGCCGGCCAAGGTCGATGATCGTCGTCAACAGCGATGGCCCTGATTCAACGGCCAGCGTGGGGCGATCAGCGCGCCCCTGGGTACTGCTGGCGGCCCCGGCTGCGGTCTGTCTGGTCTATCTGATCGCGACCAGGGCGATCCTCGGCAAGGCGATCCTCGAGCCGGTCCGTCCCCTCGCGGTCCAGACAGCCACGCAGCTCAAGGCGGCCGGGTTCTATCTGTGGAAGGTGGCCGCGCCGTTCCACCTGAGCGTGGAGCCGCAGTTCCGCGCGGCCAGTGTTCCGGTAGAGGCCGCAGGGGTGGTGGCGCTGCTGCTGGCCGGCTCCCTTCTCTGGCTGGCAGCACGACAGCGACACCGGAACCCGACGGTCTGGCTCGGCTGCTGCTGGTTCGGCCTGGCCCTCCTCCCCAGCTCGCTGGTGCCGCTGAACGTCCTGGTCAACGAGCACCGGCTTTACCTGCCGCTGGTCGGCGCGGCCCTGGCCCTGGCCGGCCTGCTGGCCGCCGCGCCGTCCCGGGCCCGCCGCCTGCTCTGGCCGGTCCTGGCACTGTTCGGCCTGCTCTGCGTGCAGCGTCACCCGGTCTGGCAGTCCGGCGAGCGTCTCTGGGCCGACGCCGTGGCCCAGGGACCGCGGATGCCCCGGCCGTACGTGAACCTGGGCAAGGTCTACCTCGAATCGGGCCGGCTGCGCGAGGCGATTGCCATCAGCCGCCACGCCCTCGACCTCGACCCTGGCCTGGCCCGGGCCCACTACAACATCGGCACGGCTCACCTGCGGTTGAGTGAGCCGGACCTGGCCGTGGCCGACTATCGCCGGGCCCTCGAGCTGCAGCCGGACCTGGTTCCGGCCCTGCACAACCTCGGCACGGCCTTTCAGGAGCAGGGGCTCTTCCGCCAGGCCGTGGTCGCGTACCGCCAGGCTTTGGCGCTCCAGCCCACG
>JBAZUN010000219.1:5588-9289 GCA_041661365.1 Candidatus Latescibacterota bacterium
GGGGTACCACAACCTGGGCGCCGCCTTCCTCGAACAGGGCCAGCCCGACTCGGCCCGGGTCGCCTTCCTGGAAGCCCTGCGGCTTGATCCCGAACTGCGCGAGGCCCACAAGGGGCTGGCCAAGGCCTTCCTCGCCTCCGCGTCTGCCGCCTCGGCCCGAGAGGCCCTGGCCCAGGCACTGAGGCGATGGCCGGGAGATCCCGAGCTGCTGCAGCTCGCGGGAGACGCGGCTGCCGCGCTGGGGGACGAGAGCGGTGCAGCCGATGCGTACCTCGCCGCGGGGAAGGACAGCGTCGCCGTCCTGTTGCTTCTCGGCGATCAGGCGCGAAAACGGCAGGACTGGGCCCAGGCCCTGGCCCACTACGAGGAGGCGCTCCGGCGGGACGAGGCTAATGCCCTGGCCCACCAGGCCATGGCTGAGCTGCTGGTTCGCGACGGCCGCATTGCCGAGGCCCTGGAGGCCTTTCGTCGGGCCGCTCGTCTAGCGCCCGAGCGGGTAGCGCCGTACCTCGGGATCGGTCGCCTCTACCTGGCCCGCGGGCGTGGCCTCGAGGCTGCGGCCGCCTTTGAGCGGGCGGTCTCGCTGGCCCCGCAGGACGGCAATCTGCGTGCTCTTCTTGGTGAGGCCCTGCGGCAGACCGGGAAAGTGCAGGAGGCGCTCGAGGCCTATCAGCAGGCGGTCCGCCTGGCGCCGGCGCGGGCCGAGCTGCACCACAATCTCGGGTACCTGCTCGAGCAGACCAGCCACCCGGAACAGGCCGAGGCGGCGTACCGAGCCGCGCTCGAGCGCGACCCGGAGTTGACCGAGTCCCGCTTCTCCTTGGGTCACCTGCTGCTGGGCCGAGGGGAGTATGCCTTGGCCGCGACTGCCTTCGAGCAGGTCCTGGCCCGGACCCCGGCGCGGGCCGAGGCCCACCTCAACCTGGCCACGGCCCTGCTGGGATTGGGGCGCCGGACCGAGGCCGCGGCCGAGTATAAACGCTTCCTGGCCCTGCACCCCGAGCCCGACGCCACGCGACAACAGGTAATCGCCGAGCTGGCGCGCCTCAGTGATCCCTGAAGGCCGCGCAAAAGGTTGCGCACCGCGGTTGGCCTGCGCGAATCCAGCCGTGCCAGGACCGCGACCTTGCGATTATTCGCACCCGTCCCGTATTTTCCGCAACCTCTGTGAAGGGATGGTGAGATGAACCGACCGGTGGGAATCGGCCTGATCGGCCTGGGGAACGTGGGGAGCGGTTTGGTGCGGCTGCTGCACGACGCGCCGGCCGCGGTGCGGCGGCGGCGGATGGACTTTGCCCTGCGCCGTATCGCCGTGCGCGACCCGGCGCGGCCGCGCGACGTGGCGGTCGATCCGGCCCTGCTGACCGGCGCGGCCATGGAGGTCGTCGAGGATCCGGCCGTCGACCTGGTGGTCGAGCTGACCGGCGCTCCGGGCGCCATCGAGTGGGTGCGCGCCGCCCTGGCCTCGGGGAAGGACGTGGTCACCGCCAACAAGGCGATGCTGGCCGAGCACGGGGACGAGCTGTTCGAGCTGGCCCTGGCCCGCGGGGTGGACCTGATGTTCGAGGCCAGCGTGGCCGGCGGCATCCCGATCATCCGCTCGCTGCGGGCCGGCCTGGTGGCCAACCGGGTCGAGTCGCTCTACGGTATCCTCAACGGCACCACCAACTACATCCTGACCCAGATGAGCCGCGGCGCCGGCGACTACCCCGAGATCCTGCGGCTGGCCCAGGAAAAGGGGTTTGCCGAACCCGACCCCACCATGGACGTCAGCGGCCGCGACGCGGCCCAGAAGCTGTCGATCCTCTGCCGCATCGCCTTCCACAGCCGGGTGATCGGGAGCCAGGTCTTCTGCGAGGGGATCGAGCGGATCGAGGCCCTGGACCTGCAGTACGCCCGGGAGCTGGGGTACACGGTCAAGCTGCTGGCCATCGCCAAGCTGGCCGGGGACCGGGTCCAGGCCCGGGTCCATCCGGCCATGGTGCCGAACGACTCCCTGCTGGCCAACATCCACGACGAGTTCAACGCCATCGAGGTCGTCGGCTCGGCCGTGGGGAACCAGGTCTTCTACGGCCGGGGCGCGGGGCAGATGCCCACGGCCAGCGCGGTGATGGCCGACCTGGTCGACTTGGTCCAGCGCAAGCGGGTCGGGGCCGGCACCGCCATCGGCGACATGATCCTCGGGGACGGCGCCCTCGAGCTGGCCGACATCGCCGAGAGCGAGCTGCGCTACTACCTGCGGCTGCGGGTCTCGGACTGCCCCGGGGTGCTGGAGAAGATCGCCCACGTGCTGGCCGTCGAGCGGATCAGCATCGCCTCGGTGCTGCAGAAGCAGCGCGACCTGCAGGGCGGCTCGGTCCCCCTGGTGATCGTCACCCACGAGGCCCGCGAGCGGCAGATGAGCCGCGCCCTGGCGGCCCTGACCGGGCTGAGCGAGGTCAAGGGCGAGCCGCAGCTGATCCGCATGGAGGACCTGTAGGGTGAAATACGTCGTCCTGGTTCCGGACGGGGCCGGCGACTATCCGCAGGACTCCCTCGGAGGACGCACCCCGCTGCAGGCGGCCCGCACCCCGAACATGGACCGGTTGGCCCGCGAGGGGGCCGGTGGCCTGGTGACCATCATCCCGCCTGGTCGTCCGCCGGGGAGCGACGTCGGCAATCTGGAGATCTTCGGGTACGACAGCTGCGCCTACGCCACCGGCCGGGCCCCGCTGGAGGCGGCCAGCCAGGGGATCGTCCTGGCCGACGACGAGGTCGCCTTCCGCTGCAACCTGATCACCCGGGATGGGGACGTGCTGGTCGACTACAGCGCCGGCCACCTGTCGCGGGAGGAAGGGGAGGCCCTGCTCCAGCGGGTGGCGACCGGCCTGAGCCGCGAGGGGGTGCGCTTCTACCCCGGGGTAGGATACCGCCACCTGGTGGTCTGGCGCGGCGGCCCGGACGCGCTGGTCGCGTACCCACCGCACGACATCATGGGGCAGTCGATCGCCGCTCACCTGCCGACCGGCCCCGGGCAGGAGGCGATGCGGTCCCTGATGGATGCTGCCGGCCCGATCCTGGCCGAGGCCCCCGAGAACCACCGCCGGATGGCCGCCGGCCAACCTCCGGCCAACGCCATCTGGCTGTGGGGGGCCGGCCGTGCCCTGCGGCTGCCGACCCTGCGCCAGCGGTACGGCCTGGTCGGTGGGGTGATCTCGGCCGTGGACCTGGTGCGCGGGATCGGCCGGATCGCCGGCCTGCAGGTGATCGAGGTGCCGGGGATCACCGGGTACCTCGACACCAACTACGCGGGGAAGGCCGAATACGCCCTCCGCGCCCTGGAGCGGCTCGACCTGGTCTACCTGCACGTGGAGGCCCCGGACGAGGCGGCCCACGCCGGCGACGCGGCGGCCAAGGTGCAGGCCCTGGAAGAGTTCGACGCGAAGGTGGTCGGGCCGGTATGCGAGGGGCTGCCGGCCTTCGGCCGGTACCGGGTTCTGTTGGTGCCCGATCACCGCACCCCGATCCAACTCCGCACCCACAGCCGCGAGCCGGTCCCTTTTGCGCTGTGGGGGACCGGCGTCCAGCGCGACGATCTGACCGCCTTCGACGAGGAGAGCGCCGTGGCCGGGTCTTTGCACCTGGAGCGGGGTCACCTGCTCATGGAGAAGCTGGTCAGTCCCTGAAGGTCGGGTAGCCGCCGTCACTCTTCAGCAAGGTAG
>JBAZUN010000220.1:0-9245 GCA_041661365.1 Candidatus Latescibacterota bacterium
CATGGCCTCGATCTCGGCGAAGGTGCCGCCCGTGCGGTCGTAGATGCCGCTGAAGGGATCGTTGGTGAAGAACTCCGGTCCGTGCTCGGCCAGCAGCCGGCGCACGGTGCCCGGCAGTGGATTGACGTCGCCCGACGGCGCCGCCAGCACCACCGGAAACAGGCCGGGGTGGTCGCGCTCCAAGGCTGCTCGCGTGCCGCCGATCCAGTCGGCCGACAGGGACAGGTTGTCCGGCCCCATCACCACCCCGTGGCAGGCGTAGCTGAGCACCAGCGCATCCGCGCCACCGCGACGACGGACGTGGATCAGGCACAGCTCTTCATCCGTGGCCGCACCGGGACAGCGGCGGTTGACCGTCTGCGCCCGCGTGCAGGCCGTTGCCGCGGCCAGACTGGCCGGCCGGCGCTCGGCCCACGCCCGGCATACGGCGCTGGCCAGCAGGTCGGGCAGCAGCTGGCCGTAGTGGTGGTTGGGCGCCGGGCGCGCTCCGGCCGGTGGCTTGGCCCAGGGCACGGGGCCCGAATGGGTGTGCGTACCGGCGGCGATCACGTGACCACGGGGAATGCCGGTCCAGCGCTCGACCAGCAAGCCGGTGCGCTCCACCTGCCGCCGGCTCAGCTCGATGACGTCCGCCACCACCACCGCCACCGCGGTCGAGCCGTCCTCCGCCACCAGGGCCCGAGCCTGCAGCGGGTCATGGACAGCGCGCGCCACCCCCTCGCGCTTGGCGTATCCGTCCATGGCCACGCCCAGGGGCGGCGTGACGTCCTGCAGGCCGAAGCCGATGTGCAGAACCATGTTCAGCTCCCGTGTCAGGTGGGCCTGGCTGATCCTGGTTGGTCGGGTCGTCGGCGGCCGGCCGCACGGTCCGGCGTCCGCGCACCCCGCGCCAATATGGTCCGCCTCGATCGAGCCGGCAAGCCGGTCGCGAGGCGATCGAGCAAGTGCCCGAGCGCGTGCCATTCGGCAGCGACGCCCCGGGCGGCGCCGATGGACCGGTCGCGGGTTGACGGCGAGCCGCTCCACCCGGTATTTGGCGGCCAGCGGCTGGGGATCGACCCATACCGCGTCGACCCGGTCCCGGCGCGACCACGCTATCCCGGAGTGGCCCATGACCCCACGTGAGCGCGTGCACTGCGCCTTTGAGCACAGGCCGTACGACAAGGTTCCCATCTACCAGACCGGGTTCTCCGCCGCGGTGGCCTCTCAAGTCCTGGGTCGCGAGGCGTACATCGGCGGGGGCCGGGTCCAGTACCTCGAGGCTCGGGCCCTGTGGGAAGGCGAACAGGCCCACCAGGAGTACCTGGCCCGCTGCTGGCAGGACGCCGTGGACCTGTGCCGGACCCTCGCCCTGGACGTGGTCCGTACTCAGTATTGGCGACTGCCGGAGCGGCCCACGCGCCGGGTCGACGAGTTCACCTTCGTGTACGGCGACGAGCGGACCTCGTACCGGGTCATGCGACACGATCCCCAGACCGAGCTGTACCAGGTGGTCGACCGCAGCCCGGCGTCCGAGCCGACCCTGGACGATCTCGAGCGGACGGTGGAGGCCGAAGAGCAGGCGCTGGAGCGGTACGCGCCGCACCCCTCGGCGTTCGACGCGTACCGGCGGACGGTGGCCGAGTTCGGGGAGGACGGGGTGCCCTACGGCGGCGCTGCCGTGGGCCTGTGCATCCCGCGGGAGCCCGCGTGGCTGGAGGCGGTGGCCCTTCGGCCCGACCTGGTCCGGCGTTACTTGGATGCCCAGGCCGAGCGTGCGGCGCGCCAGGCGGCCCTGGCCGGCCGTCAGGGCGTGCGGTTCGGCTACGGTGGCGGCGACTTCGCCACGCCGCGGGGTCCACTCGTCTCGCCCAGGGCCTTCCACGAGCTCATGCTGCCCGCGCTGCAGCGGATCTCGGCAGCGTGCGAGGCCGCCGGGGTCCTCCACGGCTTCGCCACCGACGGCAACGTGTGGTCCGTGGCCGAGGACCTGTTCGGCGCCTCGGGCGTGCGGTTCTTCTACGAGTGCGACACCCTCTCCGGCATGGACCTGCGGCGCCTGCGGAAGGCGTACCCGCGGCTGACGCTGCTCGGCGGCATCAACTCCCAGACGCTGCACACCGGGAAGGTCGAGGACGTGGTCGCCGAAACGCGCCGGGCCCTGGCAGCGGCCAAGGATCTCGGTGGGTGCATCGTCGGCTGCTCCAACCAGATCGTCGCCGGCACGCCCATGGAGAACTTCTGGGCCATGATGGAGGTACTGCACCGTGAGCGCTGACCTGGTCTTCCTGCCCGCCACGACCCCCGAGGACCGCACCTACGGGGCCATTCCGCAGCATCTCGCCGGCTACCCTGAGGTTTGCGTCCACGCGATCCGGTTTCCGCGCGTCGTCTGGTACAACCGCGGCATCCGCGACCAAGCCGTCGCCCAGATCCAGGAGCTGGCGCTGGACTCATTCATTCTTGTCGGGTTCAGCAAGTCCGGTCTCGGGGCCTGGAACCTCGCCCGGGAGATACCCGACCGGGTGGCCGGCACCCTCATCTTCGACGCGCCGGTGGCCAGCGACGACTGGCGCCGGTGGGGGGACGAGTTCTACCAGGACGACGCTGCCTGGCAGCGCGACCTGCCCCTGCGCGCCGTCCGCCAGGAGCGGCAGCCGTGGCCACCGGCACCCGGCCTGGTGCTGGTCTCCGGGGAGGCGTTCCACGACCAGATGGCTGCTCTGGCCGTCGCCCTGACCGCCGCCGGAGTCCGGCATACCTTCATCCCCCACCCGGACATGCCCCACCACTGGAACGCCGGCTGGATCGAGGAAGGGCTGACGGTTCTGCTCGGACGGCCGCGCCGGGAGAAGGACTGACTGCAGCAGGGATCGACCGCTCCCTGACCCGCCCGATCAGGAAGGCGTCCGGGTGCCAGAGCCCGTGCCCGCCTTCGCTGCCCACGTAGTAGATGGTATCGTCGAGCATCACCGCCAGTGGCCCGTTGTCCTCATCCAGCAGGGGATCGGCGGTTGTCAGCTCGCCGGTCTGCGTGTCGTAGGCCAGGACCCGTCGCTGGAAGAACTCCTTCCAGTCGCGGCCCTGCTCGGCGGCCGTGTAGCAGTCCGTGCGCGTGCCGTCGGGGTTCTGCGTCTTGGGGTACCGGTAGCCGCCCAGCAGGACGAGATAGCGGTCGCGGTGGACCACAACTCCATAATTGCACCCGTGGGGCAGGTCGCGCAGACGCGACCACGCATCGGCGGCGGGATCATAGACCCAACTGTCCACGACGTTGTAGTACGCGCCGCCGTCCGGGGCCTTGTGCAGCGCCCCGTGAAAACCGCGCAGGACCCAGATCCGGCCACCGCCCACACCGACGCCGCCCAGGCCGCGGGCGGTGCCGGGCAGATCGGCCAGGCGGGCCCAGCCCTGGTCCAGGCGCGCGGTGTCCAGGACCCAGGTGGCCTGGCCCACCGGGTTCCCGGCACGGCCGGCTTCCGCGTGCAGGTCAGGACCGGCCTCCCCTTCCGGCTGGAAGTAGTCCACGCCGCCGATGAGGTAGACCTTGGTCCCCAGAACCGCAGTGCCCGGCCAGCACATGGGCCACGGTAACGGGCAGGTGTCCACCGTCTCCCAGGCCCACGCGCCACGGACCTGCCGCAGGCGGCACACGTCCTGGAAGCACAGGGGCTCCGAGTAGCTGAAGCCGCCGAAGGTCCACAGCTCGTCGTTGACCACGGCGGCTGCCGCCCCTTGACGGGCGACGCCCGGCCGGTCGGGGATCCGCGTCCAGCCAGCCGCCTCGTCGCACGGGTCGAACAGGAAGGTGAGACGGGTGAAGCCGCTGGGCTCGCCGCCAAAGGCGTCCGGATGGGGTTGTAAGACATTCTTGGGATGTCGGGAGAAGCCGCCGGCGGAGATGATCCTCCGGTTCACGACCCCGACGGAGCAGTCCTGGATGCCTAGCGGGTAGGCCGGTCCCTGTCGCCAGTCGATCTCGAGCATGGGTGGTGCACCTCGTTGCTGAGGGACGTGGGGCCGGGGCGTAGATGAAGCCGCGGCAGCTCGGGAACAGGTTTCCCGACGGGTCGACCTATGCCCCGCTCACCAGACCTTCTGCGGGACGATACGCAGGGTCGGGGGTGCCGAGTGCCGGCCGGACAGCAAGTCTGGTCAGGAGGGTGGAGTGCTCGCGGTCACGCGGCCGCGGACGGTGTCGAGCAGGGCCGCGATCTCATCCGATCGGCCGGATTGCTGCTGTCAGTCCTCCGCGCCAAGCTGCACGGCCTCTTCGAGCAAGGTGGTGAAGAAGTGGTCCCCCCGTGCTCGCTTCTCGGCAAGGCGGAGGGGAGCGATGGGCACCAGCGTGAACGACGGTCGCGGCCACACGTCCCATAGCGCATGCCTGAATCTGGCTGCGGCCTCGAGCTGACGCTCCGCGCCCTCGCTGACCAGACACAAGTCCACGTCGCTGTCAGGCCGAGCGTCCCCGCGGGCGTGGGACCCGAACAGGTATACCGCCTCCAGCGGCATGACCGCCTCGAAGGCCGCCAGGCATGCGCGCATCATCTCGGCCCGATCGGCTAGCGTCGGGGGCAGGTTCTCCAAAAGCAGCTTCATGCGGTGAACGGTACCCAAGTCCCTGCCAGCGCGCAAGCGCCTGTTCGCCGTGCGCCCGGCCCGCGCCTTGACGCGTCGGCCAGCAGCCCCACGGCAACCCAGTTCTCCGCTACGCCATGCGGCTACCCCCGGTCGGGTCGAGCCGATCCCAGTGCCGCGCCTGCCCGGCGACCTGAGCGGCCACCTCGCCTGGTGGGAGCACGAAGGACGCCACCTGCTGCTGGTGCAGACCTGGGAGGAAGGGCGTGGCCGGGCCCACGTGGCCACGGTCGACCCGGCGACCGGCGAACTGCTGGGCGAGTGGTCGCGCGATGCCGACGACGAACCCGGCGGCGACTTCCTCATGGCTCCGGGAGGCGGGTTCTACTACTACACCTTCACCCGCCTCTTCAAGGCCGACGTGGCGGGTGGTCGCCTGGTGCAGGTGGCGGTCAACCCGACTCCGGCCGAGTGCCGATGCCTGGCCATCTCCCCCTCCGGCCTGCTGGGCACGGACACCTACGACCTGGGGTACGCCTTCACCCTTGACCGAGCCACCGGCCTGTCCCGCAGCCACGGCAAGGTGTGGGCCGACGACCACCGCGCGAACCACGGTCCGGCCGCCTTCGCCGGACGCCGCGGCCGCAGTCTGCTGGCGAACCACGGCGAGGCCATGCCCGGGCTCTGGGCCACCGACACCCGCACCAACGCGCATTGCCGCATCGGCGAGGCGGCCGTCCAACTGGTGCGCTTCGGCGACGGCTCAGTCTGGGGCACCCAGGGCCCCAACCCGGCGAGCATCGCCTTCGATCCGCAGACCTGCTGGACCCCCTCGTGGTCCTCGCGCCTCGGACGGCTGTTCCGCTACTGGGCGGGCTCCGAGACCGTGATCCTGTTCTCCGAAGTCGGCCAGGTCGGCCCGATCGCCGAAGCCCCGGGCAGAGCGGGGCGGCTGCTGGCCGCGGTCGGTCGCGAGCTGCTCATCCTCGAGGTGGCCGAGATGCAGGTCCTGGAGCGCGTGGCGCTCCCGGGCGAGTGCGTGGCCATGACCGGCGCCGGTCGCCGCCGGTCGGTCTATCTGCTCCTGGCCGATGGAGCGCTCCTGCACGGCCGAGGGTGGCGTCGGTCCGTGCGGCTGCAGACCGCCTGCACCGACTTCGGTCGGGCAGAGCGGGGCCTGATGGTGCTGCCGCAAAGCGGGGCCGTGGTCGGCATCGCGCTGGACGGACAGCTCTCCGTCTGGCGACCGGGTAATCCTACCGTGACGCGGCTTTCGGCGCCGTCGCCTCCACCTGCCGGGCCGGCCGTCGACCCCGCCGAGGACGCCTGGTACTACGCCGACCGGGTAGTGACGAGATTTACCCTCGAAGGTTGAGCCGGGGGCGCCACGATCAGGCGCACGGACACGGACCTACCAGGCATAGGCTTCGGGCGCTTCCCCGCCGGGGCCGGGCCAGATCCCGTCGAGGCGCTGGCGCACCGGGTCGTCGAGCCGGATATCAAGCGCACGGAGGCTGGATTCGAGCTGCGCCGCGGTGCGGGGACCGATGATCGGAGCGGTGACGACGGGGTTGTGCAGCAGCCAGGCCAACCCGAGGTCGGCCGGCTTCTCGCCCATCTCCCGGCACAGGGCTTCGTACTGCTCTAGCTGCGGACGGACCTTCTCGACCTGCTCACCGAGCTTGCTTCGCCGGCCTTCGCTCGCGCCCTCGAGCGCCCCTGCCAGCAGCCCGCCGGCCAGCGGGCTCCACGGGATCAGCCCCAGGCCGAACTCCCGACAGGCGGGGATCACCTCGGTCTCGATCGCGCGGTTCCTGAGGTTGTAGATGCTCTGCTCGCTGACCAGACCGAGGAAGTGCCGCTGCTGGGCGAGCATGTTCCCCTTGACGATGCTCCAGGCGGGGAAGTTGCTGCTACCCACGTAGAGGATCTTACCTTCGCGGACCAACTGCTCCATGGCCTGCCAGATCTCCTCCCACGGGGTGGAGCGGTCGATATGATGCATCTGGTAGAGGTCGATGTGGTCGGTCTGCAGGCGGCGGAGACTGGCTTCGCACTCGCGGCGCAGGTGATAGGCCGAGACGGTGCGTCCCTGGTTGGGCCCTTCCCCCATCTTGTTGTACGCCTTGGTGGCCAGGACGATCCGGTCGCGCCGCCCGCCGCCCTGCGCCAGCCACCGGCCGATGATCTGCTCGGTGAACCCCTCGCCAAGCCGCCGGCCGTAGACGTTGGCGGTGTCGATGAAGTTGAGGCCCAGCTCGAGGGAGCGGTCCATGATGGCGAAGCTGTCCGGCTCGCTGGTATCGACGCCGAAGTTCATGGTGCCCAGGCACAGCCGGCTGACGCTCAGGCCGGTACGGCCGAGGTGGGTGTATTGCATGGGAAGCTCCTTCTGTGGGTGGTTAAGTCTCGAGGTACAGGCTAAACGAACGGATGGGCGGCCGCCAGGCAAGGCTCCTGCCGCCAGGAAAGCGAGACCCCGGCAGGATGCGCATGCCCAAGCGCCACCGTTTCTTGAGAGCGGGTCCCACCTGCTGCTGGTTCACGTCCTGCACGACCCGACCGACGCGCCGGGGTTCTACTCCTCGACGAAGGGGAGGGAGATGCCGGCCCGCGTCATCTCCGGAGTCTGCCGCAGGTGCGTGACCAGCTCGCCGGCCCCGGTGCGGATACGGGTCCACAGCTCGCCGGCCTCGTGGCGGAACTCGAGTGGCAGCCCGCGTAGCTCGACGCGGAACGGGTAGTCCGGGTGGTTGTCCACGCCGAAGGCCCGCAGCGCTAAATCACCGGGCTCGCGGTGCCGGGTGTAATCGGCCCTGACCGCGTGGCAGGCCACGCCCAGGGCCTCGGCCAACTGGCTGGTGTCCAGGGCCTTCGAGGTGCGGCGGTACGGTGCCGCGGGCCCGCAGGGCGATGTACCACAGGTCGAGGCGCGGGGCGCAGGGCAGTTGGTCGACCGGGCCCCCGGCGATGGCGGCCAGCAGGCGCTCGCGATGGGTCACGGCAGGTCCTCCGGACGGAGAGCAGTCACCGGGGCAACGAAGAGGTGGGCGGGGCGGTCGTGTCTCGACGGCGCCAAGGTCTACTCCTTCAGGCTGGCCTGAGCGTCGAGGTGCCGCCCGATCCGGCTCAGGCAAAGGCGACGCTGTACAACTCCGCGCTGCGAAGCTGGAATTTGAGGGTTACCGGGGTTCCGTCCGCGTGGCCGAGGTCGGTCTGTCCATTCCAGGTGACGATGCGGTCCAGGTGATTCCCGGTCAGGGCCTCGCACTCGTCGAACCCCCGCAGGCATTTCCCCTCGTGGTCCCAGGCTTCCACCTTGATGAAGCCGGCCAGGGCGGTCTTGAAGTTCAGGCGCACACCGCGGCCCGTGAAGCGCAGGGGCCAAAGGGAGAACGACCCTTCCACGGCCGCGGCGAGGGCCACCAGACGCCCCTTGGGCCAGACCGCCCAACCGAGGGCTCCGTACGGAGGCCGGCGAGGGTGCTTGTGGGGCACGTAGGATCCACCCACCAGGATGCCGATCCGATCCCCGGGCAGATCCACCAGCCCTAAACCGGGGCTCACCAGACCGCCGTCCCATCGGCCCGGCAGGCCGGGCTCGCAGATCGGGCCGCCGGGGACCAGGCTCCAGACAAGGTTGTCCGGGCTGGTGGCGAGGAAGAAGTCGAAGGTGTCCTGGGTCAGAACCCAGCGCATCGGGAACATGACGTGGTAGTCCGTGGTGCCGGGCATCCGGGTCTTGCCATTGGCGTACCAGGTATCGCAGGGCGCCATGTCGGGACCGGGCCAGAACAGCTCCTCGGGCAGCGGGAAGCGCCGGAAGTCCGCGGTCGCCATCCGGCCGATGGTGCGGCGGTTGAAGAACCAGGACCGGCAATAGGCGACGTATTGCTGCAGCACCGGATCGTACTCGCAGACGTTGTGGGTATCGCTGGTCTGCAGGACCAGGGGCTCGGGGACGGGCGTCCAGCCGAAGCCGTCGGGCGAGACCCCGCCGAACAGGGCCGCGGGATTCTTGTGCAGGTGGAAGGGATCGACCTCCTCCGGCCGGTTCCTGAGGTAGGCCTCCAGGTCGTCCGGCGGCAGGCTGCCCAGGTGGAACAGCTTGTAGCGCTCGGCCGCGGGAGCGGACGGATCGGCGAAAACGCACCCGCCGTGGAAGCCGTGGGCCGGGCTCAAGTCCCGTCCGAACACGGTGTTGTTGGCCTTCGTCCCCTCCCGCTCGTAGATCCCCAGCGAGGGGAATCTCCAGTCGATCCCGTCGTCGGACTCGGCGTACTTCAGGAGATTGAATCCGCCGACCTTCTGGGGCTTCCCGAAGTCCTCCACCGGCCAGGTCTCGTACCACAGCCGGTAACGGCCGTCCTCGTGGATCAGGTTCGCGGTGACGAAGGCGAGCTCGCCGTTCTGCTCAGGGGTGAGAACCGGCTCGGATCGCTCGGGCTTCCTCGCCCCCAGGCGGATACCGAGCGGCATGTCGCGGAACTCGTAGGCCATGGACGGAACCGGGTCGAGGGTGAACATGGGGACCTTCAGACCGTCCGGTCCGACCCAGCGATAGCCGCCGGGGTTGACGTACCGCCAGTCGTGGAAGTAGACCACGTTGGACGGCAGCGCAAAGGGCGGCAGGTTGCCGTGGCAGGGAGAGATCATCGCGCGGGGTTTCCTTTCAGCAAAGGTCC
>JBAZUN010000221.1:0-9235 GCA_041661365.1 Candidatus Latescibacterota bacterium
ATGGCCTGGCGGATCCACCAGACGGCGTAGGTGATGAACTTGAAGCCGCGGGTTTCGTCGAACCGCTTGATCGCCTCCAGCAGCCCCACGTTCCCCTCCGAGATCAGCTCGATCAGGCTCAAGCCGTAGTCCTTGTATTCACGGGCCACGCTGACCACGAAGCGGAGATTGGCCACGATCAACCGCTCCCGTGCGTCCTCGTCACCGGCATGGGCGCGCTCGAACAGGGCCACCTCCTGTTCGCGGGAGAGCGGCTGCGCATCCTTGATCTCACGCCAGTAGAGGTCGGTGGGATTGACGTGGAGCGCCGGGGCGTACCCGGTTTGTTCCTTCTTCACCGCTGCCATCAGAAGCCTCCTGCGGTCCGGGGTCTGCTCTGGGCCCTGGAGCCGTCCCGTTACGGGTTGATGGGGTGCCAAACAGATATTATTCTTAACGTCAACGTTAAATATAGACGATCGGTTTTTCTCGACCAAATCTTTTTTCTAAGCGCTGGTGGAATGGCTCTGATTCAAAGAGGGGGACGACGACGTAATACCTTACGTTGACTCTGCTTACGCTTGGTTTCCAACCGTCGGGCCACGGCGCCCCGGCGCGGTCGGGTGGGGCGCCGTGGGAGCGGCGGGGGGGTCAACCCCACGGTCAGAATCGCGACCAACTTGGCCAGGCAATCCTCGCGATTGCGGGCTTGACTGCGATACCGGGAGGATCGGAGCACCAGGACCCCTTCAGCCGAGAGACGTCCTCCGAGATGAGCCAGCAGTCGTTGCCGCTGGTCCTCGGACAGGGCCCGGCTAGCGGCCACCGAGAAGCGCAGCTCGGCGCGGGTACTGACCTTGTTGACGTTCTGCCCCCCAGGACCCGGCGAGCGGTCGAAGGTAAAGGCCAACTCGTCCACCGGGATGCTCAAGTCCTGGCTGACCTGCAAGGCTGCCACGGTTGATCGACCTCCTGGTCCTGCGTAGAATAGCCGCTCGAGGTCGGCAGCACAAACGCGAACTCTCGAGACCGCGGAGGTGGGTTCATGTACGTCGGGTCCTACACGGGATCGGGCAGGAAGATCTTCTGGCAGGAGCTGTGGCGACACGAATTCCTCGAGGCCCTGACCAGGGACCCGGTGGTGCTCCTGCCGGTAGGCTCGGTGGAGCAGCATGGGCCGCACTGCCCGATGGACGTGGACATCGCTGGTCCGTTCTTCATGGCCTCCGAGGTGGCTCACCGGGTAACCGATTTCCCGGTCATCGTGGCGCCCCCACTCTGGTCCGGCCTGGCCCATTACAACATGGGGTTCCCCGGAACCATCAGCCTAAGATTGGAGACCTTCCAGAACCTGCTTGCCGACGTGCTGCGCAGCATCCACGCCAACGGCTTCCACCGGATCATCGCCTTGAACGGCCACGGCGGCAACTGGGGACCGTCGCGTGCCGTGTGCTGGCAGCTTGCCGAGGAGGACATCTTCCCGCTCTGCTTCAACTGGTGGCAGGTGGTCGAGACCGAGCTGCGGGATTGGGGCGAGGCCGACCGGGACGTCGGCCACGGCGGGGAATGGGAGACCTCGGTCCAACTCCACCTGCGCCCCAACCTCGTAGACCGGACACGCGCCAACCACGACCAGGCCGGCACCCAGCCGTTTTCCCCGGGACTCGCCTTTGCCGAGTTTGCCGAACGTCGGCGGGATACGGTCGCTGGCACCGGCACCATGGGCAATGCCACCGCCGCCACCCCGGAGAAAGGAGAACGGATCTTCACCCTGGTCTGCCAGCGGCTGGAGCAACTCGTCCGGGAGTTCCATTGCCAGCCCGTGCGCCACTACCGGGAGTTCGGCACGCACTGCCCGTAAGGTCAGGACGCCGGCGGCTACGAAAACAGCCGCCCGCCAAGCCCGGCCAGAGGCTTCAAGCGGAGCGGCTGTGATCTGGGTGCCGCGCCCAAGGTGGGGAATCCCCGGCGCGGCCGGACGGACTATCTGATGACCGGGTACAGGAGGTTCGACTACCTCATGGTATCAAATAGTTCCTGATAATACTATCGGGATTGGCCGAAGAAACTTGAGCAGAATCAACCGTGACTAGGAGCCTGTCCGAGTATTCGCTTTGCACGCGAGGCCGAGACCTGGCGGCCGAGAGCAAGGCGCGCGAATGAGGCGCATTGACCACCAAATGCGCCGATTGAGCGGAACGCCGCCATCGGACACCAGGGCCGGCCGCAGCCCGAATGGAATACTCGGACAGGCTCCTAGCCCTTTCCTCCGAAAAGCCTATCCTGCCATCCGCCGACCTTGGGCAGGCTGGGTCGTGGAGCCCTCGCTCCAAAGGAAGCCGATGACCACCCAGAACAGGGCTGCGCTCAGGGGAAGATGGAGGGGGTAGCTCACCAACCCGAGTACCAGGGTGGCCACCACGCTCGCGACGGCCCCGACAACCGGCAGCCCTGATCCAGCGGGTTCGCGCCAAGCCCGGCAAGCCCCTTTCGCCAGCCCGGCCCCTGCCAAGACCACGAAGACCACCAGGCCACCGGCACCGGTCTCGGCCCACAGGTGCAGGAATTCGTTGTGCGCGTGGTCCGGCACCCCGGTGCGGGCCGTGGCGTTCAAGGCCGCGAACAGATCGCGGGTGGGCCAGGAGCACCCCGGCCAGACCGAGGTTGATCGCCCAGACGACCAGGATGGCATCGGGAGCGCGGGGACCCGCGGCAGACCCGGTCGTCGGCACCTCCGGATGTTGACTTCCCATCCCTAAGCCCCTATCTTCTGCGTCCTTATATCGGCAGTCGCGCGTCAGGATCAGTGCCGGTCACGGGCATTCGGCAGGAGGAAGCAGCCATCAACAGGCCACGTAGCAGCCGCCGTGAAGCGGTGGCGAAGCTCAAAAAGGAAGAGATCGACTACAAGCGGCTCGACGTGCTGGCCCAGTTCCTCACCCCGGCCGGCAAGGTCGAGGCCGCCCGTCGCACCGGCGCCAACCGCAAGCAGCAGAACCTGGTAGCAAGGGCGATCAAGCGGGCCCGGTACCTAGCCCTGCTGCCCTACTCCCGGGACGACGCCCGCTAGGCCAAGCCCCGTCGAGCTGACCTGCGGCCTCGGTCAGGTCGTCGCAAATGCCCCAGGCAGCGGTCGGCTTTATCGAAACCCGAGGCTTGATCGGCGCCATCGAGGCAGCGGATGCCGCTGCCAAGGCCGCCGGCGTCGAGTTGCTCGGATTCCATCAGGTAGGAGGGGGACTGGTCACCGTCCGCTTCCGCGGCAACGTGGCTGCCGTCCAGACCGCGGTTCAGGCGGCCATCGAGGCGGCTGCCCGGGTGGCCGAGGTCGTCAGCCACTTGGTCATCCCGGCACCGGCCGACGAGGTCGCCCCCCTGCTGAATCCCGCGGGGCGAGTCGCCGTCCCGCCACCGACCGAGCCCCTGCACCCCCTTGATTCACCTCCGCGCACGCCCGCTGACCTGGATGACCTGTCCGTGGCGCGCCTTCGGCAGTTGGCGCGGCAGACGCACGGGGTAAGCCTCAAAGGCCGAGAGGTATCTCGTGCCGGCCGCGAAGTACTGCTGGTCGAGTTGCGCCGGGTTCTCGGCGCCCCCTGAAGACAGAGGCCCCCGCGATCTATCGCTATCCGGCCTCGCCCTCTCCTCCCTCGCGCGGCACCACCCGGGTCTTGACGATCTTCCGCTTCCCGTCCTTGGTGACGATCACCTTCTTGCGTACCAGAACCTTCTTCCGCGGGGCGGCAGACGCGTCGGGGTCCAGCGGCAGGCCGTCGAGATTGGCGTCGTCCTCCACGGGAGCGGCGTCCTCGCCCATGAAGGCGCTCATCTCCTCGAGCTGCTGAGCCATCTCCGCTGCCTCGCGCTCGGCGGTTTCGGTGCTCGACAGGGGCGGCCAGTCCAGGAAGAAATCCTCCACCGCGACGCTGAGCATCTGACCCTTGAGGTAACGCTCAAAGGTCGACGCGACGATATGGGCGTCGAGGGGCTCCAGGACCGGTTCGCTCTCGTCGAGAACGACCTCGGCAACCTCGTGCAGCAGGAGCGCCTCCAGCAGATTCACCCGGGTGCAGCCGATGCCTTCGGCATCGGCGTCCCAGCGCTCGAGCACCGGCCGGACCGCCGTTACCAAGTGGACCTCTCCCTGACTCTCGTAGGCGACGGTCTTGGCTTCGGCCAGCGGCCGCAGGAGGGTGCTCCGCACCTCGGCAAAGGCATGGCCCACCAGGCGTAGAGGTCGCTCGCCGGTGGGGTTCAGCCGCTCGGCCAGCACCCGGCCCACCTGGGCCGGGCGGGCGATGATGTACTCGAGCAGGCTCTCGGGACGGGCCCCCCACACCTGGGCCAGGCGCCGAGCCTGACGCCGCAACTGCTCGTGATAGTCCTCTTCACCCTCGACCGGCGCAAAGACCGCCTCGATCTTGGCCTTCTTCTCCTCGGGACCGTCCATCTTGCGGAACTTGAAGGTCCCGAGGCGTTGGAGGAACTGAACGCGGCCGCGCAGGTCCGAAGGCGCAAAGTCGATGAGGACCCCGAAGAAGGTCTCGATACCGTCTTCCTCGGTCCAGGTGCGGAACTCGAAGGGGCTGCGCTTGAGCGAGTCCATGCGGTCGTACAGGGTGCGGAAGATCGACGCGTATTCGCCGGTCCCCCCGGCCTCGCGGTCGTAGAGCATCGCCGGCGCGGTATCGGCCGCGATGGCCGTCGCCAGTATCTCCGGGTCGGGCGGAGTCCGGCCCCCGTACCAGGCCCTGGCTCCCGCGGCTGCCGCGTCATTCCTGGTCACGCCGTTACCTCCCCTCGCTCGTGGTCCATCCCATGCGGATCCTTCCCAGATCCGGCCGTGGAGCTCCTACGCCGTATCTGCATCTGCTCGAATAAGTTCGAGCAGACCAAAGGTACTGTCGTCCACCGTCCGGAGCAACCGCCTCGCAAGGGATCAGACCGACTCCCACACCCGCAGTCCGTAACGACTGAGATAGAGGGGGATGCTCTGGAAGAGCGGATTCGTCGCCTCGATGGCCCGCACCAGTCCTCGCTTCTGATCTGACTGGGCACCGGTCAGGAGGGTAACCGACCCACCGTCTCCCCCTGCGCCGTTGACCTTCCATCCCAGGGCGCCGCTCTGCCTGGCCAACTCGATCACGACGCGAGCGTCGGGGCCCACGAGGTCCGGATGGAGCCGGGCCTGAGCCTCGGTGTTCGCGATCATGGCCCGGCCCAGGGCGGCGAAGTCGCCGGCATAGACCGCGTCCCGCGACTGGCCCGCGGTCTGGCGCAGATCCTCCAGCTTGCGGCACTCCGGGCCGTCTCCTTCGAGCTCGGCGATCACCCTGCGGTGCACCTCGGAGGAGCTGTGCGCCTTGCCAAGAAAGATGAGTACCAGGCGTCGCTCCAGCTCCCACCAGATCGAGTTGGCAACCTGCAACTGGGAGACCGCGGCATGCGGGTAGCTGAACATCTCGATGTAGTTGATCCCGCCGTACGCCGAACACAACTGGTCCTGAATGCCGCACTGCTGGTGCAGCATCTCGACCTCGATGCGCTGCGCGGTCAGGGCCACCTCGTACGGGGTGAGGCGCCCCGGGGTGAGCAGGTCGAGGGCGCCGATCAGGGCCACGGTGACCGCCGCCGAGGTGCCGGTGGACGCCCCGGCCGGTGCCTCGCTGTAGATGGTCACCTCGAAGGCCGTGTCCTCGGGGACGCGCATGTATTCGATGGCCGCCTCGAGCAGGGGATGATGCCCCCACCCGTCCACCTGCCGCGTGACGGTGTACCGCTCGCCGTAGTTCTCGGCGTGGACGACGATGCGATGCTCCACCTCGTCGCGGTGAAAGACCTTTACCTGAGCCTCGGCGTAGGGATAGACACCGACGTTGAAGATCCTCCCGTGCTCGGCGAACCAGGTATCGGTCCACCCGCCGTTGTCGCAGATGCGGATCGGCGCCACACTGTTGATCACCCGCTGAGGAGTGGGATCGGCCATGCTGATCTCGCGTGAAGGGGGCGTACCGCCGTTTCGACCATAATATCCCGAGCCCGAGGGCACCGTCAAGCAGGTGCCCCCGGGGCCGGAGGAGTCAGGCCGGGGTCCGACCCGCTGCCGCCGGCGAAGCACGCCGCGAGTCGGCCCGCACTTGGCGCAGCAGCCGCCGCGCGTTGCCGGCGAAGTGGGCCTCGATCTCCGCGGCCGTCAGCCCCAGCATCTCGGCGACCTGGCGCTCCTGGCGCAACTGCTCGTAGACCACCAGGGTCGCCCGTGGATCGCAGTGCTCCAGCTCGGTCCGACCCGGGTAGAACACCCAAGCCCGGCCGTAGGTGATGTACTTTCCGCGGGCGCAGCCGGCCACCACGTCGTCCGAGCCGAAGGCCACGCGACGGCGGTCCTCCCGCTGCATCAGCAGGTAATGGGAGCGCAGCTCGGTGACGGCCGAGGTGTCGTACCACAGGTTGGGCAGGTCGCGCAGAACCTCGAGGGAGCGTTCCAGCATGAAGGCGTTGAACCCTCGGGCGCAGTGGGCCAGGATCCACTGGACCCGCGGATATCGCGCCGTCAACCGGGCCAGGTCCTGCTGGTTGACCGGGTCGGCCGCCCCGTCCTTGCGGGAGAGATGGAGGGTGACGGCCAACCCGAAATGATCGGCCACCTCGACCAGGCGGTCGGGGAGGAAATCGGCGATACGGGCGTTGGTCAAGTCAGGCGCAAAGGATCTATACGGCTTGAGCCCGACGAAGCCGAGGCGGACCACCTGTTCGGCCACCTCGTCCGGGTCGCTGGCCGGGGTTACCACCATGCTGGCGGCCGACTCAGGATCCTGGGCCGCCTGGTCGGCAAGCCATCGGTTGTGGGCCGCCACGTCCATACCGGGAAGCGGGGTCCCCAGGGCCAGGAAGTGTATCCGGCGGCCGGGGAACAGCTTGGCGCACCAGTCGGCCAGCCCGGCATAACCGAGCTCCAGCCGCAGTCCGGTCGGCGGTCCGGTCAGTTCCCCCTTGTGGGCCTCGGACCAGAGGTGGACGTGCGCATCGAGGATCTCGGCCGGCACGTAGTCCTCCAACTCCTCGTCCCAGATGTCCCGATCAAAGTCGGAATACCCGTCGACGCTCATCCCCTACCTCCGCTCATCTCTGGAATCTGGAATACTGAGTATCCCTGTTGCCCTCGTCCCTGGGGCGGTGTATCTTGTCGGCGGCCTAGGCGTTTCACCTGCCGTCGTCCCCCGAATGGGACGGCGTGGCAGTCTGCCCCCCTCCGGACGTGCCCATGCGGGCCACCGGGGCGACCGAAGGGAGCGCGTCTGGTGATCAAGAACCGCGCCATCGCCACCTGGTTGTTCGCGGTCTCCTTCCTCGTCGTGGTCATGGTGGTCTACGGAGGATGGGTCCGACTGACGCGTGCCGGCCTGTCCATCGTCGAGTGGGCCCCGGTCACCGGGGTGATCCCCCCGACCAGTCTCCGGGCCTGGGACCAGGCCTTCGAGGCCTACCGCCAGACCGAGGAGTACCGCCAGGTTCACCAGAGCCTGACCCTCGAGCAGTTCCGGTTCCTCTACTACATGGAGTACGGACATCGGCTGCTCGGTCGCCTGACGGGGCTGGCCTTCCTCGTGCCCCTGGTGGTGTTCGTCGCCCGGGGCGACATCCTGCGACCTCGCCTGCGCGCCTTTGTCGCCGTGGCCCTGCTGTTTGCCCTGCAAGGGGTGCTGGGGTGGTTGATGGTCAAGACCGGGCTGGCAGGGCTGCCCCACGTGAGCCATCTCAGCCTGACCCTGCACCTCGGCGCGGCGCTGCTCCTCCTGGCGGCCTGTCTATGGCTGGGCTTCGGGTACGCCATCGGCCAACCCAGACCGGAGCAGCCCCGGGTGCCAGGTGCGATCCGCCGCCTCAGCCTGGTAGCGCTGGTGGTGACCAGCCTCCAGCTCCTGGCCGGTGGGCTGGTGGCCGGGCTCAGGGCCGGTTACCTCTCGGACACCTTTCCCAAGATGATGGGACAGTGGATCCCCGATGGTCTGGGCCGGCTCTCGCCGCTGGTGGCGAACCTGCTGGACAACCCGGCCGCGGTCCACTTCCAGCACCGCTGGTTCGCCTTCGTCGTCCTGGCCGTGGCCGCGGTGCTCAACCGTCGAGCGCGCCTCGAACTGCTGCCGCCCTACCTGCGCGGCGGTGCCAAGGCCCTGCTGCACCTGACCTCGCTGCAGATCCTGGTGGGGGTCGGGTTGATCGCCATGCACGTGCCCCGCTGGATGGCCTCACTGCACCAGACGATCGGGATCGCCATCCTCGCGGCGGCCCTGTTCACCTGCCACCGCGCCTTCCGCTCCTGATCCTCTCCCGCCGAGAAGCGAACCGACTCAGTCGCCCTTGCGGCGGAGTAGTGACAGCCCGCCGAAGCCGCTGATGATGGCCATGTAGTAGCCGAAGTCGTACCACCACCCGGTGTTGTGGGGCTCGTAGATCCGCACGGAATCGCTGAAGAAACCCCACACCAGCGATACCGGCGCGATCCACCCGTGCCAGATCCCCGAGAAGAACCCACCGGGATCGGCGGTGGTACACGCCCCGTCACCAGGGACGCACCCAGAGAGCGATAGCAAGACGGCCACGGCAAGAGCGCGTTGGACCATGGCAGATCCCCCGACGGCCAGAGGCCGGTCAGCGCACGGCGGCGTACTGGTTGACCACCTCCACGGCAACCTCGCCGGTGGGCGGGTCGACCTGACGCACGGCCAGCGAGATGCGGTTGTCGCGGTTGAGCGTTTCCCAGTACCGGGAGGCCACCTGGGCCGCGTCGCCCCGCAGGGGCAACAGATAGGGGGCTCCCTCAAACGACGGTAAGGGATTGCCGTCGCCCCGGTAGGTGGTCACGGCATAGCCGAACCCCGGGGTCACGTGGGTGTAGCGGAAGAAGTGGTGCTCCGAGTGGTCCGGGGAGAAGGGGCTCGCCTTCACCACCGAGAGCCAGGCCTCGCCGGTCGGCTGGTCGAACAGGCAGGAGATCCGCGGGGTATAGTTCGGGGCGTCGGGCTCGTGCTGCCAGGCCGACAGGGCCGCGGTGAACGATTTCCCCTGCCGCAGATCCTCGTAGATGCCGTCGGTCTGAGCGCCGTTGGTGGCGATGAAGCGGCCCGCCACCTGGCGCATGGCGTTGTAGATGATGCGGGAAGGATCGGCGACCTTGGCCGGATCAGCGGCCTCGGTCCGCAGGATCCCGTCCTCGTACACGAACAGCCGGTTCCGGCTGTTGGGGCTGCGGCCC
>JBAZUN010000222.1:0-9234 GCA_041661365.1 Candidatus Latescibacterota bacterium
TCCCAGGCGAAGCTGAACCCCCAGGCTGAAGCCGTGGCCGCCGGCCGTGGCGTCGGGCCAGCCCAACTGCGACGGCATGGTCAGGCGCTGGTCCAGCACCGTCATCGAGGCGCCGACCGCCAGGCGCTTCCCCACGGTGCGGGCCAGGCCCACGCAGAAGGCGTTCTCGGCGTCCTCCATGCTGCCGGTGCGGGCGCCGCTCCCGGCCCTCCCCTCCAGTCCGCCGACGCTGGCGTGGACCCAGGTCACGCCAAAGGCCAGATCCCCCCGGACGTTGAGCGCCGCGGCCACGCTGCTCTGGGTTCGGTCCAGGGAAAGCGGCTGCACCGCCGCGACCGCCTGCCACCGCCGCACCCGCGCCAACCCGGCCGGGTTCCAGAAGACCGCCGAGGGATCGTCCACCGCCGCGACCAGGGCGCCGCCCAGACCCGGGGCCCGGCCCCCTGCCCCGGTTTCCAGGAAGGCCGCGGCCCGATCCTCGGCCCGGCCGGGTCCGGCCGGCCAGACCAGGGCCAGAGCCAGCCCCAGGTATCTCGCCCTTGCCAGCGCTTTCAATCCAGCACCACCACCTTCCCGAAGGCCCGACGGCCGTTGTCCAGCTCGAGACGGTAGAAGTAAATCCCGTTGGCCACCCGCTCGCCGTCGCGGTCGCGTCCGTCCCAGTTTTCGCCGTGCACCTGGCCGCCCTCCCTCGGTGCATCCTCGATCAGGGTCAGCACCGGACGGCTGGCAAAGTCGTAGATCCGGATCGTCACCCGGGCCGCCCGCGCCAGCGCGTACTGGATCCGCGCCTGCTCGCCGCGGGCCGGGGCAAAGGGGTTGGGCGCCGCGTAGGTGCGCACGCTGTCGACCAGGGACGGCTCGCCGAGGGCCTGGCCGGTATCGACCGCCAGGGGGGTCACCGGGGTGCGCACGACCCGCCAGGTCTGCCCGGCATCGTCCGAGCGGCCCAGGCCGTTCTCGGCGCCGACCCAGACGACCTGACCGGCCAGGGCCACGCCGACGAAGGTGCCGCGCAGGGTCTCGCGGCTCTGGTCGTCCTGTACGGTGACCGCATGCCAGGTCGCCCCCCGGTCGACGCTGGCGAGCAGCCCGTCGTCGCTGGTCGCCCAGGCCAGGTCCCCGGCAAAGGCCAGCCCCCAGGCCGGAGGCAGGTCAGTGGTCGTCCAGGTTTCACCCTGATCGAGGGTATACGCGGTGGCGCTGACCTCACCCTCGCCCATGGCCCGGCACCCGGCCCAGACCACCGAGCCCCCGGCGGGGAGGAGCTGCCGCTCGAGGGTCACCACCCAGTTGGCCGGCAGCGACCCCGGCAGGCGGTTGCCATCAATGCTGAGCCGAGTCCTGTAGTTCCGCCAGGTGCGGCCGTTGTCGAGGCTCCGGGTCAGGCCGCTGGCGGTCCCCACCCAGACCGTGTCCCCATAGGCCAGAACGTCGAAGGTGCGATGAAGGGTCTCCTGCCGGGCGAGGCTGTCGGCCGCCGCCCGCAGGGTCGCTATCCGGGCCGGATCAGCGCCGGCGCTGCTCAGGCTGTCGGCCAGGAAACGCAGGCTGTCCGCGGCGGTGTCGCTGCTGAAGTAGACGATCTCCGCGGCGCCGTCGGGCAGGGCCCGCTCCCAGGTCTGCCCGGCGTCCGGCGAGCGGACCGTGGACCCGGCCCAGAAGGAGGCCCAGACCGTGGCACCGGTGACCGAAAGACCGTAGCACGGGTTCTGGATGGCCGTGGTCGGGCCCCGGGCGAACCCGGGCCGGTTGACGTCGAAGATCCGGTCGTTGGGGATCAGGTCCCAGGTGCCGCCGCCGTCCCGGGAGACGCTCAAGCCGCTCCCCACCGGGGTCGGCAGCTCGATACCGGTGATGGTGGTGTCGTACAGGGCGGCCGCCCAGACCTCGTCCCCGTGGGCGTCCAGGGCGCTGACCGATCCCCGGCCGATCCCGTGCCGGGCGTCGAAGGTCACCCAGTCCGATTCGAGGAGGCCGCTGGCCCGTGCCGGCTCGAGCCGGGCCAGGCCGCTCTCGGTGGCGACCCAGAGGTACCGGCCGCTCCAGCGGATGTCGCCGATCTCAGCGCCGATCAGTCCCGGCAGCGGCGTGGCGGTCTCGTCCTGGCGCAGGCCCAGGGGCAGGGCGGCCCAGACCGAACCCGCGGTCAAGGTCACCACGGCTGCCGCGACGCGGCAGGAGCGGCTGAGGCGGATCTGCAGCTCGGTTGCGAATGACAAGGCGTTGAACACCCGCGAGAAGATGGTGAGCCTGAAGCCGGAAGGACCGGACCGGAATCTCAGGCGTGGACCGCGGCCCGTTTGCGCATGGCCTCGATGGCCTCGTACCCGATGCCGTATTCGCCGATGCGCGTGCCCTCGGGGTCGCCGTGGCTGTCAGACCCTCCGGTGATGAGGAGGTTGTGCCGACTGGCCAGGAACATGTAGTGCTCGATCTGCGACGGCAGGTGCGCGGGATGAAAAACCTCGATCCCGTCCAGCCCCGAGGTCACTAGCTCGGTCAGCACCGGCTCGGGGAAGCTGATCCCCGGATGGGCCAGCACCGCTACCCCGCCGGCGCGATGGATCAGGTCGATGACCCCGGCCGCCGCCGTGTACGGCTTGGGCCAGAAGGCCGGACCGCGATCCCCGATGTACCGCGAAAAGGCCTCGTCCTTGCTGGCCACCAGGCCCAGGTCGACCATGGCCGCGGCGATGTGCGGCCGGCCGAGGGGACTCCCCTTGGCGTGGTTGAGCACCTCCTCGAGGGTCACCCCCAGACCCAGGGCATTGAGCCGCTCCACGATGGCGATCCCCCGCTCGTACCGCCGGTGGTGCACCTGGTCCAGGGTGGTGTTCAACAGCGCGTCCTGGCGGTCGAAGCAGTAGCCGAGGATGTGGACCTCGCGCTCCCGCACGTGGGCGCTCAGCTCGGTGCCGGCAACGACCTCCAGTCCCAGCCGCTCGCCGGCCTCGATCGCCTCGGGCAGACCGTCGACCGTGTCGTGGTCGGTAAGGCTGATCGCCTGCAGCCCGGCACGGATCGCCTCCTCCGCGGCCTGAGTCGGGGTTCGCAGACCGTCCGAGCAGATGGAGTGGACGTGGAGGTCGGCCAGGTTGTAGCGCACGAAGGGATCTTGCCGCGGGGCTCGCTCGAGAGGGGGGGCTGGCCGAACCAAGTGCATCCGGGGCACCGGTACCGCGACGGCGGTCAGGAGAGGAATCGCAGGGTCATTCCTCCCGGACCGGCCGGCAGCTCGGGCCCTCCGGCACGCTCGGGTGTACGACATCCCAGGAGGTCTGGAAATGCTTGATAAATATACGAAACTCAAGGACCGGCGCCACCGCGCGGACGCTGCCCGGCCCGGCCGGCGGGGCCAGCCTCGGCCAGGCCCGGAGAAGGGCCTGACGTCCCGATTCAATTGCGCGACAACTCGAGCAGGGCCAGCCCCGACCGGGCCCGGATCTTCTGGAGGGCGCGGTCCCGGAGCTGCCGGATCCTCTCCCGGGTCAGTCCAAGGGTAGCACCGATCTGCTCGAGGGTCATCGGCTGCCTGGAGTCCAGGCCGTAATAGGCCCGCACGATCCGCTGCTCGCGGCTGTCCAGCGCTTCCAGGGAGCGATGGAGGGCGGCGGCGAGCTCGGCCCGGTCCAGCTTCTCGTCGGCACCGACCTCCTCGACCGGGAAGACCGACAGCAGGCTCTCGTCGTCGTCCAGATAGACCGGGGCGTCGAAGGAGAGGTCGCGCTGCCCCACCTCGACCGCGTGCCGGACCCGCTCCTCGGTCATCTCGGCGCCGGTGGCCAGCTCGGCCAGGGTGGGAGACCGCCCCAGCTTCTGCCCCAGGGCCGCGGCCTGCCGCTCCACCTTCTGCAGGTCGTTGACCTGGCTCATCGGCGGCCGGGCGGCCTTCCCCTGCTGCGCCAGGGCCTTGAGGATGGCCTGCCGGATCCACCAGACGGCGTAGGTGATGAACTTGTACCCCAGGGTCTCGTCGAAGCGGCTCACCGCCTCGATGAGGCCGTGGTTCCCCTCCGAGACCAGCTCGGTGAAGGACAGGCCGCAGTGGGTGTACTCCTTGGCCACGCGGACGACGAACCGCAGGTTGGCGTTGACCAGGGCGTGGAAGGCTTCCTCGTCGCCGGCCCGGGCGCGCGCGACCAGCTCGGTTTCCTTCGCGCGGCTGAGGGGCTGGAAGTGCTGGATGTCGCGCCAGTAGACATCCATCGCCTCGGTGGACCGGCCCCCCGCCCCTCGGCGCTCTTCCCTCGCGGCAGCCATGTCATCCCTCTGCGCCAGATACCTGATCCAGCGCCCGACCGCTCAGCAATTGAATGAGCAGGAACAGGCGGCGCGGCAGCGCCGGTCGGACCAGCGCGCCGCGCCCCTGTACGACGGTCGAGGGGTAAAAGGGGTTCCGGTCAGGCCCGCGTCGGAAGCGCCCGGAACCGGGCGAAGGCCTCGTCCCAGCCGGCCGGGTCGCCCGGCTCGTGGGTCTCGGGGTCGAAAGAGGCGCGGACCACCTGGCGGGCCTCCTCCACCGAGGCCACCTCCCCCAGGGCCAGGGCCTGCATCATCAGGTTGCCGATGGCCGTGGCCTCGAGCGGACCGGCGATCACCGGCCGTTGCGTGGCGGTGGCGGTGAACTGGCAGAGGAGCCGGTTCTGGATCCCACCGCCGACCACGTGGATGCACTCCATCCGCCGCCCGAGGATCTGCTCGACGCTCTCCACCACGTCCCGGTAGCGCAGGGCCAGGCTCTCCAGGACGGTGCGGACCACGGCGCCCTCGTCGGCCGGCTCGGTCTGGCCCGTGGCCCGGCAGTACTCCCGCACCCGGGCCGGCATGTCGCCGGGGGGGAGGAAGCGCTCGTCGTCGGGGTTGACGACCGCGGTGAAGGCCGGCGCGCGACCGGCCAGCTCGGCCAGCTCGGCGTAGGAGAAGGTCTTCCCCTGCCGCTCCCAGGCCCGGCGGCTCTCCTGCACCAGCCAGAGGCCCATGATGTTCTTGAGGAAGCGGAAGGTACGGCCGACGCCCCCCTCGTTGGTGAAGTTGTGCCGCAGCACGGCCTCGTCGGTCCGGGGCTGGGGGATCTCGGCTCCCATCAGGGACCAGGTCCCCGAGCTGATGTAGAGATAATCCCGGGTGCGGGTCGGGATCGAAGCGACCGCCGAGCCGGTGTCGTGGGTGGCCGGGGCGAGGACCTGCACCGGCTCGAGGCCGCACTGCTCGCGGATTGAGGGGAGGAGCGGTCCGATGACGGTTCCGGGCTGGACGATCTCGGGGAGGATGGCGGTCGGCAGCCCGAACCGCTCCAGCAGCTCGGTGGCCCACCGGCCGGCCACGGGGTTGTAGAACTGGGTGGTGGTGGCGTTGCTGAACTCGCAGACCCGGCGGCCGGTGAAGAAGTAGTTGAAGAGATCGGCCATCATCAGGAAGGTCTCGGCCGAGGCCAGGACCGGCGAGGCGGCCGCCTGCAGGGCGAGGAGCTGGTACAGGGTGTTCAGCTTCATGAACTGGGCCCCGGTGTGGGCGAAGATCTCGGCCCGGGGCACCCGGGCGAAGGCGGCCTCCAGCATCCCGTCGGTGCGCGGGTCGCGGTAGTGGTGCGGGTTCTCCAGCAGGATCCCGCCGCGACCGAGCAGGCCGAAGTCGACCCCCCAGGTATCGACGCCGATCCCGTCCAGGCGGGAGCCGTGCTGACGGACGCACAGGCCCAGACCGTGCTTCATCTCGCCGAACAGGCGCAGCACGTCCCAGTACAGGCTGTCGAAAACCTGCACCGGACCATTGGCGAAGCGATGGATCTCCTCCAGGGCGAGGCGCCGGCCGTCGAACTTGCCCAGGATGGCGCGCCCGCTCTCGGCGCCGAGGTCGAAGGCCAGCAGGTTACGGGTGGCTGCTGCCATGGGATACGCTCCTTGGTTGACCTGGGGGCGGACCGGCGTCTCCGGTTACAGGTAGTTCAGTCCCAGCTCGACCACCAGCTCGCGGGTGTCCTGGTCGAGCAGCGAGCAGATCAAGGCGATCCCCAGCTCCCGCTCCAGGCGCGAGACGTAGACCTGATGCTCCTCGCGAAAGTTGAGCCGCTGGAAGCCGAGCACGGCCCGCTTGAAGTCCTCGGGTCGCTCGTAGAGCACCACCTGGGCCAGCTCGGGCTGGCCCAGGGCCGCGGCCACGAACTCGACGCCGAAGATCTCCTCCAGGGCGTTGCGCAACTGACGATGGAGCATCAGAAGGGGTAGACCTCGTTCAGTCGGCGGATCAGACGGGCCGGACCGGCCGGGGGTTGACGCCGGCGCTCGACGACGACCTCGATCGCCGGCGGTCGCCACTGAGCCATGACCAGCCCGAGGTCGGCGGGCAGGCGCCGCAGGGCCAGCCGCGCGATCAGCAGGGCTCCGAACAGGCGTCCGCGCACCCGGGGCTCGGTCACCGGCGCCTCAGAAATGGGCGGCGATGCGCTGCTCGATCTGCCCCAGGATCGGGCCGCTCCCCAACTCGGGGACGAACGGCCGGCCGGTGAGGCGCTCGAACAGGTCGATGTACCGCTCGGCCACCTGCACCCGGATCCCGTCGTCCAGCTTGGGGATATGGGTGTCCGAGATCCCCTGCTCGCGCAGCCACAGGCGCAGGAACTCCTTGTCCAGGCTCTCGGGCTCCTCGCCCCGGGCGTGGCGCTCGGCGTAGGTGGCGGCGATCCAGTAGCGCGAGGAATCGGGGGTGTGGATCTCGTCGGCCAGGGTCACTCGACCGGCCTCGTCCAGGCCCATCTCGTACTTGGTGTCGACCAGGATCAGGCCCTGCCGGGCGGCCAGCTCCGTCCCCCGGGCAAACAGGGCCAGGGCGATCCGCTCGACCTCGGCCCAGGTGGCCGCGTCGACCAGCCCGCGCTGGAGGATCTCCTCAACGGCGATCAGCTCGTCGTGCCCCTCGGCCTTGGTGGTGGGGGTGAGGAGCGGGGTCGGGAACGGCTGGTTCTTCACCATCCCGTCGGCCAGCTCGATCCCGCAGTACCGCCGGACCCCGCGGGCGTAGTGGGTCCAGATCGCGGTGTCCGAACTGCCGGTGAGGTAGCCGCGGACCACCACCTCGACCGGGAGCATCCGCAGCTCACGCGCCACGGTGACGTTGGCGTGCGGCACGGCGACCACCTGGTTGGGGGCGATATCCGCGGTCTGCTCGAACCAGTACTGG
This sequence comes from Candidatus Latescibacterota bacterium, assembly GCA_041661365.1. GTDB lineage: Bacteria > Latescibacterota > UBA2968 > UBA8231 > UBA8231 > CAITNQ01. The sequence goes on from JBAZUN010000222.1 coordinate 7,180, forward strand.
GCCAGGCGGTTGAGCACCTGTCCCTTGAGCGGGATGGCGCCGAGCACGTGGTCGAAGGCGCTCTGCCGGTCGGTGGTGATCAGGATGCGCCGGCCCGGCAGCAGGTACATGTCGCGAACCTTGCCCCGCTTGTAGTACTGCTGCCAGCGCTCGAAGCGGGCCTCCATGAGGCAGTTGCCGAGCTGCGCCTGAAGCTGTTCGCGTGCGACCATGCGGGGTCCTCCTTGAGCGGAAGACCGGCCCCCCTGCGGAGCCGGAGCGGCCGGAATATAGGACTCCCCGGACCCGCGGCAAAGACCGGCGGTCCCGGTCTCAGGCGTTGCGGCCGTGGCACTGCTTGTACTTCTTGCCGCTGCCGCACGGACAGGGCTCGTTCCGCCCGACCTTCGGCGCCGCACGGACCGGCTGACGGGGACCGGCCTCCTCGCCTCCGGCACCGCCGCCCGAGGCGACCAGCCCTCGATCCTCGCGCGACGGCGTTCCCAGCGGCAAGCCGTCGGCCGGGGTCGGTAGAGCCGGGGCCGGGGCCGCACCGGCGAACCCGAGGTTGGTCGCCTCGCGGTGAACGGCACTGGCGCGGGCCCGCACCGCACGCCGCCGGCCGTCCAGCTCCGGCGGGCCGACGTCGATTCTGAGCTGGAAGAGGCTGCGCAGCCCCTCGCGGTCGATCCGGGCGATGAGCTGTTCAAACAGGTCGTAGGCCCCCCTCTTGTACTCGACCAGGGGGTTCTTCCCGCCCACCCCGGCGAAGCCGACGCTGTCCTTGAGCTCTTCCATCTCGTAGAGGTGCTCCTGCCAGCAGGTATCCACCGCGTGCAGCAGGAACGACTTCTCCACCTGGTGGAAGACCTCCGGGCCGACCAGCTCGAGCCGGCGGCGGTAGGACTGGCGGACCGCCTCCCCCACCCGCTCGAGCAGCCGCTCCGGCGTGGCCTTGGCCCGCTCCTCGGCCGGCACGTCGAGACCGAGGAAAAAGGTCTTCCCCAGCTCGGTGGACAGCCCCTCCCAGTCCCACTCCTCCGGGTGGCTCTCGGCGTCGGCGTGGGCCTCGACCAGGGTGCCGATCGTGGCGTCGATCATCTCCTCGACCTGCTCGTGCGCGGTGTCGCGCTCGAGCAGCTCCCGCCGGCGGCTGTAGATCACCTGCCGCTGCTGGGTCATCACGTCGTCGTACTCGAGCAGGTGCTTGCGGATCTCGAAGTTGCGGGCCTCGACCTTCCGCTGGGCGCGGCCGATCGACCGGGTGACCAGCGGGTGCTCGATCACCTCCCCCTCCTCGGCCCCCAACCGGTCCATCACCGCGGCGATCCGCTCGGAGCCGAACAGCCGCATCAGGTCGTCCTCGAGGGAGAGGAAGAAGCGCGAGGAGCCGGGGTCGCCCTGGCGGGCCGAGCGGCCGCGGAGCTGCCGGTCGATGCGGCGGGCCTCGTGGCGCTCGGTGCCGATGACCTGCAACCCGGAGGGGTTCTCGAGGAGGAACTGGCGCTGGGTCTCCCCCGAGGGGAGCCGGTCGTTCAGGGTCAGGCTCGATTCGATGACGGTGCGGGGCAGGTGAACCACCTCGGGCGCCAGCTTGATGTCGGTGCCGCGGCCGGCCATGTTGGTGGCGATGGTGACCGCCCCGGGCTGGCCGGCCTGAGAGACGATCTGCGCCTCCTTCTCGTGGTACCGCGCGTTGAGCAACTGGTGCTTGATCCCGCGCCGGGTGAGCATCCGGCTGAGCAGCTCGGAAACCTCCACCGAGATGGTGCCCACCAGCACCGGCAGCCCGCGCTGGTTCAGCCGCTCGATCTCGTCGATGATCGCCTTGTACTTCTCGTTCTTGGTGCGAAAGACCTGGTCGTCGAGGTCGAGGCGGCGGACCGGGCGGTTGGTGGGGATGACCACCACGTCGAGCTTGTAGATCTCCCACAGCTCGCTCGCCTCGGTCTCGGCCGTGCCGGTCATGCCGGCCAGCTTGTGGTACATGCGGAAGAGGTTCTGCAGGGTGATGGTGGCGATCGTCTGCGTCTCGCCCTCGATCTTCACCCCTTCCTTGGCCTCCAGGGCCTGGTG
>JBAZUN010000223.1:0-9200 GCA_041661365.1 Candidatus Latescibacterota bacterium
CTGGGAGAGTTCGAGGTGCCGGCCATCGCGCCGATCGAGCGATCGCTGCCCTCCGGGGCCACGCTGCAGGTGCAGGTGCGGGACGCGGCAGGGCAACCGGCGATGGCCAACCTGGCCTTGGTGCGCAACCCGCGCGAGCTGCACGGCCTCAGCCCCGGGGATGCCCTGGTCATGGCTTATCTCGGCGATGACGGCCGGGCCGAGATCCCGGTGGCTCCCGGCCGCTATGCCTTGGCCGCGTACGGCAGCGATGCTGCGGGTAACTCCCTGCCGCTCGGCCGGGTGCTGACCGGCCTGGAGGTGCAGGGGACCCTCCCGGTGGAGGTGATCCTGCCCTCGCCCGAGACGACCGTCCGCCTCTCCGGTCAGGTGCGCGACAGCCGCGACGGCAGCGCGGTTACGGCGCTCCTCCAGTTCTGCGACGAGGACCAGGGGATCGCCGCCAGGGTGTCGAGCGAGGACGGGGCATACCAGGTCGACCTGCCGCCGGGGACCTACGGGCTGACCGCGGCCCTGAAGCGCTCAGACAGACCGGCCGAGATCTTCGCCTATGGCCCGGTGGAGATCCGCGCCGACTCGACCTGGGACATCCTCCTGGGTGCGGGCGGAACTGCGGTAAGCGACGATGCCGAGGTCGTGCCGCGGGCCTTCGCCTTGGGGCGGAGCTACCCTAATCCATTCAACGGCCAAACCCGGATCCCGTACGCCCTGCCGGTGCCGGGACGGGTCGAGCTGATTGTCTACAACCTGGCCGGCCAGGTCGTGCGCCGCCTGGTGACCGAGGAACAGGAGGCCGGTACCCACCTGGCCGCCTGGGATGGCCGCGATGAACAGGGGCGCAGTGCGGCCAGCGGGGTCTACCTGTGCCGAATGAAGGCAGGCACCTTCCAGCAGGTGCAGCGGCTGGTGCTGTTGAGATAGCCGGGCCAGGTGCTGGAACAAGGGAAGCCGTAGCCGCGCGCTCAACCGATGGCTACACTCGGCAGCGGTGAAGGCCGCCGCGGGCGTTGACAGCACGCCCCTCGCGCTCCTTGCTTGTAGCTGTCATTCTGCGCGGTTCCACGGAGATGCAGGCCTTATTGAGAGGGAGAGCGCCATGGCAGCAAAGGTCAGGGCCGCCGTCATCGGACTGGGCTGGCCCGGCAAGGAGCACCTGAAGGGGTACCAGGCATGCTCGGGCGCGGAGGTGGTGGCCGTGTGCGATTGGGACGAGCCCCTGCTCGCCCAGGTAGCCGACGAGTTCGGCGTGAAGCAGCGCTTCACGGACTACAAGGAGATGATCGCCTCGCCGGAGATCGACGTGGTCAGCGTCGCCGTCCCCAACTACGAACACGCGCCGCTGACCATCGACTGCCTGAAGGCCGGCAAGCACGTGCTGTGCGAGAAGCCGCCGGCGATGAACGCGCCGGAGGCCCAGGCCATGGCGGACGCGGCCAAGGCCGGCCGCAAGACCCTGATGTACGCCTTCGTCATGCGGTGGTACCCGCAGGTGCGCTACCTCAAGAGCCTGATCGAGGCCGGCGAGCTGGGCGACGTCTACCTGGGCAAGGCGGGGTACACCCGGCGGCGCGGCATCCCGCGCGGCAAGGACAACTGGTTCATCGACAAGAAGCGCGCCGGCGGCGGGGCCCTCATCGACATCGGGGTGCACGCCCTGGACTGCGTCTGGTATCTGATGGGCACGCCCAAGCCGGTCTACGTCATGGGCTCGGCGTACCACCAGTTCGGGTACACGGTTCCCGAGGAGATCACCTTCGACGTGGACGACGCGGCCGTCGGCCTGATCCGCTTCGCCAACGGGGCCACGCTGTTCCTGGAGGCGTCGTGGGCCTGGAACCTGCCCGGCACGGCCGTCAAGCAGATCGCCGGTACCAAGGGAGGCGCGGACCTGGAGCCGTTCCGTCTGTTCACCGAGAAGAACGGGGTGGTGCTGGACACGGACCTGGCGCAGGGCGGTATGCCCGAGGGGTACGGCGATGCGCCGAGCAACCCCTTCTTCGGGGAGGTGGCCCACTTCGTCGAGGTGGTGAGCGGTCGGGCCAGGCTCATCGCCACGCCGGAGCAGGGCGTCCAGCTCATGCAGATGCTCGACGCCGTCTACGCCTCGTCGGAGACCGGCAAGGGCGTGGCCCTGGGCTGAGCTGCCGACACGCTGCTGAACGGGCCGGGACGACGCGGGTGCGCACCGTCCCGGCCTGCGCGTGTCTTGGTGCTTCGCCGATCAGCGTTGCTCCCGGGCGGCCATGCCGTGGTAGATCCACAGCGCGGCACCGAGCAGCACCGGCACCAGGCCCCAGATGGCCACGGCCAGCGGGTGGGGCGCGTCGCTGTCGGGAATGAGCCCCAGGGTGGTGCCCATGGCGATGGCGAAGGCGATGCCGAGGGCGATCAGGATCAGGGCCATCCACCTAGAGATCATATGACCGGTTCAGAGGTCGAGACTGCTGTTCGCCGCACCCTGGCCGCCTCGCTGGCCTGCGCCCCTGCCGCCCTGGACGGACCTGGCCTGACCGTGGTCGAATGGCAGGAGCGGCCAGATCGGCTGCGCTATCCTGTGCCCAGCCGGCCGCTGATCGTTCTTGCCGGCCTGGGTGGCACCGTCGTTTCCTGCACCGCCGATCACCGCGCCTGGGTGGAGGAGCACCTAGCCCACCTGGGCCCTAACCAGGTACTCGGCGGCACCGTGATCGCCGCGATCAGGGACTTGGTGGCGCCGGATGGTCAGGTGCTCTACGGTCCGGCACTGGCCAGCGTGGCGACCCCGGATTGGCTGACGCCGGCGAAGACTCCGGACGGCGTGGAGCTGCGCCGGTTCGACTGGCCGGCCGTGGCCGAGCTCTACGTCCATCCCGGGTTCCGCAACGCCCTAGGGTACACCCTGGATGACCCCCGGCCGGACGTGGTCGCGGCGGCGGCCTTCGTCGACGGCGAGCCGTGGGGATGGCCGCGGCCAGCGCCGATTCCGAGGCCCTCTGGCAGGTCGGCGTCGACGTGGTCTTGCCCTGGCAGCGCCGCGGTCTGGGCACCTGCCTGGTGGCTCAGGTCTCGCGACAGGTCCTGGCCCACGGCCGCGTGCCGTTCTACACCACCGGCGTGGCCAACCTGCTGTCGCAACGCCTGGCAGTCCGGGTCGGGTACCGGCCGAGGTGGACCGAACTGTCGGTACGCGATCTGTCCGCTCAGGTCAACGGATAATGAAAGGCAGACGATGATTCCCTGGATCTTCCTGCACGACCCCTTTGAGCCCTGGCTGACCGGATACCGTCGTCTGTTCGACGCCTGGCACGACGGCGGGGTGCGCGGCATCGCCGTTGGTTACCTCCGCTTCACCGGCGACGGCGGTACCTTCCTGCGCACCTTTGCGCCCGACCACCGGGTGTTCGCGGATTACGGGGTCGCCCCACCCCCCGACGGCCCGCGTGACCTGGCGAGGGAGAAGCAGCTCAACGCCCTCCTCGACGACGCCGCGGCCCGAGGGTGGCACATCCTCGTCTTCGACGTGCCTTTGCGGGGCGGTGATCGGCCCCCTGCCGAGGATCCTTATGGGGCGGTCGGCACCGGGGCCGCGGTGCAGGCCCTGATCCGGGCCTATCCCCAGGTCCACGGGGTGATCTTCGACGGACCGGGCGAAAGGCACTACGAGCTGGCCTTCCACCACGGCGGGGAGCTGCTGGAGATCCGGCCGCACGAGCGCCTCCTGTACGGCAACCTCGGCTTTAACCTGGACCGCATGGAGCGCGGGATCACCCACCTGCGGGAGCGGCTGCATCGGTTGCGGCCCGGGCAGGTGCGCTTCTGGGCGCCGGGAGGAGCGCTGGCCGGCCTCCACCTCCTCGACCTGACCGAGGACGCCCTCTACTGGCTCCGGGCCCGGCGGCAGACCTCCTTGGGCTGGATGGCGGCCATGCGCGCCCAGTTCGATCGCCTCGACCGGCGGATCGAGCTGTGTGGCATCCCGCGCACCCCGGCCTTCTCCTCCCTCACCTGCCAGGACTACGAGGAGATGGGCCGGCTCTTCGACCTGGTCTTCCCCAAGCACTACTTCTGGCACCGCGGCTTCGACGGCCTCTACGGCACGGTGGCCCGCTGGGTCCAGGTCCTGCAGGCCTGGAACCCGGGGTTGAGCGAGGCTGACGGCTTCGCCTGCGTGCGTCACCTGCTGGGGATCGAGCTGCCCGGGGTGAGCTCCCTCCTCGATCTGGACCTGGGCTTCCCCGACGCCTTCTTCGATACGGTCGTGGCCGGGGAGACCCGCCGCGCGCTGGAGGCGGTGGGCGATCCCGAGCGCACCGTGGCCTGGGTCTCTACCGGCCGCAAGCCGCACTCCGGTGACGCCATGACCTCCGGCGATCTCTTCCGTCTGCTCGACGCCTCGGCCCGGGCCGGTCTGCAGCGCTTCCTCTTCCATCCTGACCCGGACCTGGGCGTGGCCGAGTGGCGGGTCATCACCCACTTCTGCGGCAGCTTGTATCAGGAGAACCTTGACGGGTACTGGCCGGGCGACACCCCGCGTCTGGACTCCTTCAGCGGTGGTCGCAGGCCGGGGGATCGGTGAGACCGTGAGACTTCATTCAGGAGCGCGAAGATGAAGATCGTCCAGGTCGACCTCTACGAGGTGGAGATCCCGCCGATCCCACCGATCGCCAAGTACGCCCCGAAGATCTACGACATCACCCTCTGTCGAGTGCGGACCGACGAGGGGCTCGAGGGCTGGGGCGAGTACCAGGCCAAGCGAGGGCTGTTCGAGGAGGTGGCAGCCTCCCTGGTGGGCCAGAATCCGCTGGCGCTGGATCCCTTCTCCCAGCCGGACGCCTTCACCTGCGCCCTGCTCGACATCGCGGGCCAGGCCTACGGCGTGCCGGTCAACCGCTTCTTCGGCGCCCGGGTGCGGGACCGCGTCCCGGTCTCCTACTGGTCGTGCCACATGGAGCCGGCCGAGACCGCGGCCGAGGCCGAGGTCGGTGCCCGGTTGGGCTTCAGCAATCACAAGCTCAAGGCCCGCTCCTGGGACATCGTCGAGACCGTCCGGCGGATCGGCGAGGTGGCCGGGCCAGCCTACACCATCGGCGTCGATCCCAACACCGAGTTCAGGCTGCCCAGTACCGCGGCCCGTCTGGCGGCCGAGTTGGAGCCGTTCGGCACGGTCCTGGTGCTGGAGGACCCGGTGCTCAAGAACAACCTGGACTGGTACCGTCTGCTGCGGGAGAAGACCCACATCCCGGTGGCCCTGCACCTTGGATCACTACCCTCGGTGCTGGCCGCGCTCAAGGCCGAGTGCATCGACTACGCCAACCTGGGGGGCTCGGCGGTCCACGTCCGCAAGACCGCGGCCCTGTGCGAGGCGGCGGACGTGCCCTGCTGGGTGCAGATGGGCGGCCTGTGCACCGGGGTGCTGGCCGCCTATTCCGTCCATCTGCAGGCCACCCTGGCCAATGCCGTCCTGCCCTGCGACGAGCTCCCCTTCACCCGGGTGGCCGACGTCCTCGACGGCAGTCTGACATTGGACCGGGGCCACTTCGTGGTGCCCGAGGGACCGGGGCTCGGGGTGAAGGTGAACCTGGAGGTGGTCGAGAAGTACCGGGTGGGTTGAAGAGACGTCCGGATTCTGGAAGCCGGATCAGAACACCGCGTCGAAGGTCAGCCGGACCTGGACCGTGGGATCGGCCCCGTCCGGGATCTCGGCGTACAGGTTGGGCATCAGGTGCAGCTCAGGTGCCAGGGTCAGGTCCACCCCGCCGATGACGAGCAGGTCGGTGGCGTCAAGGTCATCGCGATGCACGGCGTCCAGACGAGCCACGAGACGGGTTCGCGGGCGCACCGGCGCCGAGCCGAAGGCGGACGCACCGACGATTCTGACGTCGTCCCCGCTGCCAGCCGCGGCCTTCCGGTTCCAGCGCACGAAGGCTTCCAGGCCGCCCTGGGCCGCGTCCTTTTTCACGCCGACGAATCCCTTGGCCGTGATCTCGTCCTGGCCGGCGGGTCGCTGGTTCAGGTCGGCGTACCCCTCGACGATGAGCCCGGGGGACACCGGCCGGCTCAGGGATGCGGCCAACTTCTTGCCGTGGTCGCCCTCGCTCTTGACGCCGGCACCGTGACTGGCCATCAGGAAATACCCCGTCGAGCCCCGCCTCCCCTTGAGGGCTACCCCCATATCGGCCGAGCTTCCCACCCCCTCGAGGTCCATGACCGTCTTCTCCACCCAGCGGTACCCCCAGTATTCCTCGCTGACCGCCCAGGTAGGGGTCGCGGTGAGGCCGGCATACAGCTCGGCTCCTCCTGGGGCGTTACGCCACCTCGCGTAGGCGTTCTTCACGTACACGTTGAGCCGGTCGTTCTTGCCGAACCCCGGGTCGTTGGCCTCCAGCCGCAGGCGCGCCGATATCCCCGCGGACATCTCCCGGTCGGCGGTCAGGTACACGCGGCGGAACTGAAGGGCGTTCTGCCGCTCGCGCATCTGCACCGCGGCCGGATCCGCGGCAGCCACCCAGTAGTAGTCGCCGAAGAGCTGGGCGCTGACCTTGGCCGGCGCGGTGGCCGGGGTCTCGGCCAGAAGCAGCCCTGCCGGCAGGACGAAGGCCAGGATCGCGGTCCCGGCCCAGAGACTGCGCGCGTGCACCATGAATGCCTCCTTGAGCTACGCTGGCGCCAGAGCGCAACCTCCTGCCTGCCGCCGCGAGTTCCCCCCTGTACCTCAGAAACTGTAGATCTCGAGCGCGCTCGGGCAGGTTCCCTCGTGGACGCGGTGCGGCAGGTTGACGACCTCGGCCAGGGGGACGTCGTCGGCCACCGGCTGTTCGAGGGTCTCCACCCGGGCCGCGATCGGCAGCTCCAAGGTGAACGGCTTGAGCAGGTGTCCCCGCTGCATGGCCTGACGGGCGCCGGCCCGGATCAACTGACGGGTCTGCTCCGGCGCCAGCAGGCTGGCGCACTGACGGCCGTACCCCTTTTTGACCGCGACCGTGACGCAGTCCTCGCCGAAGAACTGGACCGCCTCGCGGCAGGCCGCCTCGTCGCCGGTGACGAAGACGCAGGGGAAGCCGTAGTGCCCCATGACCAGCGCGCCCTGTCCCAGCTCTCCCGTCTCCCGGCCGTTGTACCAGTACCGGGCATCGGTCGTGTGGTTCTGGGCGTGATAGAGAACCCCGTCGGGGGTACGGTTCATGGCGTGGGCGCCGACCTGCATCCCCAGGTCGTATCCGCCGTCCATGCCCCAGCCCTTGGGGAAGCCGCGGCCGCAGATATACTCGGCGCGCGGGTGCATCAGCTCCGGTACCATGTTGTACGGACAGCCGTGGCCGTCCAGCACCGTGATCCGGGTGGCGCCGCCCTCCAGGCACCCCTCGACCGCAGCGTTGACGTCGCCCATCAGCAGTCGGCGCGCCTCGTTGTACGCCTCGGGATTCGCCGGGCCGGTCTGCTTCCACATGGTCACCCCGGTGACGCCTTCGAGATCGGTCAGGATGTAGACGCGCATGGGTTCCTCCAAGGATGGGAGCACGGGACAGCAGGAGACTCGCTGGACGCTTGGGCGCTCTGCTCGTGGTAAAGGTCGCCTCCGGTCAGGGAGCGGACGCGGGGTGGACCCTGGTTGCCCGCACCACCAGGTCATGGGTGAAGGCCGGCAGATCTATGGTCGTGGCCGGACCGCCGGGGACCGAGAGTCCGGGAGACCAGAGCCCGGTCTCGGGCGAGAAACAGGAGACGAGGTACAGACCGGGCGCCAGGTCGAGGGTGAGCTTGCCGTGTATCGGGGTCCCGGCACCGGGCTCGTCCAGCTCGCGCTCGTCGGCCAGGTAGATCGCCACCTCCTCACCGGGGACCCCGAAGGCCGCGTCCAGGACGTGGTCGGGAAGCTGGGTCACCAGCCCGGGGAGGGGGCGCGAACGGACCAGGTCGAGGCCGTGGATGAATCCCGACAGATGCTTGAACCAGGTCCGGAACTGCCGTTGCGAGGCTTCGGTGCCGGTCTCGCAGTAGTTGATGATCGAGAAGTCGATGACGTCGTAGTGGGCGCCGCACATCAGGGTCGTCCAGGCCCGCTTGCGGTGGATGGTCCAGCCGTCCGGATCCTTGTACTGGCTGGCCACGTTGTCCTCGTCCAGGTTAAGCGGCTTGGCCTCGAACCGGGTCGCCAGGCAGTAGTCGCGCAGGGGCCGCAGCTTGAGCTCCTTGGACATGAACCGCCCCATGTCGTAGGTCGCGCCGTCGAAGGTGGTGTCCGGCAGCGGATGGACGTTGACGACGTCGATGGGGAAGTCGCGGAACGACCGGGTCGACAACTGCACGAAGGGAGACCACTGGAAGGCCTCCTGGCCGGCGATCAGATGGCGATGGGGCAGGCCGGCCTCGGTCTGTCGGATCGTCGCTGCGATGGCCCGCTGCCAGTCGTTGACCTCCTCGACCGAGGGGTTGTTCTCGCCCGAGAGGCCGCCGCCCGGCTCGTTGCACGGCTCGAAGAAGAGGTTGTCGTAGGGGTTGACCTCCTCGACGATCCGGCGGACGTGGGCGAGCTGTCTGGCCACCAGGTCCGGGTGTCTGAGGGTCATGCAGGTCGGCCAGGAGATCGGGCGCAGGCCGTTGACGTTGTTGGCGCTGTTCAGCGGGTTGAGGGCCCAGATCCGCTCCTCGTAGGTGTTGCTGAGGAGGACGACCTCGACGACGATGCCGTACTCCGAGGCCAGGGAGAGGAATCGGTGCAGCCGGGCGAAGAACTCGGGGTTCGGCCGGTCGAGGTCGAACTTAGGCTCGCCGTCCAGGGCCCGCCCCGGCCCGGTCCGCAGGAAGGGGGCGACGTAGTCCGGTGACTCCACCTTGCAGGTCGAGTACGGGTTGCAGTGGTTCTGCAGCTCGCGGAAGAGCATGAACAGGCGGGTCAGGGTCATCCCCTTGGCCGCGGCGTCGGCCAGGTATCGCGCGAAATTAAACGGCCGGTTCATCACCGCGCCGTAGTGCTCGGTGGCGGTGAGCAGCACCCGCGGCCGGCCGCGGAACTCGAAGAGCCGGGGATTCTCGGGGTGGATGCGGATCGGCTGGGGCATGATGAGTCTCCGCAAGATGGTAATGGTGCGGATCGTTCGGCCCTTGGAGGAGCGAGCCGGATGAGGTTGACCGTCAATAACGAAGCAGAGCCCACGGCCGGTCAAGGTCTCGGCATCCGGCAGCGTGACCCGACCGACCGGCTAACCTGGGGGTATGGGTCG
>JBAZUN010000224.1:0-1160 GCA_041661365.1 Candidatus Latescibacterota bacterium
CCCCCCCTCGCGCCCGACCGCCAGGGCCCCGGCCTCGGTGCGGGTGAAGCGGGCCCCGAACTGGACCAGCTCCTCGACCACTGCCGGACCTTCGCGCACCACGGCCTCGACCACCTCCCGGTCACACAGCCCGTCGCCGGCGGTCAAGGTGTCCTGCACGTGCTGGTCGAAGGTGTCCCCGGGCGTCACCACGCTGGCGATGCCGCCCTGGGCATAGCTGGTATTCGACTCGCGTGGCTCCTCCTTGGTGATGAGGATCACCGAGCCGCAGGCCGCGGCCTTGGTAGCAAAAAAAAGACCAGTAAGGCCGGTACCCACGATAAGATAATCGGCGTCGACTCGCATATCTTTAGGTAATCCGTGGAGTTATGGATTGCATGGCCAGGCCTCGGGGAGGGGAGGGCCTTGCCAAGGTACGCCAGATATGGCCCCTTGAACAGCGTCCGAACCTGCCGCTGGGGGTCTGGAGTCGGCGGGCTCTTCCGGAACCGGGTCCGGCCTGGCAAAAGGTTCCCCGGGCTCCCACCCGGGTTCGGCTTGGCGCCGCGGCCGGTTCCGGCCGTTCCTCTACCCTATTTGAGGAGCAGCAGGGGGCGGAGCTCCCGGAGCGGACCGACCTGCAGTTGGAGGTAATAGACCCCGCTGGCCGACCTGGCCCCGGACTCGTCGCGGCCGTCCCAGGTGGCGGTGAAGATCCCGGGAGCCGCGGCCTCGTCGACCAGCCGCCGCACCAGTCCGCCGGCGATGGTCCGAACCTCCAGCACGGTGCGGGCCCGGCCCGAGACGATGGCCGCGTTGATCCCCACGGTATACCCGATCACCGTGCTCCCGTTGAACGGATTCGGGTAGTTCGGCGCCAGGCTGAACCCGATCGCGCGTCGCGGGTCGAAGTTCAGATACGGCTTCCAGACGACCGGACCGCTCATGCGGGCGGCGATCCAGGTCTCATCGACGCGGCCCCACCAGTTGTTGGTGGCCGTCATCGCGCGGTCGGTCTGGTTGTCGACCAACCGCACCGCCTCCTGCACGACGTTCAGGTCGAAGCGGGTCGGCACCGCGAACCCCTCGACCCGGGCCACCAGCTCGGTCCCGGAAAAGGAGTTGCCGGTGACCCTGGGCACGGCCGAGAGGCTGACCAGCCCGATCCGGCAACGGTCGAA
>JBAZUN010000224.1:1170-9152 GCA_041661365.1 Candidatus Latescibacterota bacterium
CCGGTGACCACCACCTCCTGCGTCCCCAGGCAGTAGATCCCGATCCCCCCGGACAGGTAGTTCCCACTGATCTCGCCGAACACCTCCTCACCGAGGACGAGATTGGCACCGTCGGCCGTGGCCAGCCCGTTGTCGGCAAACCGCCCGTCCCGGCACTCGAGGTACCCGCCGCGAAGCTCCAGCCCACCGGCGCGATTGCCGGTCAGGTGGGGGAGGGAGATCCGGGTGTACCCGCTCCCCTCGACGCGGATCCCGATCCCGCCCGAATCGTGCACCTGCACGCTGGCCAGCTCGACCGTCTGCTCGACCCCTTCGAGCGCCAGCCCATCCTGCAGGGCGTCGCGCACCACCACCGCGTTCAGCTCCAGCGGACGGCGAAGGCCGCTCCCCGCCGTCACTATGCCGTATACCGGGTATTCGAGCCGGACCTGCCAGAGAGAGATCCGGCCCAGGGGGTGCACCACCAGCCCGTACCAGTCCCCGGGAGCGGGCCGGACCGCGGACGAGGTGATGACCACCTGGCCTCGGCCCCCCCCTACCGTGACCAGGTCGCCGAGAACCTCCACCTCGACCCGCTCGGGGTTCCGGCCGGTACGCAGGGCATCGACGCCGACGCGGACGACGGTCTCGGGCGAGATGGTCAGGGTCCGGCCCTGGGGCACGATCACGTCGCCCACGACCTCGACGGTGTCGGACCAGACCTCGTCGTCGCTGAGCGGACCGGCCCGCCGCCGATCGGCCACCCGCAGGTCGGCCACCATCCCCTGCCCCTGCCGGCAGATCCGGCTCACCGCGGTCCCGGCGGTCGCGGCCGGGTTGGTGACCACCGAGAGCTCGGTGTATCGGTCGCCGTCGAACGGATCGCCGGCATCGCCGAGGTTCCCGGCGTGGCTCTGCCGGTACCCTTCGTCGTGGGCCCAGTAGTCGAGGTTGTCCTGACCGCCGATCGGGTCGGGAACCAGACCCAGAGGGGCACCGACATCGGCGAAGGCCCCGTCGGCGCAGACCAGGTCGACCCGCTTGTACTCCTCGTCGTTGTTGGTTCCCCGCGATTCGTCGACCCGCCAGATCAACACCCCCTCGGCCGGCAGGTTCCGCTCGTAGAAGCTGGCCCCCCGGCGCCGGTGCTCGACCAGGTAGTAGAGCCCGGCCGTGCGCGTCTTGAGCCGGTAGACCTTGCCCCCGGCGTTGACGTCGGTCAGCGCCGCGTCGGGCAGGTCGTGCTCCACCTCCACGAGCTGGGCGTTGGCCACCCCCAGCCAGCCGAGCTGCATCAGGCTCCAGGCCGAAAGGGGATTCGGGCCTCCCTGTTCGTTCCATCCCCGGGCGCCGTGGGCCATCAGGTCCCAGTACCCGACCCCGGCCGAGTCGTCTTCCGGCCCGGCTCCGTACTCCAGATCGTATAGATCGACGAGGCCCAGATGGTGACCGAACTCGTGGGCCATGTTCCCCACCGCGACCTCGAAGGTGGAGCCCTGCTGCAGCACGCCCCCGACCCCGTGCGGGTCCTGGTCGGCGCGCACCCGGATCCGGCCGCCGGGCCGCGCCGGATCGCGGTCGTCGCTGACGTACTCCTCGCCCAGCCCCAGGGCGGCGATCCCGGTGGCCGCGTCGACGATGAAGTCGCGGGGAGACGACCGCGTGACCACGAAGAGGAAGTCGACGTACCCGTCGTCGTCCCCCGAGGCGGGGAGTCCGTCCGGCCCGTCGTTGTCGAACCGCGCGAGGTCGACCTGGGCATCGGTCTGGACCAGGATCTCGCGGGAGAACCTGCCGAAGGTGCCGGCCGGCGGCAGGTACCCCTCGGCCGGGGAATCGCTGGTGACCCAGCCGGGCAGCGACTCGCCGGTCAGGCGGTACTGGCCCCGCGACATCTCGTTGAAGTAGTGCGTGAGGCTGCCGGGCTGGTCAGCGGCGAAGAGGCGGGAGGCGAACTCGGGGACGGCAAGGCCACCGCCCTCGCCCTGGAAACGGGCGAAGACGGTCAGGGCGTGGAGATGTCCGGTCCCCGTCGCGGGCAGGACCGAACCCGCGGCGAGCGGAACGAGGGCGAGGGCCCAGAGCCCGGCCCGGGTGATCCTCGCCAGCGATCCGGCCGCGGTCCAGGATGCGGTCAAGAAGGCTCCCGGACCCGCTCGTCGGCCATCTGGGCCTTGATCCGGTCCAGCTCGAGATAGAGCTCGCGAGCCACGAACAGGGCGAAGAGATCCGGATCGAGGTGCCGGGCCTCCACCTCCTGTCGGAGGATCTTGAGCACCGTCTCCCGGGGCATCGGTCGGGTCCGGTACGGCCGGTCGTCGGCGCTGAGCGACTCGAAGATGTCGACCAGGGCCAGGATGCGGGCCTGCAGGCTGATCTGCTCGGCCCCCAGGTGCCGGGGGTACCCACTCCCGTCCAGCTTCTCGTGGTGCGCGCCGGCGATCTCGGGCACCCGCTGCAGCTTGCGGGTGAAAGGGATCTGCTCGAGCATGCGGATGGTCATGGCCGCGTGGTCGTTGATCTTGCGGCGCTCGGCGTCGGTCAGGCTGCCGCGGCGAATCGCCAGGTTGGCCGCCTCGTCCGCGGTAAGGCAGGGCACCTCCTCACCGTCGACCCGATACCGGCGCGCGGCGATGGTGCCCAGCCGCTCGAGGTCGGCGTCGGCCATCGATTCGCCGGGGGAGTTGGCCCGTTCGAGGAAGGCCAGGTCGTCGGCCAGGGCGGCGAGAGCGGCCGCCTCTTCGCGGTTCACCTCCGCCGATTCCTCGCCGGCCAGCCGGCGCTCGAGGGACTGGGCACGGATCGCCTGGCGGAAACAGGCGAAGCGGGTCCGCAGCAGCTCGATCCGGTCGTGGATGGTGGTCAGCTTGGTCGGCTTGTCGACGATCCACTCCGGGGTGGTGATCTTGCCGATGTCGTGCATCCAGCTCGCCACCCGCAGCTCGTTCAGCTCGTCGGGTCCGAGGCTGACCTCGGCCAGGTTCCCCTCGGCGCAGTCGTTGATCGCCTCGGCCACCACCATGGCCATCTCGGCGACGCGGCGGATGTGGCCGCCGGTGTAGGGAGAGCGCTCGTCGATGGCGGTCGCCATCACCCGCACGAACGACTCGAAGAGGGCCTCGGTCTCCTGGATCAGCCGCACGTTGTTGATGGCCACGGCGGCCTGGGAGGCCAGCGACTCGATCAGGGCCTCGTGGTCGGCGGAAAAGGCCGTGACCTTCCCCCCGACCGGATCGATCGCGTTGAGGAGCTGAAGCACCCCGATGACCTGGTCCTCGTGGTCCTGCATCGGCACCACCAGCATCGAGGTGGTGCGGTACCCGGTCATGCGATCGTAGTTCTTGGGTCCCTCGAACCGGTGCCGTTCCTCGGCGTACACGTCGGCGATGTTCAGGGTCTCGCCGGTGACGGCGACGTATCCCGAGACGCTCTCCCGGTTCATCGGCACCGGTGGGATGTCGGTGGCCCCGTGGCGGCCGCCGACGAAGCTCTGCAGGGTGTCGTTCTGGGCGATGGCGAAGGTGAGGTGGTCGTCCTTGACCAGGTAGAGGGTCCCGGCGTCGGCCCCGGTGAAACTACGGACCTCGTGGAGGATCCGCTCGAGCAGAACGTTCAGATCGCGCTCGACCGAGAGGGCCACCCCGATCTCGTTCAGGCGTCGGAGCCGGTCTTGCAGCTCCCGCTCGGGGTTCGCTCCTGCGGACATCGACGCCTGGTCCGGATGGGGTGTCGGTGCGCTCCTCGTTGCCGAAGGTACCCACGCCCCCAGGCAGTGTCAACTCGCCCCGCGGCCGCGCGACCTTGCCGGTCTACCGGTCCGCAGCTCGAGCTGCAGACCGAGGTACTGCTGGTGTTCCCGGTCGACCTGCAGGCGGTACCGCAGGCTCAGGGAGACCGGTCCCCGGATGGTGGTGACCAGGCCGTAGACCCGCCAGCCGTTATCGTACAGCGGTCGGATGCTCACCGCGCCGGGCAGGTCGTACTCGGCCTCGTAGAGCCGCGCCGCGTACCCGTCGGTGCGGTACCGGGTGCCGTGCAGCGCCACCGTAATCCCGGGCCAGGCCCCCTGCCAGAGCAGCGCGGCAAGAGCACCGTTCCTTGCCGGGGCTTCTTCCTGGCCGACGCGACGACCGGCGACCCGCAGGCGCACCCGGGCGAACGGGCCTCTTCCCCGGCCGCGCTCGAGATCGAGCACCAGACGCCGGCCGTGCTCCTCCACGGCCTGGCCGGACTGCCAGCGCGGCTGGTGCTCCTCCTGATACCGCACCTGGAACCGCACCCCCCGGGGGAGACGGCGCTCGACGCTGGCACCGCGGGCCTCGATGGTGGCCGGCTCCGGATAGTAGTAGGTCCGCCGCGGTCGATGGTACCGGTCGGCGAACAGGGTCCAGCCGCGCCCCTCCAGCGCCAGCAGGATCCCCTCCTCGTTGGCCATCCCGCCGCGGCTGACCGCCCCACCAAAGGGACTGTAATACTCCGGGGTGTACCGCCGGGTCAGGACCCGGCCGCGAACCGACCCCAGGCGCAGCCGCGCGCCCGCGACCCCGGCCCAACCACGACCGCTCAGCGCGGTCTCGCCGCGGAGCTCGAGCGGACCGGCGCGACCGTCGAGGTCGACCGCCACCAGGGAGATTGCCGAGCCGTGAAAGGCCCACGGGACCCGACCCGGCCGCCTCAAGTCCACCTGGTGGTCGAAGCGCAGGCTCTGGAGACTCATCCCCGCGCGCCAACTGCCCAGGTCGACCGCGATCCGGCCGCCGGCCACCTTCACGGCGAGTTTATCCTCGCCGTCTCGTTCGGTCTCGGTGACGTGGTACCCGCTCTCGGGGAGGGAGGTGGCTTGACCGGCCTCGTCCAGCCGCGCGTCGCGTCGGGCCTGTCCGGCGACCAGGGCTGCACTGAGCCGACGCAGCCGCCACCGCAGCGCCATCCCGCGCAGGGCCTGGTTCTCCCCGGTCGAGCGGCACCCGACAACCTCGCTGTCGCGGGAGGGGTGCGCCAGGAACGCGCCGCCCGGCCCGGCGGCTCGACCGAAGACCAGGCCGCTGGCCCACCCCGGCCGCAGGTCGCCCAGGGTGACCGACAAGGGACGCTTCACGGGGGTGAGGGTCGCGTACCCGGCGGCGAAGTCGGCCCATCGGGGTTCGCCGGGATCGCGCTCGGTGAAGAGGCAGACCTCGAGCCCGTCCGCGCGCCGCCAGGTCAGCCGCTGGTACAGGCTGAGCCGATCCGCGGTCGGGCCGCGGCCCTTGAGGCGCCACCGGGCCGACGCCACCTGGGGCAGGTCCCGGTCGGCCAGCTCGTTCTCGAGGGCAGCCTCCTCGGCTTCCTCGGTCAGGCCGTCTCCCTCCTGGGCCGAGACCATCGAGGCCAGCACCAGGAGGCTGGCCAGCAGACCGGTGATTCGCATCGACACCTCCTCCTCGCGCTCTCCCGGGCCCCGGGTGCAAGTTCCGTGCCCCGGGCGCCGGCTCCGGCCGGCAGAGGGGACGGCGCCTCGGTCGAGGGGGGATACCGTGGCGAAGGTGCGCCGCGATGGGTAGCCAGGGTGACAGCAACAACGGCCGGGAGCCCTTGAGCCCACGGCCTCCTGATGCCGATATTCCCGGTTCGAGATAGTGTCGCGTCCGAGAAATAACTTGGCATTCACGGGCCGATCCATCCCGGCCAGCGTCGTTCCGCTCCCTTCCTGTATCTTGCTGTCGATACAGGGCGTTCGCGCGCCTAGCTGGCCGGGCGCCTCGGCCCGCTCGGTGACACAACCTATTTCTCGGACGCGACACTTGATGGCTTCGACACCGAGAGAGGAGTCCGTGAAGATGGGAACCCTGAAGCTGGGCACCTGCAACGAGTACTTCGAGGGCTGGGGGATCGAGGAGGTGTTCCGCTACGCCGCGGAGATCGGGTACGACGGGGTTGAGATCGCGCCGTTCACCCTGGCCCCGTCGGTCGAGGAGATCGGCCCGGAGCGGCGCCGCCAGATTCGCGCGGCCGCGGCCGAGGCCGGCGTGGAGATCATCGGCCTGCACTGGCTGCTGGTCAGCCCGCAGGGGCTGTACGTCAACCATCCGGACGAGGCGATCCGCGGCCGCACCCGGGACTACTTCCAGGCCCTGATCCGGTTCTGCAGCGACCTCGGCGGGCGGGTGATGATCATCGGCTCGCCCAAGCAGCGGAACGTGCAGGAGGGTTGGGACCGGGACGAGACCTGGAAGCGGACGCGGGAGACCTTCGAGGCCTGCCTCCCCCTGGCCGAGTCGTGCGGGGTGTACCTGTGCATCGAGCCGCTGAGTCCGGAGCAGACCAACCTGCTGACCACGGCCGAGGAGGCCCGCCGGTTGGTCCGCGAGATCGGCCACCCGCACCTCCAGACCATGGTCGACGTCTGCAGCGGCTCGAGCGAATCCAGGCCGGTGGCCGACCTCCTGCGAGACTCCGGCCCGCACCTGTACCACGTCCACGTCAACGACGCGAACAAGCGCGGCCCCGGCTTCGGCCGGACCGACTTCCGCAGCATCATAGCCACGCTCAGGGAGCTGGACTACCGGCGGTACCTGTCCGTGGAGGTCTTCGACTTCAAGCCGGATCCGCGGACCATTGCCGCGGCCAGCCTGGGGTACCTGCGAGGGATCGAGGCGGGGTTGGGCGATTGAGCGGTTAGGCGCGAGGCGGTCCGGCCGGCTCCTCCGAGGAACCGTCGGCCGCCTCCTGCTCCTCGTCCCGCCGCAGGATCGCCCAGACCTGTTCCTCGAACCGCTCCTTCTCCTGTCGGGCCTTTTCTCGTTCCTTGGTCAGGATCCCGGAGAGCATGTTGGCGAGGCGCTCGGGGTCCTTGCGGCCGATGGCCGCCATCTGCTTGGCCTCGCTGAGCGACCGCTCCAAGGGGGTCGGCCGGGCCTGCGCCGGCGCTCCGGCCTCGGGTGTGGTGGTCGCTGCAGCCGAAGCAGACGCCCGGTCCGGAGAAGTGGTTGGCCGGCGGGTCTTGGCCGCCGATTTCCGGGGCTTCTCCTGCTCCCGCTTGAACAGCCGCGTCCAGAACCTGCTGGCAGGCCGCTTGCCGCGCTCCTTCACGACGAGGCCACCTCCGCCGCCGTCGGGACCGCCTTCCCCTCGAACGGCAACCCCCGCTGCTGCAGCTCGGCGTAGTCCTGGCCCAACCGGGCCGCCATCACCTCGCCCAGGCGGAGCAGGATGCGGCACCCGGTCTCCGGTCTCGTCTCCATCAGCGACATCAGATCAGGTCGGAAGAAGCCGACCAGCTCGGTCGGCTCGGCGGCGACGATGGAAGAGGTGCGAGGCGCGCTGTCGAGCAGGCCGAATTCGCCGACCAGTTCCCCAGGCCCGAGGCGGTCGATCTCCACCGGTTGCCCGTCGGCGGCCGGTCGCAGGATGCAGACCGCGCCGGAGCGCACCAGGTAGAACCCCGACTGCAGGGCGCCCCGCCGGATCACGGTCTCACCGGTCGCGTACCGCCGGAGATGTACCAGCCCGGCCACCTGCTCCAGCTCGCCGGCGGAGAGGCGCGAGAAGATCGGGACGCGGCTCAGGTCCTCGGCGAGCGGTCTGACCCGCGGCTCGGTCGGACGGTAGAAGTTGGCCCACTCGGGGTCGACCGGAGGTTGAGGTTGGTCGTCGTCCATGGCTCACCCGAAGTCGGGACGCGGGTAAACGCCCAGCGCTGCGACAAGTCTACTCACGGGATCGGGAATCGGCAACCGATCGGCTCGGTCCGCGGCGGAAAGAGCGGCGGCTTGACAGGAGCCGACGCATGCCGAAGTATACTCCGGTCCCGGGCGTGTTCCCCCGGGGCCGCAACCCCGAGGAGGATCCGATGAAACCGGTCAAGGTAGCCATGGTGGGGGTAGGCCAGCGCGGCCTGCAGCACCTCGACGCCCTCTGCCGCATCGCCGACGCCCAGGTGGTCGCCCTGTGCGACCCGTTTCCCGACAACCTCGCCGAGGAGAAGATCCGCCGCTTCGCGCCCGGGTACAAACCGGCCGAGG
>JBAZUN010000225.1:0-7822 GCA_041661365.1 Candidatus Latescibacterota bacterium
CCACGGCCCCAGAGGCGTGGTCGACCGAGCTGAAGAACCTGTTGACGCAGGCCGGCTGCGACCTGCGCCAACTGGCGCAGCGGGTACGGGCGTACCAGGCCGGCCAGCTCGACGCCGCCACGGTGCGCGAGTTCGGCCTGGGGGCGTCGACGGCGATCGAGGCGCAGTCCTGGGGCCGCATCAAGGCGGACAGAGACGCACCCTGAGCCTGCTTTGGCGAGGATAAGCAAGAAGGGCCTCTGTACTTCCCCGGAAGCTTGCCGTGAAGATCACCCAGATAGAGACGATCGCCCTCAAGGATCCGGGCAAGGCCAGCGCCACCGTGGTCCGCGTGCACACCGACGAGGGGATCACCGGCCTGGGCCAGGCCGAGTCACCGTCCCTGGTCATCGACGCCCTGCTGCACTGCGAAGGCGGGCTGGAGCAGCTCCTGCGGGGCCAGGATCCGGTGGAGGTTGACCGGCTGTGGCAGGCCATGTACGCGGGGACCGGGCTCTTCGGCCGACGGGGGGTGACCCTGGCCGCCATCGGCGCGGTGGAGACGGCCCTGTGGGACATCGCCGGCAAGGCGGCGGGTCGCCCGGTGGCGACCTTGATCTGGCAGGCGTGCGGCACCGTGCGCGAGCCTGTCTGCACCGCCGAGTGGGTGACCCCGTACGCCACGGTCTACCCGCCGGGAGACGACCTCGACGAGATCGACCGGCGGCTGACCTTGGCCGCCTCGCGGGGATTCCGGGCCGTCAAGCTCGAGGAGTGGCCGGGAGGGTTTGCCCGGGTCAGCCGGCAGCGGGACGTGGAGGTGATCCGGACGGCACGAGCAGCCATCGGCGACGAGATCGAGCTGATGATCGACGTCCAGAACCAGTGGCGCGAGGTGGGCCAGGCGATCGAGACCATCCGCGCCATCGCCGAGTACCGGCCTTACTTCATCGAGGCGCCGCTGCCGGCGGACAACCTGGAGGGGTACGCCCGGCTGGCAGACGCGGTGGACACCCGCATCGCGGCGGGCGACTGGGGGTTCGCTACCCGGTACGAGTTCGAGGACCTGATGGTGCGGGGAAGGGTCGACGTGGTGCAGCCCAGCTCGGTCCGGTCCGGCGGGATGCGCGAGATCACCCGCATCGCCGAGGCGGCCTACCGGCGGGGCCTGCTGTGCATCCCCCACGCCTGGTGCCACCTGGTCGGAGTGGCGGCCGAGATCCACCTGGCCGCGGTCCTGCCCAACATGCCCTTCTTCGAGACCCCGCTGGCCTTCCCCGACTCACCGGTGATCTCCGAGCTGCTGGAGCCGCGGCTGGAGGTCGGCCCGGACGGCCGCATAGCGGTCCCTGAGCGACCCGGACTCGGGTTCGAGCTGAACCCGCGGGTGCTGGCCCAGTACCGGGTTCAGCCCTGCTGATCCGGAGCGTTCCCCGCCTCCTCGTCGCAGGGCCCTGGGTTGCCCGCAGCGGCCCAGCGTCCTGCGCCGCGGTCAGTCGAGGAGGCCGTACTCGCGCAGCTTGCGATAGAGGTTGCGCTCGCTGATGCCGAGGATCCGGGCCGCCTTGCCCCGATGCCCCGAGGTCTGCTGAACCACCCGCTCGACGTGCGCGCGCTCCAGCTCCGCCAGGGTGGGCAGCGGCTCGGGCAGGTCGGACGCGACGGCCTCTACCATGCCCCCGCGGAGCGCCGTTGGCAGGTGCGCCGGCAGGATCTCCAGGCCCTCGCAGACGACCATCGCCGACTCGACCGTGTGCAGGAGCTCGCGGACGTTGCCGGGCCAGTCGTGCCGCACCAGGAGCTCCATGGCCTGGTCACCCAGGTGGCGCTCCGACCCGAAACGGGCATTCATCAGCGCGACGAAGTGCTGGGCCAGCAGGCCGACGTCGGCCCGCCGGTGACGCAGAGGGGGCACCTCGAGGGCGATGGTGCTCAGCCGGTAGAACAGGTCCTCGCGGAACAGGTGCTGCCGCACCATGGCCGCCAGGTCGCGGTTGGTCGCGGCCACGACCCTGACGTCGACCCGGATCTCCCTGGTGCCGCCGACGTGACGGAAGGTGGCGGTGTCCAGGACGCGCAGGAGCTTCACCTGGGTGGCCTGACTCACTTCCCCGATCTCGTCCAGGAAGATGGTCCCGCCATGGGCCACCTCGAAGAGGCCGGGCTTCGCCCGATCGGCACCGGTGAAGGCGCCCCGCTCATGGCCGAAGAGCTCGCTCTGCAGCAGGTCTTCCTGAAGCGCGGCGCACTCGACCACGACGAACGGCCTTCGCGCCCGCGGACTGCGGGTGTGCAGCAGCTTGGCGACTACCTCCTTCCCCGATCCGGTTTCGCCGGTGACCAGCACCGTGGAGGCGGTCGGCGCGACCCGATCGATCAGATGCATCAGCTCGAGGAAGCAGGGGCTCTGCCCGACCAGGGAGGATCCCTGGTCGGGCAGCATCAGTCCGCGCTCCAGGATGGTGGTCCGGGCCCGGAGCGCCTGCCGCTCCAGGGCCCGCTGGATGCGGATCTCGATCTCGTCCAGGGGGCAGGGCTTGGCCACGTAGTCGAAGGCCCCCAGACGAATGGCCTCGATGGCGGTATCGATCGTGCCGTGGCCGGTCAGCATGATCACCTCTGACGCCGGGGCCTGGAGCCGGAGCTGTTGCAGAACCTCGAGGCCGCTCATGTCGGGGAGCCGGAGATCGAGCAGGACCACGGCGGGATCCAGCGACAGCGCCTGGGCCGCGGCGTCGGCCCCGGTGGCGGCTCGGGTCACCAGGTACCCTAGCCGCTCGAGCTCGGCCGCGAGGACCTGGGCGAAGGTCGCGTCGTCGTCGACCAGCAGCAGCAGTGGCAGCGAAGGCTTCATGGGCGTGGCTCGGTGCTGACCGGGCCGGCGCTGGCGGCGGGCAAGGAGATGGTGAAGGTCGTGCCGGACCCCGGTACGGACTGCAGGGTGATGGTGCCGCCCCATCGGCGAACCAGGTCCTGGGTGAGGAACAGGCCCAGGCCGGTGCCGTCCGGGCGGAGGGTGCAGAACGGCTCGAAGATCCGCTTCTGGTCCTCGGGGGCGACGCCGCATCCGTCGTCGCTAACCCAGAGGCGCACCGGATCGCCCTGGTCCAACCCCAGCCGCACGTGACCGCCGGCTCCGCAGGCCTGGACCGCGTTAAGGGCGAGGTTCAGCAGGGCGTGCTGCAGGTCGGCGTCGTTGAGGCGCAGGCGGACGCCCTCCGGGGCGGCTTCGACCGCGACTTCGACGTTGTGGGCCTGAGCGGTGGGGGCCACCAACTGCAGCACGGAGTGGAGGGCGGCCGCGGCATCGACCAGCTCCACCGGGGAGCTGCGACCGCTGGAGAGGTGAAGGAAGTGCTGGGTGATGCCGCGGCAGCGGATGAGCTGCTCGCGCGCGATGCGCGCACTGGCGGCCACGCGCGGCCACTCGTCGGCGCGGTCCGCCGGGGCCGCCTGAGTCGAGCGCAGGATCCCCTCGACACTGGTCAGCACCGTGGCCAGCGGGGTGTTGAGCTGGTGCGAAAAACCCGAGGCCAGCATGCCCAGCGAGGCCAGCCGGTGGGCCTCGGCCAGCCGGGCCTCAGCGGCGCGCCGCTGGGAGATGTCGCGCCAGACCTCCACCACATGGGTGATCTGGCCCTGGGGGTCGCGGATCGGCGAGGAGTGAACCTCCTCGACGACGACGGCGCCGGCCCCGAGCTGCCGCTCGCAGATGCGGGCCTGGGGCGTGCCGGTGCCCAGGCAGGAGAGGGTGGGGCAGTCCGTGGCGCCGCAGGATCCCGGCGCGGCGTGGCCGCAGGGATGGCCCAGGAGCTCGTCGCGGGTCCGCCCGCTGCGACGCAGGAAGGCCTCGTTGGCGGCGATGACCGTGCGGCCGGTGTCCAGGACGACGATGGCGTCATCGATGCTGTTGATGACCTTCTCGAGCTGCTCGCGCTGGTCGCGCACCTTGCCGAGCAGGCCGGTGGTCGACGCCGCCATGAGGTTGAACTCGCGGGCCAGCCAGGAGATGGTGTCTGAACCGACCTCGGGGATGCGATGGCTCAGGTCGCCGGAGGCGATCTGGCGGGCGGCGGTCTCGAAGTGCTGCAGCCGTCGCATCACCACCACGCGGAAGACCACCCCGATGGCGGCGATCAGGACGAGCACCAGCAGGCCGGTGCCCGCGGACAGCCAGACGATGTCGCGGTCCATGGCGGCGCGCATCTCGCCCACGCTGACGTCGACGATGAGGATGCCGTTGATCTGGTGGCCGGCGTCGTGGCACCGATGGCAGGGCGGCCGGTTGCGGACCGGAATGACGGTGCGCAGCAGCTCACCGTCCGGGGTGTCGATGACGCGGCTCCGGGTCCTGGCCTCGGGGGGCAGGCGGTGGCAGGCCTGGCAGGTGGGCGAGCCAAGCGCTAGCTGGCTGCTGTCGGTGATGGCGACGCTGGAGAAGCGCGGCTGGCCGTGCCGGTCCAGGATCATCACGGCCTCGACGTTCGGCTCGTCGCCGAAGCGGCGGACCATCAGGTCGATCAGCCCCCGACCGTTCTCCATCATCTGATGCTCGAGCGCGGCCTGGATCATCTCCCCCTGGGCCAGGGCGGTGACGCGGGCCGAGTCGAGCATGGTGGCGTAGTGGTGCCACGAGTACAGGTAGGACGCCAAGCCGCAGGCCAGGGCCACGGCCAGGGTGACCCCGACCGCCAGGCCGCTGGCCATGTTGCTTGGGCGGAAGCGCATGGCATCCCCTCGCTCCGGGGCGGCGAGCGCGCCGAGGTTGCGGTGTCGATTTCCTGACGGGCTGTCAGGTGCCGTCCTGACATGATGTCAGGTTCAGCCACAGCGGCCGGGCGGCGACCGCCGCGGCCCATCCCTCGCGCCCCCTTGATCCGCCCGGAGCGGAGTGTTCCGGCACGCCTGGCCCGCCCCTTGCTACCCTCCCTGCCGCGAACCGAGTCACCCATCATATACACGCCCCACCTATATCCAGCAAGGGGGTTGCCATGCTCATGTTCCTGACGATCCTGCTGACGAGCGTGCCGGTCCTGCTCCTGGCCGCTTTGCTGTTCCGGGCCGCCGAGCAGCCGCGACCGCCCGCGGCCGCGCCGGTATTGGACTTACCGCCGGCCCGGTTCTTCGCCGATGACCTGGCAGCGCAGATCGCCGCCGGGCGCCGCGCCCGGGCGCTCGCCGTGGCTCAGATCGAGCACCACGTGCGGCTGGAGCAGGCCGCGGCCGAGGAGTTCCTCAGCGTCCCGACGCTCGAGGGGCTGCACGCCCAGACCGCGTCGCCCCTGCTGAACTGAGGGAGGTCGCCATGTCCGCACCCGCGTGGGAGCTGTTCAGAGGACTCTCGGCAGCGCAGACCGCCGAGGCCATGGCCTTTGGGGTGACGATCCGCGCCGCGGCCGGCCAGGTGTTGTTCTGCATCGGCACCCCGGCCGACTGCATCTACCTGATCGAGCGAGGCCAGGTCTCCCTGACCCTGCCGCTGACCGTGGGCGGCGAGGAGGAGGACGTGCTGGTCGAGGAGCGCGCGGCCGGGGAGGCGCTCGGTTGGTCGGCGCTGATCCCGCCCCACCGCTACACGCTCAAGGGAACCGCGAAGGTGGACAGCGACCTCGTGAGCTTCTCGCGCACCGTGCTGATCGCCTGGTTCGCGCGGCAGCCTGAGGTCGGGCTGGTGGTGATGCGCAACGTCGCCGGGGTCACTGGCCATCGCCTGGAGGTGTTCCAGACCATGTGGGCCCGCGAGGTGCAGCGCCTCGTCGGGCATCGCTTCGCTTGAGCCCAGGGCGCCCGATGCGACGATGCTGGTCCGGCCTCCTGTTCCTGTTCGTGATAGCCGCGGCGTTGGCGACGGCGGACCCGGGCGCGGCGCCGGTGACCGCGCCGGGAGCCAAGGTCGAGGTGCCGCCGCCGCCGTTCAGCGACGGGATCTTCCCCTGTACGGGATGTCACGCCGAGCTGGAGGTGGTCCGCACCCGGCGTGAGCTGACCGAGTTCCACGACGACATCGTGCTCCGACACGACGAGCAGCACCGCTGGTGCCTCGACTGTCACGATGCCGCCGAACGCGACTCGCTGCACCTGGCCAGTGGGGAGAGGGTGCCGTTCGACGAGTCCTATCGTCTCTGCGGGCAGTGCCACGGCGAGAAGCTGCGCGACTGGGCCGTGGGGATTCACGGCCGACGCACCGGCGAGTGGAACGGCCGCAAGCAGTACCTGCTCTGCGCGCACTGCCATAACCCGCATCAGCCCCGCTTCCGTCCCGTGGCGCCCATGCCGCCGCCGGTGCCCCCCCTCCGTCCACGGCACGAATAGGAGACCTGTGTGAAGCCCGAGAACGCGCGCGAAGCCGACGTGACCAGGCGAAGGTTCTTCGGGTGCGCCGCCGCGGCCGCCGCCGGGTGGGTGCTGACCTCCTGCGGCCCCCGCCGGCTGCACGAGTACCCCGCGGACCGGCTGGCGCAGCACCTGCAGGAGCTGGAGCGGCAGTACGCCGCCAAGTACGGGGCGGCGGTGCAGGTGGAGGGTACCGCGGCCCAACCCGGAGTGCTCTTCGGCTATGCCCTCGACCTTTCGCGCTGCGTGGGCTGCCGGCGATGCGTCCACGCCTGTGTCAAGGAGAACAACCAGTCACGAGACCCGCAGGTCCAGTGGATCCGGGTGCTGGCCATGGACAAGGAAGCAGGAGTCGATTTCGCCCACGCCGATCCCTACTACAACCCCGAAGAGGTACCCGAGGAGGGGAAGTTCTACGTGCCGGTGGCCTGCCAGCAGTGCCGCAACGCGCCGTGCACCCGGGTCTGTCCGACCGGGGCCACCTGGACCGAGCCTGACGGGATCGTGGTGATCGACTACGACTGGTGTATCGGCTGCCGCTACTGCATGGCGGCCTGTCCGTACGGGGCGCGTCACTTCAACTGGTCCAAGCCCAGCATCCCGGCCGACGAGCTCAACCCCCAGACGCACGTGCTGGGCAACCGCCCGCGGCCCGGCGGCGTGGTCGAGAAGTGCACCTTCTGCATTCAGCGGACCCGCGCCGGCCGGTACCCGGCCTGCGTCGAGGTCTGCCCGGTGGGGGCCCGCAAGTTCGGCAACCTGCTGGACCCGGAGAGCGAGATCCGGCAGATCATCGAGCGCAAGCGGGTCCTCGTCCTCAAGGCCGAGCTCAACACCATGCCCAAGTTCTTCTACTTCTACGGAACGTGAGGCCGACATGCGCTCCCTGCGGCTGTTCTCCCGCTTCACCACCGGCAGCATCCGCCTGGTGCTGACCGGGGGCATCGGGTATTGGGGCTGGGTCGGCCTGCTCCTGGTGCTGATCGGCTCGGGGCTGCAGGCCTTCCACCACCAGGTCGAGACCGGGCTGGTGGTGACCGCCATGCGCGACCAGGTGAGCTGGGGCCTGTACATCGGCAACTTCACCTTCCTCGTCGGGGTGGCGGCCGCCGCCGTGGTGCTGGTCATCCCGGCCTACGTCTACCACTGGGGGCCGATCCGGCAGATCGCGGTCTACGGTGAGCTGCTGGCGGTCAGCGCCATCGTCATGTGCCTGCTGTTCGTGTCGGTCGACATCGGCCAGCCGGCCCGCTTCTGGCACCTGATCCCCCCGTGGGGGCGGCTCAACTTCCCGAGCTCGCTGCTGGCCTGGGACGTCCTCGTGCTCAACGTCTACCTGCTGCTCAACCTGGGCGTGGTGACCCACATTCTGTACCGCGCCTTCACCGGTCGACCGTACGCCCAGCGGGTCGTGGGGCCCCTCATCCTGCTCTCCATCCCCATGGCGGTCGGGATCCACACGGTGACCGCCTTCCTGTACAACGGGCTGGCCGCGCGACCGTACTGGAAC
>JBAZUN010000225.1:7832-9130 GCA_041661365.1 Candidatus Latescibacterota bacterium
TCGATCCTGGCGCCCCAGTTCCTCGCCTCGGCCTTCTGCTCCGGGCCGGCCTTGCTGCTCATCGTGTTCCAGTTGCTGCGCCGCTTCACCCGGTTCGAGATCCAGCAGGAGGCGATCTGGAAGATCGCCGAGCTGATGTCGTATGCCATGTTCCTCAACCTATTCCTCCACGGCGCCGAGGCTTTCAAGGAATACTACTCGGCCACCGAGCACCTGGTCTACACGCGGTACTGGTACTCGGGCGTCGGGGAACACCGCACCCTGGTTCCATACGCCTGGACGGCGGTGACGCTGAACCTGCTCGCCTTCGTGCTGTTCGTCATCCCGGCGACGCGCCGCAACCCGATCACCCTCAACGTAGGCGCGCTGGCAACCTACACCGGGGTCTACATCGAGAAGGGGATGGGCCTGATCGTCCCGGGCTTGACGCCCGACGCGCTCGGCGAGATCTACGAGTACGCCCCGACGCTGGCCGAGTTGCGGGTCGCCGCGGGCGTCTTCGCGGTGGGGTTCCTCGTCTTCACGCTGATGCTCAAGGTGGCGGTGCCGATCGCCCTCGGGGAGTTCCGCCTGGAGGCGACCGGAGATCGCCGGGCGCTCGAGGGATTGGGCGCCTAGCCGGATGGCTGCCCCAATGTAACACGCAGCAGTGCACTGGTCCCCTTGGAAGGGACATTATCTCTGGAGGAGTGAGCACGCGACGGAACCGGGTTCTGGCTGGCGCCGCGGTCATCGTGGCCTTGGCAACGGTGGTTGGGCTCAGCCTGCCGGCAGCGACAAGGACGTCCAGTTCACCGATCTAGCCCAGCCGTACCATTTCGGCGTGGCGGTGTTTGACAACGCCCAGGCGCGGCACTCGTATCAGACTTCCGTGTCGGCCTTGCGGTTCGCACCGCCAGCCACCGCCGTGGCCGCTGCTAGTTGGGGTGAGGTTAAGCAGGGGATCGCCCGGTAGGTTGCTGGGCTGGCGGCATCTGCGGCAGATGGGTTGGTCGGGCCTTGCACGCCCACTGACCCGTCTGCCGTGCGCTGCCCAGCGTGACCAGCCGACGCCCGGGCACAGTGGCCAGACAGCGTGAGTATCACTATCGCCCTCCACGATGAACGGCCGCCGACGGCAGCACCTATGCGTCGGCGCCGGCTACGCCAGCCAGGCCGCCTTGGTCACCATCCGCGACGAAGGGTCTGAGCCCCAGGTGCGCTCCGTACATCGACCTTCTTGGCAGCTACCGGCTCCAGTGCCGCACAAAATTGTGCTGCGGCTCGTAACCGATGCCCCTGGCCAGGTCGATCAGGAA
>JBAZUN010000226.1:0-9111 GCA_041661365.1 Candidatus Latescibacterota bacterium
CGATCCTGATCGACCGGTCCGGGAAGATCCGCCT
The DNA here is from genome assembly GCA_041661365.1 of Candidatus Latescibacterota bacterium. Taxonomy (GTDB): domain Bacteria; phylum Latescibacterota; class UBA2968; order UBA8231; family UBA8231; genus CAITNQ01. The sequence goes on from JBAZUN010000226.1 coordinate 35, forward strand.
GCGGCGAGGGTGGGGGGCAGACGTTGAGGAGGAGATTCACCGCCAGGTCGAGACGGTCATCGCCGAACCGGGCGAGGAGGGGACGGTGCGGTGGTTGGCCCAAGGCGAGCGGAAGTCGATCCCGCGGCCGTGAGTGTAGCAAACGGGCCGCTACCAGATGGTCGGCAGTCCAGACACCTGGATCCGGTGGTCCCGGGTGATCACCGGCACACCGAGGCGGACAGCGGTTGCCGCAACCGCCGCGAACGTCACAGGTCACCCCTGGGGAAGCCCTGCAGCACCTCTTGCCGGAGGCTGTCCAGGTCAGCTTCCGAGGGGGCCGTTCCCAGCCGGGCACACAGCCCGTAGGCTGACTGCAATCTGGGCGCGCCGTGGGGAGCAGCCTTCAGCGGGTCCTCGAGATCTGGAGTCACCTGCTCAATGAGCTGCACTTTCTCTAGAGGCGTGAGCTGTCTCGCCAGCTCGACGACTTGCGCGAAGAGGGTGGAACCGTTCGCCATGGCTATCCGTCCAGCCTTCAATCCTGCAGCAGAAATCCGCGCTTCAGCCGCGCGTCCTGATCCCAATATACGAGGTGCGCAAGCCTCCACAACGTCCGCGGGGGTGGCGGATCTGGCTCAGCGCAGCCACCCCGGCGCCTAGGAGATCGTCCATGGATAGCTGGAATCAGCACCCTACAGGCAAGGGGATCTGGTGTTGGAGCCCCTGGGCAATGGTCCTGCTGCTGGTCGTGCTCACCGCTTGTGGTGACAGCAGCCCCAAGACCCCAGCCGGCCCGGGAACCGATCATCCCGGTGACGGTCAGACCGTCGCTGCTGCCTTCGCGGATACCGCCCTGGAGCAGGCGGTGCGGTTGGCCCTGTCTCAACCAGCCGGTGACCTGTCTCTAGCCGCCTTGCACTCCCTAACGACGCTGAGCGCCTCGGGCCGGGGGATCGCCGACCTGCACGGGATCGAGCAGCTCGACAGCCTGACCGCCCTGGACCTGTCGAATAACCGGATCGTCGACCTGACCCCACTGGATTCGCTCACCCACCTGCAGATGCTCGACCTGTCCTGGAACCAGGTCAGCGACCTAACCCCCTTGTCCGGCCTGGCGGAACTGCAGACCCTGGTTCTGGAGGGGAACCAGGTCACCGACCTGACTCCTGTGCTGGGACTGCCGGCGCTGGCCAGCCTGGACCTGACCGGGAATCCCCTGACCGAGGACGCGCGTATCACCCAGCTCGTGGCCCTGACGGATCGGGGGATCCAGGTCAGCTTCGAGGTGCCCGGCGCCGAAGGCGACACCCCCAGCGGCTCGATCGCCTACGCTTCGGACCGCGGGGGAACGCTCGACATCTACGTCGTCGATGTAGACGGCAGCCACCTGGTCAACCTGACGCGCGGCTCCGCGGGCAACAACTGGGAACCGGTCTGGTCGCCGGACTGGACCCGGATCGCCTTCACCTCGGACCGCGAAGGCGGCTTCGCCCCGCACCTCTACGTCATGGACGCCGACGGTTCCGACGTGACCCGCCTGGTCGACGAGCCGGGATGGAACCCGCGGTGGTCGCCGCAGGGAGACCGGCTGGCCTATGTCCGCTCTGAGGGCGGGGGGATCGTGGTCCGGGACCTGGCCAGCGGGTCAGTGTTGTACCTGACCGCCGGCATGGCTGGGCAGGAGTACCTCCCCTGCTGGTCGCCGGACGGCACCCGGATCGCCTTCACCTCGGACGGCGAGGGCTCCCAGCAGGTCTGGGTGGTGGCGGCGGACGGCGGCGCCGCGCAGCGGGTGACCCAGGAGGCGGGAGCGGCCGTAGCCCTGGCCTGGTCGCCGGACGGCTCGGGCATCCTCTACGCCCGCGGCCGGTACGAATGGCTCAGCTCCGACCTGCCCGTCAACGTGATACGGCCAGAGCTCAACACGGGTCAGCCCGAGCTGTGGGTGGTGGAGCTGGCAGGGGGACAGACCCGGCGGCTCCTGGGGGAGTCGCAGCAGGCCTGCGGGGCGACCTGGTCGCCGGACGGCCGGCACCTGGCCTTCACCAGCCGCCAGGGGGGAGACTTCGACATCTACCTGTCTCTCCCCGGGGTCGGCGTCCCCTTCAACCTGACGACTAGTGTGGGCGCCGACGTGACGCCCTCGTGGTCTCCCCGGTCGGTGGCCGAATACGCCGCCGGGCTCCCGACCGAAGAAGGACCCGGGCCGGTACTGGACCCGGAGGAGGAGGTGGTCTTCGCCGACTCGGCCCTGGAAGCCGCGGTGCGAGCGCAGGTGGGACTGTGGACGGGCCCGATCCGGAGACGGGACGTGGAGCTTGTCACCAACGCCTGGGATGGATTCGAGTCCAAGGGGATCAGGGATCTGAGTGGGATCGAGACCTTGGCCAGATTGGAGTCGCTGGATCTGCAAGGCAACCAGATCCGCGATCTAAGCCCCCTGGCTGGGTCCACCACCCTCCGCCAGCTCTTCCTGGACAACAACCAGATCGTCAATCTGACCCCGCTCGCCGGCCTGAGGGGACTGGGGTGGCTCACCCTCAACGGCAACCAGATCGAGGACGTCAGCCCCCTGGCCGGCCTGTCATCCTTATCTCTCTTGGAGTTGGGCCGCAACCCGATCCGGGACATCTCCCCCCTGGCCGCGCTCCGGCCCCAAGCCTTGAACCTGACGCTTTCGCGAACCCAGGTCAGCGATCTGCGCCCCCTGCTCCAGATCCCCAGGACGAACGATTGGGTCCCCGCGCTGGCCAAGCTCAAGGTGATAGGTTGCCCGCTGGACGACTACTCCCGGAACACAGTAATCCCAGCCTTGAGAGCCCAGGGGACCGAGGTGCTGGAATAAGGGTTTTTCCACTGCGGACGGGTGGCGCCGCACGACCGGCGGTCTCGGACTTGTCTGAACACCGGCGGCGGCAGACTGCAGCGAGCCGCTCGATCACCAGGAAGGTACCTAGGATGCACCTGAGCCAACCGAATGCCTGCTCGGTGATGGCGGGGAAGTGTCGGGACCGGCTGCCGCGAGGATGGGGGACGACTGGTGCGGGATGGAAAGGGGCAGCGATTGAAGGTGGTGCTATCCTGGGCGCAACAGAATAGCGTGCTACTCGTAGGCCTGGAGGAACTCGCCGCTGGAAATCCCCGTCTTGGTGCAGATCGTGCGCAAGGTCGAGGCCTTGATGCAGTCGTGGTTGGGCATGGTCAACGGAGTCTGGGTGCCGTCCTCGTTCTCTCTGAGCATGGCGATGTGTGCCCCTTCCCTGACGATCCTGAACCCGAGTGATTCGAGCGCCCGAACCACCTTCCTTATGGGAGCATCGACAGGGAACTTGGCCCTCAGGCCGGCACCTCGGAGTCGATCAGGAATGCCCGCAGAACCGGAGAATCCTCTTCGATCACCTCGTCGCCGAAGGTCTCGCGATGGAAGCTGATCGCCGAACGGACGTCGGCCAGGGCTTCCTCGTAGGTGTCGCCTTCTCCGACCACCACCCCCTTGAGGCCCAGGGGATAAGCGACATACCCATCAGGATGTTCCTCAACGATGATCTTGAGCTGTCTCATCTGCCTCGCTCCGTCGGGATGGTGTGTCGGTCTGGTTCAGGCAATCTACCTGGACAGCCGGAGGTCGTCAATCAGACGTTCTCTCAGCACGTTCCGTTATTTGCGGCGCTCTTTGCGTTGTAGAAGGAGATCACCGATGAGTCGCCATGGTCGATACGGTGCTGAAGGGAGGGGCTGGCCGGGTGGCCCATGGACAACCATCCTTCTACTTGTCCTGCTGAGCGCCTGCGACAACGGCCCTAAAACCCCGTCCGGTCCGGAGACCGACCAGCTCGATGACGGCCAGACCGTCGCTGCTGCCTTCGCGGACACGTCGCTGGAGCAGGCGGTCCGGCAGGCCCTGGCCCAGCCGACCGGAGATCTATCCCCAGCCAGCCTCCACTCCCTGACCACCCTCAGCGCCTCGGGCCGCGGGATCAGCGACCTGCACGGGATCGAGCAGCTCGACAGCCTGACCGCCCTGGACCTGTCGAATAACCAGATCGTCGACCTGGCGCCGCTGGATTCCCTGACCCAACTCCGGATGCTTGACCTGTCCTGGAACCAGGTCAGTGAACTGGAGCCGCTGGCAGGGCTGGCGGCGCTAGAGACCCTGGCCTTGGAGGGGAACCAGGTCACCGACCTGGGGCCGCTGCTAGGACTGCCGGCTCTGGCCAGCCTGGACTTGACCGGGAATCCCCTGGATGAGGCCTCACGCACGACCCAGCTCCCGGCCTTGTCCAGCCGAGGGGTGCAGGTCAGTCTAGCGGGTAGCGGGGGTGCCATGCCGCAGGGCTCCATCGCCTTCGCTTCGGACCGGGAAGGTGTCCTGGACATCTACGTCGTCGATGTAGACGGCAGCCACCTGGTCAACCTGACCCGCGGCTCCGCGGGGAACAACTGGGAACCGGTCTGGTCGCCGGACTGGACCCGGATCGCCTTCACCTCGGACCGCGAGGGCGGTTTCGCGCCGCACCTCTACGCCATGGACGCCGACGGCTCGAACCTGACCCGCCTGGTCGATGAGCCGGGCTGGAATCCGCAGTTCTCGCCCCAAGGGGACCGGCTGGCCTATGTGCGCCCCGAGGCCGGAGGGATCGCGGTCCTGGACCTTGTCAGCGGCACCTCGCAGGCCCTGACCCCTGGCATGACGGGAGCCCTCCCCTGCTGGTCGCCGGACGGCACCCGGATCGCCTTCTCCACGGGCGACGGGGGCTACCTGCAGGTCTACATGGTGGCTGCGGACGGCGGGGTCGCGCAACGGATGACGCAGGAGACCGAGTCCGCCGCGGCCTTGGCCTGGTTGCCGGATGGGTCAGGCATCGTCTATGCTCGCGGCCGGCTCGACTGGACCAGGTCCGAGCTGCCCGTCAACGTCATACGCCGGGAGATCGGGCTGAGCCAGCCGGAGCTGTGGGTAGTGGAGTTGGCGCAAGGGCAGAGCCGGCGGCTCCTGGGGGCGTCGCAGCAGGCCTGCGAGGCGGTCTGGTCGCCGGACGGTCGGTACATCGCCTTCACCAGCCGCCAGCAAGGTGACCTCGATATCTACCTGTCGATCCCTGGGGCCGGCGTCCCCTTCAACCTTACCAGCCATGTGGGCTCGGACATTACCCCGTCCTGGTCACCGCGGTCAGTCTTGGAATACGCGGCCGGGCTCGTTTCCGAGGCAGAGCCCGAGCCGGCGCCGGACCCGGAGGAGGAGGTGGTCTTCGCCGACCCGGCCCTCGAGGCCGCGGTGCGGGTGCAGGTGGGGCTGACTGGCCCGATCAGGAGACGGGACGTGGCGTCGGTCACCCGGGTCGCGTTCGGGGCTAAGGGGATCTCGGATCTGAGCGGGATTGGGGCTCTGGTCAGGATAGAATGGCTGGACCTGCGCGACAACCAGATCCGCGACTTGCGACCTCTGGCAGAGCTCCGCACCCTTCGCCAGCTCTACCTGGACAACAATCAGATCGCCGACCTGTCCGCGCTCGCGGGTTTACAGGGATTGATGTGGCTGCACCTGAACGGCAACCAGATCGAGAACCTCACGCCCCTTGCGGGGCTCTTTCAGCTCTCGGACCTGCAGCTCGGCCGCAACCAGATCCGCGACGTCGCGCCGCTTGCCGCCCTCAGACCAAGGTGGGGCCTATCCCTGGGGCTGTCGAGGAACCAGATAGCCGACCTGGTTCCGCTCCTCCAGATCCCGCACCTGACGCAGCTCAAGGTGGTGGGCTGCTCCTTGGACGACTTCTCCCGGAACACGGTGATCCCGGCCTTGAGGGCCCAGGGGACCGAGGTGCTGGAATGAGGATTTTACCGCTACGGACGGGTGGCGCCGCACGACCGGCGCTCTCGGACTTGTCTGAACACCGGCGGCGGCAGACTGCAGCGAGCCGCTCGATCACCAGGAAGGCACCTGTTATGAGAGCGGAGCCCCGGATGCCGTCGGCCAACGTGCCCAGGACTCGGAGTTGCCGGCGAGTCCTGCCGCTTCTGCTCCTTGTCCTGCTGAGCGCCTGCGGCGACAGCGGTACCAAGACCCCAGCCGGCCCGGGAACCGACCAGCCCGACGACGGGTCGCCCGTCGCAGTCGCCTTCGCCGACACGGCCCTGGAGCAGGCGGTGCGGTTGGCCCTGTCTCGACCAGCCGGTGACCTGTCTCTAGCCGCCTTGCACTCCCTAACGACGCTGAGCGCCTCGGGCCGGGGGATCGCCGACCTGCACGGGATCGGGCAGCTCGACAGCCTGACCGCCCTGGACCTGTCGAACAACCGGATCGTCGACCTGACCCCACTGGATTCGCTGGCGCACCTGCAGATGCTCGACCTGTCCTGGAACCAGGTCAGCGACCTCACCCCCTTGTCCGGCCTGGCGGAGCTGCAGTCCCTTGCCCTGGAGGGGAACCAGGTCACCGACTTGACGTCCATCCTGGGGCTGCCGGCGCTGGCCACCTTGGACTTGACCGGGAACCCCTTGACCGAAGAGGCGCGGATCACCCAGCTCGCGGCCCTGAGGGATCGGGGCATCCAGGTCAGCCCCGGGGTGCCCGGCACCGAGGGCGACACCCCCAGCGGCTCGATCGCCTTCGCCTCGGACCGCGGGGGAACCCTCGACATCTACGTCGCCGACGCGGACGGCACCCACCTGGTCAACCTGACGCGCGGCTCCACGGGGAACAACTGGGAGCCGGTCTGGTCGCCGGACTGGACCCGGATCGCCTTCACCTCGGACCGCGAAGGCGGCTTCGCCCCGCACCTCTACGTCATGGACGCCGACGGTTCCGACGTGACCCGCCTGGTCGACGAGCCGGGATGGAACCCGCGGTGGTCGCCGCAGGGGGACCAGCTGGCCTATGTCCGCTCCGAGGGCGGGGGAATCGTGGTCCTGGACCTGGCCAGCAGCTCCTCCCTGAGCCTGACCGCCGGCATGGCCGGGCAGGAGTACCTCCCCTGCTGGTCGCCGGACGGCACCCGGATCGCCTTCACCTCGGACGGCGAAGGCTCCCTGCAGGTCTGGGTGGTGGCGGCCGACGGCGGTGCCGCGCAGCGGGTGACCGAGGAGGCGGGATCGGCCGTGGCCCTGGCCTGGTCGCCGGACGGCTCGGGCATCCTCTACGCCCGCGGCCGGGCCGAATGGCTCGTCTCCGGCCTGCCCGTCAACGTGATACGGCCGGAGCTCAATCTCTGGGAGTCCGAGCTGTGGGTGGTGGAGCTGGCAGGGCGACAGAGCCTGCGGCTCCTCGGGGAGTCACAGCCGGCCTGCGGGGCGACCTGGTCGCCGGACGGCCGGTACCTGGCCTTCACCAGCCGCCAGGGCGGAGACTTCGACATCTACCTGTCGCTCCCCGGGGTCGGCGTTCCCTTCAACCTGACGAGCCAAGCGGCCGCTGACATAACGCCTTCGTGGTCCCCCCGCTCGGTGGCTGAATACGCCGCCGGGCTCCCGACGGAGGAAGGGCCTGGGCCGGCGCTGGACCCGGAGGAGGAGGTGGTCTTCGCCGACTCGGCCCTCGAGGCCGCGGTACGAGCACAGGTGGGACTGTGGACGGGCCCGATCCGGAGACGGGACGTGGAGTTAATCGACAGTTTCTATCATGGATCACTAGGGATATCGGATCTGCGCGGGATCGAGGCCCTGGCCAGGGTGGTGTGGCTGTCCCTCAACGATAACCGGATCCGCGATCTGAGCCCGCTGTCTGAGCTGACCACCCTCCGTACTCTTTTCCTAGACAACAACCAAATCTTCGATCTTGCCCCGCTGGCCGGCCTGCGGGGGGTAACGTGGCTCCACCTCAGCGGCAACCAGATCGAGGACGTCACCCCGCTGGCCGGCCTGGTCGGCCTGTCGGACTTGCAACTGGGCCGCAACCCGATCCGGGACATCTCCCCCCTGGCCGCGCTCCGCCCCAAGTGGACTCTGTCCCTGTCCCTGTCACGGACCCAAGTCAGCGACCTGCGTCCCCTGCTTCAGATCCCCGGCCCCAACGACCAGACCCCGGCGCTGACCGAATGGAAGGTGGTGGGCTGTCCGCTGGACGACTACTCGCGGAACACGGTGATCCCAGCCTTGAAGGAGCGCGGGACCCAGGTGACGGAATGAGGGTTCTACCGCTACGGACGGGTGGCGCGACCGGCGGTCTCGGACTTGTCTGAACACCGGCGGCGGCAGACTGCAGCGAGCCGCTCGATCACCAGGAAGGTACCCGTATGAGAGCGGAACCCCGGTTGCCGTCGGCCAACGTGCCCAGGACTCGGAGTTGCCGGCGAGTCCTGGCGCTTCTGCTCCTTGTCCTGCTGAGCGCCTGCGGCGACAGCGGCCCCAAGACCCCTTCCGGTCCGGGAGCCGACCAGCCCGACGACGGGCAGCCCGCGACCACCGCCTTCGCGGACACGGCCCTGGAGCAGGCGGTGCGGTTGGCTCTGACCCAGCCCACCGGCGACCTGTCACAAGCCACCCTGCACTCCCTGACCACCCTCAGTGCCGCGGGTCGCGGGATCAGCGACCTGCACGGGATCGAGCAGCTCGACAGCCTCATCGCCCTGGACCTGTCGAATAACCGGATCGTCGACCTGACCCCACTGGATTCGCTGGCGCACCTGCAGATGCTCGACCTGTCCTGGAACCAGGTCAGCGATCTGACCCCTCTGGCTGGCTTAGCGGCGCTGCAAAGCCTGGCCCTGGAGGGGAACCGGGTGACCGATCTGGCGCCGCTGCTAGGACTGCCGGCACTGGCCAGCCTGGACTTGACCGGGAACCCCCTGAACGATGAAGCTCACACGACTCAACTCACGGCCTTGCTGGCTCGGGGGGTCAAGGTCTGGCTCGGTACCACAGAAGAGCCAGCCGTTGTCGAGGATGAGCCTGTCGAGCTTGGCCTCCCCGGGCGTATTGCCTTTGCGGCCAAGCCCGGCTACGAGCAGGGTAACTACGATCTCTATGCGCTCAATCTCGATCCGTTCGAGGTGGTGCAGATCACGGCCACTCCCGAGGACGACTTCGAGCCGGCCTGGTCGCCCGATGGCCGCCGGATCGCTTTTACTCGCCGCAACGGGTCGCGCCGGGATATCTGTGTC
>JBAZUN010000227.1:0-9098 GCA_041661365.1 Candidatus Latescibacterota bacterium
CTGCTTATGCCCAGTAGCTCGAGGTCCTGGAGGGCATGGACACCAGCCCCTCCGGGGCTCAAGGCCGGCCGCCGCCCCAGGCTCGCGCCGCCCAGACGTCCATGGCCTGGTACCGGTCTTCCCAGGTGGTGTACATGGCGCCGACGATGCCGGGGACATCGGCGGTGTTGGCCAGCCAGGCGGCGATGGCCGCACCGTCCTCGTCCCCATCGTAGTACCCCGATAGAATCTGCCGGAGCCCCAGGTCGGCGAAGAAGCGGCAGTTCTTCCCGGCCAGGCCGCCGTGCCAGTTGACGATCCCGATCCCCGAGTCGAGTCCCTCCCACGAGCCGCGGAGCGAGCCGTTGACCGCGTAGTACCGGTCCACGGCGTTGTGCTGCGGGTCGAACATGTCGCTCCAGACCCAGATCCCGGCGTCCGGCCGCACCTCGCGGATGATCTGGGCCGCCTGGCGCACGTTCCACGCCAGGAGCTGGCCAGGGGTCAGGCCCCGGCTCCGGCACCGGGCGCACTGGTTGACCACGCGCAGCTCATCGTGGGACATGAAGAAGGCCGCCGGATGGAGAAGGGAGTCGGCCCGCGCGACCTCGGCCCGCCAGTCGGCAAAGATCCGCGGCTCGCTCAGGCAGTGGGTGACCCGATCCTCGTACACGATAAGAGGATGGTAGTAGCTCACCCGTAGCCGCTCGCCCTCGCGGATCCGAGTTCCCTCGGTCAAGTGGATCGACGGAGCCTCGTGAAAGGCGATCCAGGGATGGAGCCGGGGATCGATAACCGGCGCGTAGTCGCGTCCTTCCTCGTAGACCTGGCCGCTCTCGGAACGCACGGTCACCGGACACCCCGGCCGGCGCAGCACGTTGACCAGGCCGATCTCCTCCACGGTCAGATCGTCCCACCAGAAGGAGCCGCGCTGTCCCCACCACGACCCCACGTAGAGCATGGCCTGATCGTTGTCCAGGCTGTTGAAGACCAGGTCATAGTGGGTCCAGTCCTGGGTGCGCTCGGCGTGGAAGGTCTGGAAGCCGATCCCGTATTGCGAATCCGCGGTGAGGATCTTGACCTCGGGATCGACCGGGTCGAGGTCGGATGAGCGCAGCCAGAAGGAGATGTGATACTGGCGATGGGGCGTCAGCCGGAGGGGTTGGGCCAGGCGGCAGTGGCGGTACTCGTTCCGGCCGACCTCCTGCATGCGCAGCGAGGTATTGCCGTTGTGCTTGACCTCGTGATCGGCAAGGGTGGTGATCCCCTCGTCGTCCTGCAGGGTCCAGCCGCCGAAGTGATTCCCCACAACCTCCTCGAAGTCCCCGTTGAGCACCCGGGTCGGGTTGTCCGGCTGGAAGGACGCCACGCCGTCCTTCACCACGAACAGGGCGTCCTCGACCGGCACCCCCTCGACGTAGTTGCGGTCCCGCGCCCCGCCCATGGCGACGGCCACCAGGTCAAGGCCATTCTCCTTGGCCGCGGCTCTCAGCGCGGCGGCTCTGGTTTCGGCGACCTGGTGCGGGAAGACCACGCCGTTATAGCCAGCGGCTTTGGCCTGCGGGAAGCGCGCGATCATGCGGTCGACCTCTTGCGGATCGCCCAGGTTGCGCCAGAAGAAGAGCCAGCGCTTCTCGAGTCGGGCTCGAGAGTAGGCGTCGGTCGGGCCGGCTGGACTGGGCTCGGCCAGGAGTGGTCCGGCCAGGAGCAGGAGGCCGGTCAGACCGGAGAGGAGAGATCGACGCAGGGCGTATTGGAGCTTCATAGGGTACCTCCATTCGTGACGATCCGTCCACCGGACGACCGGACGCAGTGGGCATCGAGGGTGGGTGCGGCTGCAAGGTTCAGGTCGCCTGGCGTCGAAGCCGCACCGGCCCCAGCAATCCGGCCGAGAGCCGGGCCTGGCGGGCATGATGGGTCGGGCGGTTTCCCGCATCAGCGGAACTCGATGGACGTTGCCGATCCAGCGCCCCGGGTCGCTGCTCCTGGCCCGACGGCGCCTCTCAGGCGTAGCCGATGGCGGCCAGTCGGGCAGCGAAGTCCTCGGGCAGGTCGGCCGGGGCCGGGACGACCCGCGTGGCGCCCCAAGACAGCAGGTTGAGCACCAGCCGGTCGGCGGCCGGGTGACGGTCCAGGTGTTGGAGCAGGTTCAGGGTGTTGAGCGCGAACCAGCCGGCACCGAACCGGTACGCGCCGATGACCACCCCGGCGGTGTATCGGTCGGCGTAGTTGGCGTGCCCCACGATGAACCCGGCCGCGGCCACCTCGTCCGGGGTTTCCTGCTCCTCGTAGAGCCGCGGCGACAGCAGGGGGCCGTAGTAGTCCCAATCCATGATGCCGTTCCCCTGCAGCCCGGCGAAGATTGGATGGGGCGCGGCCACGCACTCCTTGATGTAGTTGTAGTCCGGGGTCTGGTCGCACCGGCCCTTGCGTCCGAGTTCGAGGGGGAGCCAGGCCAGGGGCTGATCCCCGCGCCGGAAGGCCAGCGGCGAGAGGAAGAGGGCCACGCTCCCCTGCGCCAACCGGCGGGCCAGCGCCTGCCAGGCCACCGGTCCCGAGGCCGGACCCCACCCCACGGCGCCGCTATCCTCGGGCTGGCCGACCACGATCAGTTCCGGCGAGCCATTCCTGTCCGGCGTGAACCGCCGGCACCGCAGGCCCTGCGCCTGCAACCAGGCCGCTGCTCGGGCGTCAACCCCCCAAAGGGCTACCTCGGCGTGGACCGCGGGTAATGCGGCAGGAGCGGCCACGTGCAAGGAGAGCCGGCCGCCTGCCGGGCACCCACCCTCCATCATCTCCGCGGCCAGCAGGTATTCACCGGCCGGCACCGACAGGACAACCTCCCCGGCGAAGACCGGCACGGCCAACGGACCGTCGCGGCCCGGGCTCGGGTCCGGGATCACGACCTCGGTGCATCGCTCCCAGACCGTCCCCTGATCGCCGTGCACCCGCAGGCAGACCGGGTACCGGCCCGGCCCCAGGACATCCTCGTTGGCCAGCACCACCTCCACGCTGAACGGCCGGCCGGCGTACCCGTGCCGCGGCTCGGCGAACAGGCACCAGCGCAGCGGCGCCCAGCCGTCGGTCAGGGCGTCGACGATCCCCGGCTTCCACTCGCGCCAGAAGGTCCACAGCCCCTCGCCGGTCACCCCGTGGTCGAGCATGCCGGTGAGGTTGTGGCCGCAGATCCTCGGGTTGGAGCGGATCATGTCGAGGCCGGCCAGGCGCTGGCGCGCGTGGCGGCGTTGGCTGTCGCGCAGCAGGTCGCGGAGGAAGGGGTAGGTCGAGGACATCCCCAGCCGCTCCCAGTCCCGTTCCAGCCGCTCGAGGATCGAGCGGAAGAGCGCGGCCTCGGGCAGATCAGGCCGGGCCCCGGACTGTTCGTAGAGCCGGGTTCCGCCGACCACGTCGAGCAGGCTGTTGACCCCGTATTCCGAGAGGAAGATCGGCGCGCTGTCGCGGGCCAGCTCGCGGACGAAGCGGACCCGGTGGACCGGATGCGGGCTGGCCAGGTACACGTGCACGTCGCCCAGACCGTCGGCGTACCCGCTGCACTGGGCCAGCTCGACGCCGGCGGATACGGCCTCGGGACCTTCCCGTCCCCACTGGTATTCCCAGTGGTCGCGGTCCGGGTTGCACAGGGAGCCGATCCGCGGTTGGGCGTCGTGCCGACCGCTGCTGAGCAGGACCAGGCGCGAGGGGTCGAGGGAGCGGATCAGGGGGAGCATGGCGGCGGCATGGCGAAAGACCGGGCCGTCCGGGGTCTCGTTGAGCAGCCCCCAGACCGTGACGCTGGGATGGTTGCGGTCCCGGCGGATGACCTCGGCCACGGACCGGTCGAAGCGTTGGGCCAATTGCGGCGAGTCGCCCAGCCCCCACGCAGCCGCGGATTCTTCGTAGACCATCAGCCCGAGCTGGTCGCAGTAGTCGAGCTGTTCGGGCGCGGCGGTCGAGGCGATGAAGCGGACCATGTTGAACCCCGCGGCCTTGGCGTAGAGCAGGTCGCGCCACCACAGGTCCGGCTCGTGCGGCGCGATGTGGCCGATGGGGAAGTGGTTGCCGGTGTGGGTGGAGCGCAGGAAGACCCGCCGGCCGTTGAGGCGGAAGTACCCGTCTTCGACGCGGAAGTCGCGGAAGCCGCAGCGCACGGCCGCCCCGTGGGCCGGCAGGTCGGCCTCGGGTGCCAGTTCGACGCGGACCTGGTAGAGGAAGGGATCGCCCAGGTCCCAGGCCCGCGGTCGGGCCACCCGCAGGCTCAACTGCTGAAGGCTGTCGCCGACGGGCAGCGAGACCGTTCGGTGCTCCTCGTCGAGTCGTTCCCCGGTGGCGGCCGGTCCCACGAAGGCGCGCAGAGCCGTCCTTACCTCGGCGTCGGTACCGTTCCGCACCGTGACCTCGAGCCGCACCTCACCGGTGTCCAGGTGCGGTCGGGCGAACAGGTCGACCAGGCGCACGGCCGGGACCACCCGCAGCTCGACCGGCAGGACCATGCCGCAATACGCCCGTCGATTGCTGCTGGGCACCTCGGCCAGGACCATCCCGTCGAGCGGCTCGTCCGTGGGGTTGAGCAGGCGCACGGCCAGCAGGTTGTCGGTGGCCGGGCGCACGGCCGCGGTGACGTCGAGGGTGAACGGGGTCTCGCCGCCTTCGTGGGTGCCCACCTCCTGGCCGTTGACCCAGACCCGGGCCAGGTACTTGGCCGCGCCGAAGCAGAGCAGGTACCGTTCAACCGGAGTCGCCAGTCGCTCTGGACGGAAGGTGCGCCAGTACCAGACCACGCCGGTGGCGGTGGGGAAGACCAGGTCGACCACCCCGGGGACCGGGGCCTCGGCCGCTTCCGGCCGCATGGCGGCGAACCAGTGCTGGGCGATCCCGGTATTGGTCGGATCGAGGGCGGCCCGCCAGGTGCCGCCCAGCGACTGCACCGGGGGACCGGACAGGCGTGTCGCGGAGCCCTGCATCCCCTTCTCCCCTCTTACTCGGTCCTTCGAGTCGGTCCCCCCTTGGACCAGAGACCGACTGACCGTTAGGTTCTGCACCCCGGATTCCCTCACCAGGAGGCCGCGTCGATGAAACTCGGATTGGGGCTCTACGGCAGCATGCTCAACCAGAGCAACTACCGCTTTGCCCGGCAGGCGGGCGCGACCCACGTCGTGGCCCATATCGTCGGCAACTTCAACAAGAACCGCCAGACCACCACCGAGGGCAACCGGATCCAGGGGTTCGGGCTATCCGATCCGGAGGACCACGTCTGGTCGTACGAGGGGATGCGCGAGCTGCGGGTCGGGATGAATGCCGAGGGGCTGGAGCTGGAGGCGATCGAGAACTTCGAGCCGGCCCACTGGTACGACGTGCTCCTCGACGGACCGCGCAAGCGCGAGCAGATGGCCCACCTCCAGGAGATCATCCGCAACGTGGGCCGGGCGGGTATACCGGTCTTCGGGTACAACTTCAGCATCGCCGGGGTCTGGGGCCGCACCCAGGGGACGGCGGCGCGGGGCGGCGCACCGAGCGTGGGGTTCCACCAGACCCCGGACCGGCCCATTCCGCGGGGAATGGTCTGGAACATGGTCTACGACCCGGAGCTGTTCGATCCCGAGGGGAGCAATGGGTATCTCGAGCCGGTGACCCCGGAGCAGCTCTGGTCGCGGTTCGCCTGGTTCCTGCAGGAACTGCTCCCCGTGGCCGAGGAGGCCAGGGTGCGGCTGGCCCTGCACCCGGACGATCCCCCGCTGCCGGCCCTCCGTGGCCAGGCGCGGCTGGTCTATCAGCCCCAGAGCTACCAACGGATCTTCGACGCGTACCCCAGCCGGTGCAACACGGCCGAGCTCTGCCTGGGCACGGTCAGCGAGATGGCCGACGGCGGTGACCTGTACGAGTGGGTCGATCGATACAGCCGCGACGGCCGGATCGCCTACATCCACTTCCGCAACGTGCGCGGCAAGGTACCCGACTACGACGAGGTCTTCATCGACGAGGGGGACGCGGACATGGTCCGCATCCTCGGGATCCTGCACCAGAACCGGTACCCCGGCGTGCTCATCCCGGACCACACCCCGGCGATGAGCTGCGAGGCGCCCTGGCACGCGGGGATGGCCTACGCCCTGGGGTACATGCGCGCGGCGATCCGCATGATCGAGGCCGGGGCCTGAGAAACCCAAGGAGTACGCCTTGCACGAGCCGACGATGAGCCTGACGGGATTCCTCCGCCGGGTGCTGTCCTACCTGCGGCCCTACCGACTCCAGACCCTGCTGATCCTCCTGGGGATCGTCGTCGACCTGGTCTTCGACACGGTCTTCCGCCTCAGCTTCAAGTTCCTCATCGACGACGCCCTGACCCAGGGCAACTACCGTTTGATGGTGTTCATCCTGGCGGCCCTGGCCGTGGGGGTGGTGGTCGCCTCGCTGGTCTCGGTCGGCCGCGACTATCTCTACGCCCGGCTGGGGACCAGCGTGCTCAACGACCTGCGCTTCCGGACCTTCCAGCATCTCCAGCGGCTTTCGGCGGGGTTCTACTCCCGCGCCCAGACCGGCGACATCATGGCCCGCTTCACCACCGACCTGTCCTCGGTGGAGAACGCCCTGGTCCTGGCCCTGCCCGCGGGCCTGATCTCCCTGCTCGGGGTGGTCGTGGTGGCGGTCCCGCTGTTCTTTCTCGAGTGGCACCTGGCCCTGCTGGCCGTGCTCGGACTGCCGATCTGCCTGATCGGTCCGAAGCTGCTGGAGGCTCGAGCCTCGTCGGCCGGGTATTCCTTCAAGGAGGAGCAGGCCCGGCTCTCCAGCACGGTGCAGGAGAACGTCAGTGCCCAGGCGGTGATCAAGGCCTTCAGCCTGCAGCAGAGCGCGGTCGACCAGTTCCGGCACCAGATCGCCTCCCTCTTTCGCATCGGGGTCCGGTCGAACTTCCTCAGCTACCTGATGGAGCGCACCCCGAACATCGCCTCCCTGGTGCTCGAGCTGCTGGTCGTGGGCGCGGGCGCCTTCCTGGCCTATAAGGGCACCATCTCCGTGGGCGCGCTGGTCTCCTTCTACGTCCTGTTCGTCAGCATCAGTCAGTCGATCTACGGGATCAGTTGGGTCGTGCCCTATATGGTGCAGGCCGCCGCGGGACTGCAGCGGATCGAGGAGCTGCTCGACGAGGTGCCCCAGGTCGCCGACGCCCCCGGGGCCGTGCCCCTCCCCCGGCTGCGCGAGGGACTGGCCTTCCGAGGGGTGTCCTTCGGCTATGCGCCTGACCACCCGGTCCTGCAGGACGTGGAGCTGGAGATTCCCCAGGGCCTGGCCGTGGCCTTTGTCGGGCCCAGCGGCTCGGGCAAGAGCACGGTCCTCAACCTGGTGATGCGGTTCTACGACCCCACGGCCGGCGTTGTCGCCTTCGACGGCTGCGACCTGCGGCAGGCGACCCAGGAGTCGCTGCGGGCCCAGCTCGGGGTGGTCTTCCAGGACAACTTCCTGTTCAACATCCCGATCGGTGAGAACATCCGGCTGGGCCGCCAGGACGCCACCGACGAGGAGGTGCAGCAGGCGGCCCGAGCCGCGGAGATCCACGACTTCATCCAGAGCCTCCCCGAGGGGTACGGTACCCCGGCGGGCGAGCGGGGAGGCCGGTTCTCGGGCGGACAGCGCCAGCGCATCGCCCTGGCCCGAGCCATCCTCCGCGACCCGTCGATCCTGGTGCTGGACGAGGCCACCTCGGCCCTGGACCCGTCGACCGAGGCGGCGATCAACGCCACCCTGGAACGGCTGGCGAAAGGCCGGACCACGATCGCGGTCACCCATCGACTTTCGACCGTGGTCAACATGGACCGGATCTACGTGCTCAAGCAGGGCCGGGTGGTGGAGCAGGGCACCCACAAGGAGCTGCTCAATCTCAAGGGCACCTATCACGAGATGTGGCAGGAGTTCGCCCTGACCATGACCCAGGACGCCCTGGTCGGTGACCTGGACCAGGAGGAGGCCGACCTCACCGCTGACGAGGAGATCGATTCCACCCGACTCTCCCAGCGTCTCGGCGAGCTGCAGGAGGAGGTGCACCGGCAGACCCAGGAGATCCAGCGGCTGCAAACGATCAACCAGCGCTGGGCTCACCTGGCCGGCACCGACCGGCTGACCGGGCTGCCGAACAAGCTGGCCTTCCTGCAGGCGATGATGCCCCAGGAGGTTCTGCAGGTGCAGCGCCGCGGGGACCCGATCGGCTTCCTCCTGATCTCGGGCGACTCCCTGGGCCTGATCAACGAGAGCCACGGCCGGGACGCCGGGGACCAGGTGCTCGGCGAGCTGGCGCGGTTCCTGCAGACCATCCTCAAGGGCGAGGAGCTACTGGGCCACCTGGACGGCACCAACTTCGCCGTGGCGCTCCACCCGGCCACGCGCGATCGCGCGTGCGAGCGCGGCGAGGTGCTGCGGTCCCAGGTCGAAGGCCACGGCTTCCCCTGCGCCGGCACCCAGGTCCACCTCACCATCAGCGTTGGCGCCACCTCGGTCGACAGCACTGCCATCACCGATCCGCGGGAGGCAGTGGAGGAGGTGTTCCGGCAACTCAACCAGGCCTTGTACCAGGCCAAGCGATCCGGAGGGAACCGGGTCGAGATCATCTAGCCGACAGGAGAGCAACGACCTCATGCCGTTGATCGACGCCGTAGAGCTGCACGACCACGTCCTGGGTCGAGGACTGAGAGCGACCCGCCCCATTCCCGTTGAGATGCCCATACTGGAGATCCGCGGTACCCCGGTCGCCGCGCCGGATCGGTACTCCATCCAGATAGACGAGGACCACCACCTCCTGCCCGACGGCCAGGCCTGGGGATTCCTCAACCACTCCTGCGCCCCCAACTGCCGCATCGCCTTCGGCGACTGGACCGTGGTGGCAACGCGGGAGATCGGTGTTGGTGAGGAGCTGACCTTCGACTACCTGACCACCGAATGGGAGATGGCGACCCCCTTCGAGTGTCACTGCGGCGCGGTCGACTGCCGGGGCCTGATCCAGGGATTCAAGCACCTCTCGCCCGAAGCCCAGGTGCACCTGGTCTCCCGCTGCTCCCCTTACCTGGCCCGCAGGCTCGCCGAGGCCGTGTCTGTCGGTCAAGGCTAGCCCGATGCCCCTGAGCCAGGCTGGACCG
>JBAZUN010000228.1:0-9097 GCA_041661365.1 Candidatus Latescibacterota bacterium
TTCACCGTGACGGTCAGGTCGTCGACGGCGAGAACCTCGCCGTACCGCTTGGACATCCCGATCACCTCGAGCATGACCCGTCTCCTAGGCTATAGCACGCGATTGAGAATAAGGAGCTACTCGAACACCAAGAACCCGAACCGGTCCGGTCTGAGGGCTGAGCCGTAGGTTGGGGACCACTGTCCGTACTCCGAGGCATTGGCGATCCGGATACGGGCCAGATTGGCGCCCCATATGGCGCCGGCTCCGGTCTCGCCCTCGTCGAACTGCGCCAGGGGGATCTCGATCTCCAGGGCCCACCAGGCCGGCGTCACGCGGGTGGCGTGGACGTAGCGGCCGTTCCAGGTGGAGTCGCCGTTGGGGTTCTTCCCGTCCGAGTGCTGATCGAAGATCACCCCCCGGCTGTTGACGACGATCTGGTAATAGGTCCGGTAGTCCCGGTCCGGATCGAGGAAGATCTCCACGCAGTCGTCCTGCCAGGCATTGTCGTCCCGGTTGGTCGCCGCCGCGGCCAGGCCTTCGGTGCTCGGCTCGTACCCCTTGACCCCGATGTAGAGGTTCCCGTCGCGGTGACCCACCCACACCTCGGACCGGCCCGTTGTCGGGTGCAGGCGCATGCGGGCGATGCTCTGGTAGAGCCGGGTCAGCGGCAGCACCCGGCTCCAGGCCGCCTCCTCGAGCACGCCGTCGATCATTGGGCGCCGCGCCAGCCGCGGCACCCGCAGGGCGGCCCCGATGGCGAGCAGGGCGTCCAGTCCCTTCTGTCGTTGGCGGTTGTCCAGGTAGAAGCGGCCGAGCTGCTGGTTGACGTTGCGCGAGTCCGGGACCAGGGCGCGGGCTTCGAGCAGCGCCGCCTCGGCCCCGCGCAGGTCGGCCTTGAGGATCAGATTCTGCGCCTGCTCGATCCGCTCCTGGGCCACCACCTCCAGCCATTCCAGGGCCTCGTCCCGCAGGCTGTCGGCCGCGGTCTGACGCAGTTGCACTAGCTGTTGCACGAAGGCGTCGCGCTCCTCGTCGCCCAGCATCCGGGTGGTCAACTGCGTGGCCAGGGGGTTCCCGCCGGGCCCCAGCTCGTGGGCGGCCACCACCCGCAGCGCCGCCAGCACCTCGTAGCGCACGCCGTCGTCCGTCTCCTGGCCCAGGCGCCCCACCAGCAGTCCGGGGGCCTGACGGTCGCCCAGGTCGCCGAGGATCCGCACCACGGCGCGGCGTACCGGGACCGCTGGATCGGCCAAGGCGGCCACCAGGGTCTGCAGGATGCGCGGCTCCTTCTCGCGCAGGTAGAGGCGGAACAGGGCGTCGGCCAGATCAGCCCGGGCCTCGGCCGGATATCCGCCCCGGGTGAAGGCCGCGATGGTCGGCTCGACGGCCGAGCGCCGGGCCATGGACAGGGACATCTTGGCGGCCTCGGCCTGAGCCCCGTTCTGGGAGACCAGTTGCTCGATGTCGCGCTCAACCTGGTTGCCGCATCCGGCGACCAGCAGTCCGGCCAGCAGGACCACCCCGGTAGGCCGCCAGGTACTCGTGGAGGATGCCGTGCGCATGAGAACTCTCCTTGCCCTCGAGGGCGGACAGGCTCCTAACGGACGTCGTAGCGCATGAGCGCGAGGTGCGCCAGCAGCAGGAACACCAGGTTCCAGACCAGCAGGACCAGCATGTCCGGCGCGCTTTCTCCGAGTCGCTCCCCCAGCCCCTGGGGTGCATAGCGGAAGACCGGGCGGTCGGTTACGTCGAGCTTGGCCTTCCCCTCGTAGATGTCCGGGTTGAACTTGCCGTAGGCCCAGGTCAGCCACTGGTCGGCATAGCGGCCGAGCACGGCGCGGAAGTGGCCCTTCTCCTGCACCCCGGTCCCGGCCAGGTCGCAGACCGTGACGGTGAACAGCGCCGCCGGCGAGACCATGGCGATCCTCCTGCCGAGCTGGATCTGCTCGTCCATCTCGGTGCGGAAGCGCTCGTCGAGGGCTCCGTGGCCGGCCCGCACCCGCTCGGTCATGCCGCTCTCCATCTCCTTGTACGTGGCCAGGATCTCGCTGACCGGCGCACCCCGTTTCTGCGCCGCCTCGATCCAGGTGGTGAACCCCTGGATGAACCGCCCCTGCTCCTCGTCCTGCAGCCGCCGCTTCTCGGCCTCCATGCTCTGCATCGACGGCGCGGGCTCGAGCAGGCCGGCGACGTAGGGGGCCAGGTTGGGGTAGACCAGGACCATCAGCACCCAGACCAGCAGCAGCACGGTGATCGAGGTCGAGGCCTGGCTGGTGCGCGCCGAGACGAGCAGCCCGAGGGCGTAGACGGCCGAGAGATAGACCAGCACCCCGACGAGGGCCAGCAACAGGGACGACCAGTCCTGGCTGCTCAGGTCGAGGTCGGGGAAGAGCAGGGACACCGACAGGCCGAGGAGGACGGCCAGCAGGAACGGGGCGACCAGGGCCAGGTACCCGCCGATCCACTTGCTGAGCAGCAGCAGGTCGCGGGGCACGCTGTAGGACATCAGCACCTTGAGCGTGCCGGACTCCCGCTCCCCGGAGAAGGCATCGTAGCTGAAGGCGATCGCCAGCAGGCTCATGATGATCGCCGCCACGAAGGTGAGGTCCATGACCGGGAACATCAGGGCCACCGGGTTGAGCTCCAGGTCGCTCTGGACCTCGGGCGCCGAGACCCCACTCACGCGGACCGTGGCGGTGTGCTCCACGTCGACGCCGCTGAAGAAGACCTTCATCGGGTTGAGGGGGGTGTCCACCAGGTACCCGTTCTGGGTGAGCAGGTGGGGAAAGCGGATCTGCTCAAGCTGGTTGTCGTGCATCACCAGGTTGGTGTGGTAGTCCATGGCCGCGTCCCGGTAGTCACGGGCCAGGACGAAGACGCTGGAGAGGATCACCACCGGGCAGATGATGCAGGCCATCGAGAACCGGAGACTGCGGATCTGGTCGAGCAGCTCCTTGCGGATCAGCAAGGCGAGCATGACGGCCTCCCTAGAGTTGGTCTCAGGTCACGTCGTAGCGAAGGAACGAGACGTAGGTCCCCATGAACAGCAGCAGGTTGAACACCGCCAGCAGCAGCAGGTCGGCACCGATCCGGCTCAGGGTGTCGTCCAGGCGCGGCAGCAGGAGCTTCATCGCCGGCACCTGGTCGGCCTGGAACCAGCCGGCGGCCAGCTTGCCGTCGTTCTGCTGCCGGTAGAGCTGGTCGGCGTATTCGGTGAACTCGGCCTGGAAGCGCTTGCCGGCCTGCCGGTGTCCGTCGAACAGGCTGATCCCGGTTCCGGCCAGCTCGGTCGTGGCGTAGCGGAAGCTGGCCGCCGGCGACAGCCGCGAGAGGGTCCGGCTGATGTCGATCTGGGTCTGGAACTGGTCCTCGTAGAACCGGTCCAGCTTCTGCTTGGTGCGCTCCCCTTCGGCCCGCACCTCGTCGATCTGGCGCTGTCCCTCCTTGCCGTAGCTCAGGGTGCGCTGCGAGACCCGCCGGAGCTGCAGCTCGGTCTCCTGGTCCACGGCCAGCTTCTCGGCGGTGATCTTCTCGATACTGGGCACCGGGTAGACGATGCGGGCCACTACCGGCGCCAGGTTGGGAATGACCAGGGTCCAGCAGATCCAGACGAACAAGGAGACGACCAAGGCCGTGGCCCCGCGGTGGGTGAGGGCGGAGATGGCCAGGCCCAGGGTGAAGTACACGGAGATGTAGAGGAGCGAGACGCCGACGATCCCGATCAGGCGCTCGAGCGCCTCGCCGCGGAGCACCACGGCGCCGGTCAGGTGCACGTACGCGGCTCCGGCCAGCACCGCCACCAGGAAGGGCAGGACCAGCGACAGGTACCCGCCGACCCACTTGGCGAGGATGACCTGGTCGCGCGGAACCGAGTTGACCAGGACCAGCTTCAAGGTGCCCCGCTCCTTCTCGCCGCAGATGGCGTCGAAGACGAAGAGGAGCGCCAGCAGGCTCACGACGATGTTGACGATGTAGCCGTAGTCCGGGCTGGCGAACAGGGCAAGGAGGGGGTTGCGGTACGCCTCCTCGTCGACGCGGCGGGCGTTGAACAGGGCCGCGTGGACCTGAGAGGGAAGCCGGCGCTCGAGGCCGTCGACAAAGACCCCCAGCTCCTGAGGCCGGATGTCCGAGTACACCCCTCGATTGACCAGCAGCTCGTCGAGCTGCTGCCGGGGCTCCTTGACCTGGGCCACCTGGGCCAGGGCGTCGCGGTGCGTGGAGCGACTGGCCTCGTAGCTCTGCACCCGCCCTGCATGGCCGTTGGTCAGCACCAGCACGCTGACGAGGATCAGTCCGAAGAACAGCACGAAGGTGACGATGAAGCGGAAGCTGAGAACGTTCCCCGCGATCTCCCGTCTCACCAAGGTGATGAACATGGCTGCACCCTCCCGTGTCGGTGATGGTAAGTCCGCGACCTATCGCGGCGCCGACCTACTGCGTGTGCGAAACGGGGCTCTGGAAGTGATCCGGACCCCGCGGTCGGTTGCAGGAGGATCAGCCGATGATCCTCGCGGCCTCGACCAACTGGACGGCGAAGGCGGCGGCGAACAGGACATTGAAGCTCAGCAAGGCCAAGGCGATGCGGATCGCGTCGAGGCTGGCGATGCGGGTTTGGGCAGTGGCGGTCTTCACTGGGGCCTCCTGGTTGGCGTGCGCTTCTGCAGGAGGGTATCGCAAGGGCTGTGCCAAGAGGATCAGCCATGGCCTTGGCATTGCATTTCCCTATGGATATCAATCGGTTACATCGCGTCGCCCAGCTCGATCACGAGAACCGGCGCAGCGACAACGAAATGGTCGGGGACGCCGGACCCGCAGGCGCACCACGTTGCCGTGCAAGTAGTTGAGCTGGATGACAAGGAAGTGGGCGGCGGTGATGGAAAGCGCGTGGTCGGATGCCAGGTGACTCGGGGAGTCGCGGTGCCCTTGCTCGCGATCCCCCGCGCCCAGCCGTCTGGGTCAAGCCTTACAGGCCCAGCCGGGCCGCCAGCAGGGGGAACGCCTGGAGCTGGGCCTTGCGGCTATCTCTTCCAGCCGATCACGATCGACTGGTCGCTGTCGATCGGCCGGCAGTCCAGCTCGCGGAAGCCCACGCCGGCCATCAGGTCCTGGATCTCGGCGGCCGTCCGCTGGTCGCCCATGGTCCCGTAGAGCAGGCCGAACCACTGATATACCCCCAGCACGTCGCCGCTCTTGTCGGCGTTGAGGAGGAACTCCTGCGCCAGCACCGGACACCCGGCCGGCAGAGCCTGATAGCACCGGGCCAGCAGTTGCCGGCAGTGCTCGTCGTCCCAGTCGTGGATGACGTGGGACAGGAAGCAAACGTCGATCCCCTCGGGGAAGGGATCGCGGAAGAAGTCCCCGGCGTGGAAGCGCACCCGCTCCGCGGCGCCGCTCTGGGCGATGGCCGCCTCCGCGGTCTTGCGGCTGTAGGGCAGGTCGAAGACCACGCCCTGCAGATGGGACCACTTGCCGGTCAGGCCGACCAGCACACCGCCGGTGGCGCCGCCCAGATCGACCACCCGGTGGAACGGCCCGAAGTCGAAGGCCGTCGCCAGCGCCTCGCCCCACAGAACCCGCCACCCGTGCCGCTCCGGGGCAAAGGCGGTGACGTCGACGTTCGCCTCGTCGTCGGGATGGGCTACCCAAGGCGGCAGCTCCTCGGGCACCGGGGCATTGGTCTGGATCGCCTGCTTCATCGTCCGGTACCACCAGTCCTTTTCCGGGTCAGGGGGACGGGGGCGCAGGCGCGCCCGTCCGCCCTCGAGCACCATGTCCCGCATCACCGGGTGGATGAAGTGCCGACCTTGCTCCAGCCCGACGATCCCCAAACAGGCGCTGGCAGCCAGGAGAACGGCCACGGGCCGCTCCTGCAGACCGGTGCGCTGACTCACCTCGGGGATCGTGCTGGGGCCCTGGCGGAGCGCCTCGAACACCCCGAACTCCTCGGCCAGCACCCAGGCCGTCCGGGCGCGGTCGACATGGTGCAGCTTGTACGCGAAGTAGGGATCAGGTCCAGGGGCGTATCTCAGCACGATCTGTCCTCCTGTCAGGGCGGATGGAGCAGCCGGTTCGGGTCCGAACAACCGCTTTCTGAGCGCCAAGGTATGGCGGGGGAGGAACGCCGGCAATCAGGACGGCTTCCGTCGAAGCCTCGGGGTACAGCTCGACGCGTATCTGCCAGGCGCTAGGCCACGCCCACCGCCGTCGGCACCCCGGACAGATCCGCTGCCAACGCCACCGGAGACCACACGGCCAGGGCGCCTCGGCCGGTCGTTCCGGTCAGCACGCCCACGAAATCGACCCCGGCCCGGCAGGCAGTCTCGCCGTCCACCTCGCTGTCACCGACATATGCTGCCCGGTCTGGAGCCACACCCAGCCGGTGCAGGGCTTCCAGCAAGCCTGTCGGGTCTGGCTTCTCCTGGCCCACATCCTCGCCGCCGACGATCACCGCGAACCACTCGCGCAACCCGTCGCGGCTCAGGATCGACTCCATCCGGTAGCGGAACTTGGTTGAAACGATACCGAGCCGGCATCCCGCGGCGGTGAGCGCGGCCAGGACCGGCGCCACGCTCGGGTAGATCCTGGTTCCCGCCGCCATCACCTCGTCGGCCCGCTCCACGAACAGCCCTCGGAACCTCGCTACCTCCCCGGGGTCGCACCGTCCGGTCAGTCTTTCGTAGGTCTGGGCAAGAGACAGCCCGACGGTCGCCAGGATGGTCGTGGTCGAAGGACAGGGCAGGCCCAGCTTGCCGAGGGCATAGCGCACGCACTCGACTACCCCGTCCGAGGAGTCGGCCAGGGTGAAGTCGAAGTCGAACAGCACCGCGGTGTATCGGGCAGACACGGGACATTCCCCCCAGGATTCAGGCGCAGGCCCTGGCATCCGCAGGTTGATTTTTAGCCGGGATCAAAGCCACTGGACTAGAGCGCGAGGCACGCTCCCCTGCGCGACACCAGGTCCGGCAGGCTGACTCACCCCTGGCCGTCACCAGCCTGACTGAACTCGTGTTCGAGGATGGCGTACACGAAGTGATCCCGCCAGGCACCGGCCCTCCGGCTGTGGTGACGCAGCCGGCCCTCACGGGTCATGCCGCACTTCTCGAGGACATGGGCAGAGGCGCGGTTCTCGACCACGCAGTCGGTCCAGACCCGGTGCAATCCGAGCTGGCCGAACCCGAATTCGACCATGGCGCGGGCCGCCTCCGTGCCGTATCCGCGGCCCCAGTGCTCCCGGCGCAGGATGTACCCCAGGTACCCCTGCCGGGAATCAGCGCCCCTGACCCCGATGCCGCCGCCGCCGATCAGCTCTCCTGACCGCAGCGTGATCGCCCACTCGTAGTCGACTCGCGGCTCGACCGCGGCAGCGACCTGACAGCGCGCCAGGAACGCCCGGGTATCGTCCAAGGTGTTGGGGCCCCACGTCATGAATTGCGTGGCCACCGGGTCAGCCGCGTACGCGTGGACCGGCTCGAGATCCTCGTCCCTGAACTCTCGCAGCACCAGCCGCGGCGTGGTGATCGCAGTCGTCTCCACCTCCATCCAGACCGGCGTCGCCCGGCTGTCTCCAACGCGTGGTGCGTCGGAGAAGGGTACGGGTGGGGTTGAGGTTCGGTCAATCGATCCCCAGGGTTGACCACTGCGGACGGCACGGCGCGCGACCAAGCGGCGAGATCGCTTTGAGCCGGTGTCTGCTGCCTATATTCCCCTTGCGCCGGTACGCGTGCACGGTACCTTGGCTAAAGTCGCCGCGTCCGGTTCCGGGTCTCGACCCATGCCTGACCTCGGCAGAGCCGATCCCCGACGGCGCCCGCAACCCCCGAAGGGCCGCTCCCGCACGCGGACACAGGACTTCTGTCGGTCTCTGCTTCAGGTGAAGGAACCGCGGCGCCCTCGGGCTAACGCGGTACTGGACCGCACACCCGATGACCAAGGAGGTCAGTGACCATGCCGATCACCGGAGGCTGCTACTGCGGCGCGGTGCGCTACCAGACGGACGCTGCTCCGCTGCACCAGACCAACTGCCACTGCGGCAACTGCCGCCGGGTCTCGGGGGCGCAGGCCGTAGCCTGGATCACGGTACCGGCCGGCACCTTCGCCTGGGTGCAGGGCGACCCGGTGCGGTACCGCACGGACACCCAGGCCACGCGGACCTTCTGCGGCGTCTGCGGCACGCCGCTGACCTACCAGAACGATCACCGACCGGACGAGATCGACCTCACCACCGGCAGCCTGGACGACCCTGAGGCGTTCCCGCCGAACCAGGATGTCTTTCCCGAGGAACGGCTGTCCTGGGTGCCCCTGGTCCGGGAGCGCCCGGTCGGGACGTAGGCGGCAGGCGGGACGCGCGGGGTCGCTTGCGGAGACGCAGCGCCGCATCGAGGGAAGATGCGGCAGGCGAACGAACACGGGGCCCGTCGGTACCGGCTGCAGCCCGAATGGGATACTCGGGCAGGCTCCTAGGCCTGCAGCCCGAGCAGCGCCCGGATTTCCCGCAGTAGGTCCCGCAGCATGATCGGCTTGGGCAGGAAGGTCGCGCGCGAGGTGGAAGCGCTCATCCCCTCGCCGGCTTCGGGCCGGCCGGACATGAACAGCACCGGCAGCTCCGGGAACAGCCCCCGCAGGGTGGCGGCCAGTTGCCGGCCATCCATCGTCGGCATCGACACGTCGGTGATCAGCAGATCGATCGGGGCGCCGCTCGCTTGGGCCACCTTCAAGGCCTCCATCCCCGAAGCCGCCGGCACGACACCGTAGCCAGCGGATCTCAGCATCCGGCATACCACCTGACGGACACCGTCGTCGTCGTCCACGACCAAGATCCTCCGCGGCTCCGCGGCCGCAGCGCTCCCCGGTGCCGGCGATGACCGGACCGGTCGGTCGAGCTCGGTGGCAGGCAGGTAGATGGTAAAGGTGCTGCCCTGGTCAAGATCGCTGCTCACCGCGACATGTCCGCGGCTCTGTTTCACCGCTCCGTAGACCATGGCCAGCCCGAGCCCGGTGCCCCGGCCCGGTTCCTTGGTCGTGAAAAACGGCTCGAAGATGTGCTCCATGACCTCCGGGAGCATGCCGGTGCCCGTATCCGCCACCTTGAGTACCGCGTAGCGGCCTGGTGCTTCAG
>JBAZUN010000229.1:0-9063 GCA_041661365.1 Candidatus Latescibacterota bacterium
TGCGCCTCCCTGCCGCCGAGCTGCTGACGGCCCTGGAGGACCGGATCGCGCGCCGGCGCGAGGAGATCGACGAACGGGACCGCCGGTTCGGCAGCGAGCGGGTCCGCGTGGTCAGCTACATGGAGAACCTCGGCTGGCCCCCCCTGTTCGGGTTCGACTTCAACCGGTTCTACGAGGACCCCGAGTTCATGCTCGAGCAGGAGCTGCGCCAGCGGATCTTCTGGCTCGACAACACCGTGGGCGACGACCAGGCCGGCCTCGACCTGGCGCCGACCACCGGCTTCTACTGGGACATCACCCTCTTCGGCCAGCGGATCGTGACCTCTCCGGGCGGGGTTCCCGAGTTCCTGCCCCATCCGCTGGCCGGGAGCCGGGACCTGTCCCTCCTCGACCGCTTCGAGTTCCACACCAGCGGCCACATGCCGATCCTCCTGCGGCAGCACCAGGAGCTGCGCCGGCTTTCCGCCGAGCGGTACGCCGGCCGGATCAAGGTCGGCTTCCCCTGCTTCCACCGCGGGCCGCTCGACGTCCTGATCCAGTTGCGCGGGTACGAGCGGTTCCTCGACGACCTGATCGAGGACCCCGGATTCGTCACCGCGGCGATGGCCCTGCTGGTCCGTGAGCGGGTGCGCTGGAACCGCGAGCGGGCCGCGTACCTGGGGGAGGAGTTCCGCGCCGAGGCGACCTTCATCGCCGACGACTGGGTCAATCCGCCGTTCATCTCGCCGGCCATCTTCCGCGACTTCGTGCTCCCGGCCTACCGGGAGATCCAGGCCCAGGAGGGGCCGGTCACCGGGTTCCACACCTGCGGTCCCCTCGGTCCGTTGGTCAACGACCTGCTGGCGACCTTCCCCGGGATCGGCACCCTCGACGTCAGCGGCTGGAACGACCTCGACCGGCTCGACGCGGCGGTCGACCCGAGGGTGGCGTTCCACTGCCAGGTCCGCAACGCCACGGTGCTGGCCGGGACCGACGAGGAGCATCGCCAGGTGCTGGCTTCGATCCGTCGTCTTGCCGGCCATCGCCGGATCGCCCTCGGGGCCCAGTCGATCGTCATGCTGCATCCTGATCTGGCGGAGAACTTCCGGCGCCTGAACCGGTTCATCGAGCTGGCCCGTACCACGCTGGCGGCCTAGCCGGCCTTTACCTGCAGGCGGCCCATGTCGGACGTCACCTCCGAGGTGGCCATCATCGTGCTCCTCCTGGCCTTCAACGGCGTCTTTGCCATGGCCGAGATGGCCATCGTCTCGGCCCGCAAGCCCTGGCTGCGCCGGCTGGCCGAGCAGGGAGACGCCGGGGCCCGGGCGGCCCTGGAGCTGGCCGAGTCGCCCAACCGCTTCCTCTCCACGGCCCAGGTCGGGATCACCCTGGTGGGGGTGCTGGCCGGGGCCTTCGGCGGTGCCACCGTGGCCGAGGAGATCGCCCGAGACCTGCAGGCCTATCCGGCGCTGGCCCCGTACGGGGAGGCCCTCGGCGTCGGGGTCGTGGTGGTGGCCATCACCTGCCTGTCGGTGGTCCTGGGAGAGCTGGTCCCCAAGCGCCTGGCCCTGGCCAACCCCGAGGGGATCGCCCGGGTGCTGGCCCGGCCGATGCGCCTCCTCTCGGTGCTGGCCGCTCCGGCGGTCGGCTTCCTCGGGGTATCGACCGATCTGATCCTCCGCCTGCTGGGGCAGCGTCCGGAGCGCGAGCACCCGGTGACCGCGGACGAGGTGCGGATCCTGGTCGAGGAAGGGGTCGAGGCCGGGGTCTTCCACCAGGGCGAGCCGGAGCTGGTGTCGAGCGTGCTGGCCCTGGACCAGATGCGGGTGGACCAGGTGATGACCCCGCGGGCCCGGGTCATCTTCCTCAACCAGGCCGATCCCCACCAGGCCGTCTGGCACAAGATCGTGGTGAGCGCCCACTCGAGCTTTCCGGTGTACGAGGGGAACCGCGAGAACGTCATCGGGATCGTCTCGGTCAAGGCGATCTACGCCAACCTGGCCGCCGGCCTGCCGGTCAACCTGGCCGACCTGGCGACCAAGCCCCTGCTGGTTCCCGGAGCCCAGACCCTCAACCGGCTGCTCGACTCCTTCCGTCGAACCGGCCGGCACGTGGCCCTGGTGGTAAACGAGTACGGCACCATGATGGGCCTGGTGACCCTCGCGGACGTGCTCGAGGCGATCATCGGCGAGATCCCCTCCCTCGAGGAGCGGCTCCGTCCCACGGCCCGCCGACGGGAGGACGGCTCCTGGCTGGTCGACGGGCTGCTGGAGATCGCGGAGCTGCAGCAGCGCACCGGGATCTCCCTGCCGACCGAGGCAGGGCGGGGGTACGCCACCCTGGCCGGCTTCGTCCTGGACCGGTTCGGACACCTGCCCCGCGAGGGGGAGACCTTCGAGTGGGGCGGGTACCGCTTCGAGGTCCTCGACATGGATCGCCAGCGGGTCGACAAGGTGCTGGCGACCTCCCTGCCGCCGGTGCCGGCCGAGGAGCGCGAGGAGTAGGCGGAATCCTCGCGCCGTCCCGGTCTGCTTGCCCTCGGAATCGACCTCACCAGGCGGCGGTGATCCCCAGGTAGTAGTTGCGGCCGGCCGCGGGGTAGAGGTACCGCGCTCCCTCCCAGGGATCGTAGTACCCCGAGGTCGAATACCGCGCGTCCGCGGCGTTGCGCAGGCTGACCTCGGCGCTCATACCCGGGATACCCAATCGCTGCAGCCCTGTCCGCAGGCCGAGGTTGAGCACCGTGTGGCCGGGGATCGACCGGGCCGGGTCGTCGCTGTCGTCGAGCTGCTGGAGGCCGGCGTGCTGGAGCTGGGCTTCGACCGACGCCTCGCCGAGCCGATAGGTGAGCCGCACGCTCCCCAACCGGCCGGGGAAGAGGGGGATGGTGTGGCCGCCGTAGTCCAGGACCACCACCTCGCCTTCCTCGTTCCAGGTGTGGTAGGCGTAGTCGGCGTAGTAGTTCTGACTCAAGGCGCCGCTGGCGGTCACCTCCAGGGAGGGGAGCAGCGCCAGGCTCGCGGAAGCCTCCAGGCCGCGGTGGACGGTGCGGTCGGCGTTCCCTCGGACCGGCACCCCCTCGTCGTCGACCTGGCCGTAGGCGATGATCTCGTGGCGCAGGTCCATCCAGTAGGCGTTGAGCCTGAGCGCGTGGGGCCCGCGCCGGAACCCTAGACCCAGCTCAGCGTCGAGGAGCTGCTCGGGCTTTACCAGCGGGTCGCGCCACTCGATCCGCTCGATTCGGCCAGCGGTGCGCACCGTGTCGCTGCGGGCGAAGAGGGGATCGGCGCCCAGGTCGTCGGCGCTCTCCCAGGTGTCGTAGTAATCGCTGTCGGCCGGCTCGCGCTGGGCCAGGGCCAGGCTGGTGAACAGCTCGAGCCCCGGGGAAGCCGACCAGATGGCGCCGACCCGCGGGTTGACGAAGGTGTGGCGCACGGTGTACGCGTTCCGCTCGTCCCCGACGAACCCGCCGACCGGCCGATGCGCGAGCCGATACTCCTTCCGCTGTACCTGGATCTCCCCCATCAGGCGAAGGCGGTCGGTCACGGCGAGCAGCTCGTTGAGGTAGAGCGCCGCGGTGGTCTGGTCGCTGCGGTAGGTGTAATAGGTGTGCTCTGGGGAGCTCGCACCGGAGAGACCGGCCGCCCAGAGCACCTTCCCCCAGTGACGGCCGTTGTAGTCGCTCACCTCCCCGCCCAGGGTCAGGCGGCCCCGGTAATGGGCCTTCTCGATCCGGCCAATCCAGCCGACTTGGCGCTTCTCGACCCAGTTCTGTCGCACCAGGTCGGTCTTCGTCAGCCGGTACCTCCCCTCGGCGTCGCGGCGGAGGAGGCTGTCGCCGATCGTCTCGTAGTACGCCAGGGAGTCCGTCCCGAAGAGGGTGGGGTCCGGAGTGGCGATCTCGGGCAGGCCGAAGTCGCGCAGGCGGCGGCCCTGCCGCAGCATCTCGTAGTACCCTTCCCCCTGGACCACGAAGAGGGTATTCCCGACCGACCAGCCGGGCGCCGGCCGCCAGGTGTGGATCAGCTCGTAGTGGGGCTGGTGGAAATCGTCGATGGTGTTGTCGTACCCCGCGGAGGTCGGGTTGGTTCGCCGGTCCACGGCCAGCAGATCTTCGCGCACCGCGTCCCAGGCCGCGTGGGTCAGCTCGGGACCGCCGTAGAGGTTCACCCGCGTGTTGGTCCGGGCCCCGCGCTTCTCGAAGCCGAGGAAGTAGGCCCACTGCTCCACCCCGGAGCGGCGGCGGTACCCGTCGCTGACCAGGCGGGAGAAGCGGGCGTGCACCGCATAGGTCGAATCGGCCGGGCCGCTGTCCATGGCCACGGAGAGCCGCCGCGTGCCGAAGCTCCCGGTCCCGGCCGTCACCCGCAGGCCCTGGCGCTCGGCTCGGGCCGAGGTCACCAGGTTGACCGTCCCGCCGAAGGCGCCGACGCCGTACAGGGAGTGGCTGACCCCGCGCTGCACCTGCAGGCTCTCGACGCTGGCGAGCAGGTCGGGCAGGTCGACCCAGTAGACTTGGTGGTCCTCCGGATCGTTCTGCGGGATGCCGTTGACCATCACCCCGATCCGCTTCTGATCGAACCCGCGGATCTTGAGGTAGCTGTACCCCACGCCGTTCCCCGCGTCCGCGTACGCGTACACGTTGGGCAGCTCGGTCAGGAGGAGGGGCGTCTCCTGGACGCCTTGGCGCGCCCTGAGCTGTTCGCCCGAGAGCTCGGAGAAGGCGATCGGGGTTTCGCCGTCCACGGCCCGACCCGCGGTGACCACGGTCTCGGCCAGGGGGACCGGCCGGGGCTCGAGGCGGATCAGCAGGTCGATCCCGGTATCCCGTCCCAGCCGCTTCCGGTATTCGTGGTACGCCACGTGGGTCACCTCGAGGAGGTCCGCGGTGCCGTCCGGTCGTGGCAGGTGGAAGGCGCCCAGCGTGTCGGTGGCGACCTGCTGCGGGCCGATCCGGAGGTTGGCGCCGGCCACCGGAGCACCGGTTCGGGCATCGACCACCAGGCCGGTGAGTGGCGGGGGCGCGGCCTGGGTCGCGGAGGCCGCGAGAACGACGGCCGTCACCCAGGAGAACAGCTTCTTCATGGCGGGGTTTCCCTCCTGCTCGAGCGTGCGACGCCTGCTCTGGAGGGGTGCTTCCGGTCGTCCCCGGCCGGAAACGAAAAACCGCTCCCGGTGGGGGAACGGTGGACGCGGGCCGTCGGTCGCGCGCCGGCGATCTATCCCGTTCCCTGCGCTGGCATTACCCAGATCAGGTTCAGAGGGTATGATCTCAGCCTTCCCGGATCCCCATGGGTCTACCGGAAAAGCACCCCTACAGACAGTCGAGATCTACCGCGCCGGGTGCGACGGGCGCGGCATCTGCAATCTACTCGTTCACGCCGTCGAGTCAAGGGCCGAGGTTCAGTCCTCCAGCTCGGGGTAGAGCGGCAGCTCGACGGCCGCTCCTCCCAGCTCGACCGAGCGGTACGCCGCCTCCATCAGCTCGACGCACCGCAGTCCCTCGACCCAGGTCAGGCAGGGGGGCCGGTCCTCCTGGATCCAGCGGACGAAGTCGCCGACCTCGAGGCGGTAGGCATGGTCGAACCCCAGGTCGTCGAACCGCTCGTGGCGCGGCGCGGCGTCGTCGAGGCGCTGCCAGTAGAGGTCGACGTGGTCCAGGTACGGGATCATCTTGAACCCGCCGTGCCGGCATTCGGCCCAGGGCCCCTGGGACTCGCGGAACTGGTGGATCGGGTAGGAGAGGCCGCCGTTGAGGGAGGCCAGGGCTCCGGAGGCGAACTCGAAGGTGGCGTGGACCACGTCGGGGAACCCATACCGCCGGTCGTGCTGGGGACCGCGCAGGGCGATGACCCGACGGGCGTCCCCGCACAGGGCGCGGAACCAGTCGATGACGTGCACCCCGTGCATGTGGAAGAAGCCGCCGCCCAGGCCGGGGTCGGCCCACCAGGTGTCGAAGAAGTTGTACGGCCGGTTGTCGCAGTACTCGCAGACGGTCACCGCCAGGACCGGACCGAGGAGCCGCTCGTCGGTCAGCTCGAGCATGCGGGCCCACGGCGGTCGCAGCCGCCGCTTGTGCCCGATCATCAGCTTGACGCCGTGCTCGCGGCAGACCCGGACCATCTCCCAGCACTCGGGCACGGTGCGGGCCATGGCCTTCTCGCAGAAGACGTGCAGCCCGGCCCGGGCCGCGGCCACGGTGATCTCGGCGTGGACGAAGTTGGCCGCGGTCACGACCACGGCGTCGAGTTCAGCCTCGGCGACCAGGCGGCGGTAATCGGTGAAGCGGGGCACCGCCAGGCCGAGGTGACGGGCCGTGTCCTCCATGCCGGCCTCGCGGGGGTCGCACAGGGCGGCCACGTCGGCGACCTCGAGGAGGTAGCGGCCGAGGTGCTTGCCGAAGTCGCCGCAGCCGATCAGGCCGAGGCGGAGCCGGGGAGTGCTCATCGCCTCAGACCACGGCCCGGAACTCGTCCCGTCCCTGGATCCCCGGGCGGAAGCGGAAGACCGGCCCACCCCGGGGAAGGTCGTAGTCGTGGCCGGCCGGAGCCAGCGGGCTTTCCCAGCGGGTGGCGGCGCTGGTGACGTAGAGCTCGTCGAGGTCAGGTCCGCCGAAGGTGACCGAGGAAGGCTGGGCCGCCGGCACCTCGATCACCCGCTCCAGCACGCCGTCCGGATCGAAGCGGGAGATCGCGCCCCCGAACCAACGCGCGACCCAGAGGAACCCCTCCCGGTCCACGGTCATCCCGTCGAGCAGGCCGTCCTGGCGGTCCAGCTCGATCAGGGTTCGTCGGCCGCTGATCTCCCCGGTGGCCGGATCATAGTCGTACCGGTAGATCCGGCGCTGGATCGTGTCGGTCAGGTAGAAGGAGGTCAGGTCCGGGCTGAAGCCCATCCCGTTGGCCAGGTGCAGCCCCTCCTCGACGATCCGGATCGAGCCGTCGGGATCGACGCGGAAGAGGTACCCAGGCTCGTATGGGCCGTCCTCGCGAAAGGCCTCCTGGCCGCCGAAGACGCGGCCTTGCGGATCGGCGATCAGGTCGTTGATGCGAAGGGCGGGCTTGCCGTCGCACTCCCCGGCCACCAGCCGCAGGGGTTGGTCAGCGCGCCAGTGGAAGAACCCCTCGGCGCCGCCGAGGATCAGTCCGCCCTGCCGGTGGAGGACGATCGAGGCCGCGTGGACCGCGTCAGTAAGGCAGGTGACCGCGCCGCGCTGCCGGTCGTAGCGGTACACGGCGCGGCCCATGGCGTCGGTCCAGTACAGGCACTGGCCGTCCGGGTCCCACATCGGACCCTCGCCGCACGGCAGACCGGCGTCCTGGATGATCTCCGGCGGTGGGGACTGCTGCTCTGCTCTATTCACCTGCATTGCTCCTCACGTTTCGGTCCGCACCACCGCGGTCTCGATGCCGAGCACCTCACCCAGACGGACCAAGGTCTCGGCGCGGTGCCCGATCCCCAGGGCAAAGTGATGGGTCGGCCCCTCGTGGACCCAGCGCTTGAGGAAGGACCGCACGTCGGCGCCGAAGAAGCCGCGGGTGTTGGTGTTCCCGGTGGCCGGGATCGGTCCCCGGACCGACTCGCCCTCGGCCACGACGAACTTGAACCGGCCGGTCGCGGTCAGGCCGATGCTGAGCATGGTGATCGGCCCCTCGCGGATCTGGAACTCGACGCTGGCGCCGGCCCCCGGCTTGCCGTGGTACCGGGTGAGGCTGCGCAGCACCGGCCGGGCCGCGGCGATGTTCAGGTGGTGGGGACCGTCGTGGCCGACCAGCACGAACCCCTCGCTGAAGTCCACCGGGTGGAACTCGGCGAAGGAGCCGCCCATCTCCAGCCGGTCCATGACCAGCATGGCCACGCAGGTCTTCAGGTCGGCCTCGCCGCACATCGGGAAGCCGGCCGCGGTGAGGAGGGAGTTCCCCACGATCAGGCTGCTGACCAGCTCGCGGATCTCCGAGCCCGCCTCCCCCTCGTAGTAGTAGGCCAGCCCGTCCAGCTCGTACTCGGCGATGAAGCGGTCCAGGGCCACGGCCGTGGCCGCCGCGGTCCGCAGATCCTCGTCGGTGAGGCGCCGGGTGAGGGGATCGGCTCCCGGGTCCGGGGTGGCGAACAGGTCCAGGATCTGCCGCTCCTTGGCCGCGATCTCGGCCGGACCCACCCCTCGCCGCAGGGCCAACAGTTTATCTGGTTCTGTCTGCACCACGTGGCAACTGAAGGCGGCGGTGAAGGCGGTCGGGTCCGAGTGCATGTCGAGCATGGCCTCGAGCACATGGCCGCAGTGGCCCAGGCGGGCGCCCTTCAGGTCGTGGAGCACCCGGGCCACGGCGCACCAGTCGGCGATCTCGGCCTCGGCCACCGGATCGCCCTCCAGGGTGCCGAGGATGACCGGTGGCGGTCGGCGGCCCATCCGGATCGCCACGCCAACGAACTCGGGGACCGCGCAGAAATCGTCGTGGCAGAGCTGGGTATAGGTCGTGGCCTTGGGGTAGTCGAGGGCCCGCGAGGGCTGCAGCGCCACCAGCACCATCGGAACCTCCAATCCCCGCGCCAGCATCCCGAAGGTCGCCGAGGTGGCGTAGGTCACCATGTCGCAGAAGACCAGGTCCAGGCCGGCGGCCTGCAGACGGGGAAGGAGCCGCGCCGCGCCGCGGGCCTCGTCGATCAAGCCGAAGTCGACGACCTCGACGCCGCGACCCCGGACCTTGTCGACGAAGACGGCGAGCTTCCGCTCCATCTCCTGCCGCAATCCCTCGAACTGCGACCAGTAGGTGTGATGCCCGACGCCGAAGATGCCGACACGAGCGGCCAGGGGCTTGCGGCGCGGGATCTCGGGACAGGTGGTCATCGGCATTGCTCCCAGGATACAAGGCAGGTGCGGCGGCAATCTACGGGATCTTGCTACGGGCGGCAAAGGTTCGTTTCTTGTTGGACCCGTCGACCCACCCCCGGCCCGAGGAACGGCGATGAAGACCACGATGAGTTCGCGCGAGCGACTGCTGGCGGTCATGGCCCTGCAGGAGCCCGACCACGTGCCGCTCTACTGTCTGTGGAACCACGACCGCGAGCCGTTCAATCGGCGCGACT
>JBAZUN010000230.1:0-9060 GCA_041661365.1 Candidatus Latescibacterota bacterium
CGGATATCGACCTTGTTGCAGTGGTACCCGCCGCCGCGGTAGACCTTGCGGTTGCCGCCTTCCGGTCCCGTCGGGTCGACCTCCGGGGCCTTGGCGTAGTACTTCGTCTCGAACCAGTCGCTGACCCACTCCCCCACGTTGCCGGACATGTCGTAGATCCCGTGCTGGCTGCGGCCGCTGGGGAACTTGTCCACCGGGGTGGTCTTGGTGTCGGGGTTGCCGTAATTGGCGTTGTCGGGGGTGCAGCTCTTCCCCCACGGATACTCGAAGCCCTGGTCGCCGCGGGCCGCCCGCTCCCACTCGGCCTCGGTGGGAAGCCGCTTGCCCACCCATTCGGCATAAGCCTGGGCATCGTGCCACGAGACGTTGACCACCGGGTGGTTGGCCAGTCGCCCCTCGGGGAAGGTGCGGTTCCGCCAGTGAAGCGGCAGCCGGTGCCCGGTGACGTCGATGAAGTCCTTGTACTGCAGGTTGGTCACCTCGTACCGGTCGATGTAGTACCCCGCCAACTGAACCCGGCGCTCGGGGTTCTCGGCGTCGAAGCCGGGGAGGTTGCTGCCCATGATGAAGCGACCGGCCGAGATGCGGACCATCTCGCGCTCGTTGACCTGGAGCTGCAGCTCCTTGCGCCGGCGATCCATGGTCTCGATCTCCTGGGTGAGGTCGACCAAGGTCCGCACGATGCTCTCGGCGTTGGACTCGGTCGCCGAGATCTTCTCGCTGATGCTCCGCTTGCGCGAGGTGACCTGCTCCACCCCCGGCATCACCCGCATCAGCCGCCGACGGTAGTCGGTCAGCACGTGCGCCAGGACCACGGTGCAGAACAGGATCACCAGGGCATAGGTCCACTCCCCCATGGGATCCTCCTTACCTTGACGCCTCACCGTCGCGGACGGATATTCCCCGACATGACCCGTCTTCGGGAGCGCTTTCCCGGCAGCCCGGTGATGAACTCCGTTCGGGCTGCCCGCCGGCCGCCGGCTCCCGCCGGTTCCGGGTCGGTCACGCCCTTCGGTCCCGCCGCGCCATGAAGCCCTTCGCCCGCATCCTGCTCTACGTGACCGGCTTCCTGGCCCTGTACACCCTGGTCCTGGTGGGGACCTACTTCGCCTTCAACGACAACCTGCCCGACATCGACAACTGGTCCTTCGAGCCGAAGCGGGTCACCCACGTGCTCTCGGCCGACGGCCAGCACCTCAAGGACTTCCTCGAGGAAAACCGCGAGCTGCTGACCTACGAGGAGATCCCCAAGTCGATGATCGACGCCCTGATCGCGGCCGAGGACCAGCGCTTCTACTCCCACTGGGGGATCGACGTGCGGCGGATCTTCGGCTCGGTGCTGGCCAACTTCCGGGCCGGCCGGCTGGTCGGCCAGGGCGGCAGCACCCTGACCCAGCAGCTCGCGCGCAGCATCTTCGCCGAGGTCGGACAGCAGCGCAGCGCCGCCTCGCTCGAGGCGGTGATGGGCACCTACGCGCGCAAGGTACGCGAGCAGATCACCGCCGTCCAGATGGAGCGGCTCTACACCAAGCAGGAAATCCTCACCATGTACCTGAACACGGTCTTCTTCGGGTACAAGTGTTACGGGCTCAAGGCCGCGACCCACCACTACTTCGACAAGGAAGTCTCGGCCCTGACCGCGGACGAGTGCGCCCTCCTTGCCGGGATCCTGCCGGCACCGAACACCTACAACCCGATCAAGGACCCCGACGAGGCGCTCCGCCGACGCGACCTGGTGCTGGAGGCCATGCACGACACCAAGCGCCTGTCGACGCGGGACTACCAGCAACTGCGCCGCCGACCGCTGGGCACCCGGAACACCGGACGGGCCGCCACCTACGACCTGGGACCCTACTTCATCGAGCAGGTCCGGCAGCAGCTCGAGAAGGAGTTCGGCCTGGGGCTTTACCGGGACGGTCTGGTCGTCCACACCACCCTGGACACCCGGCTGCAGCGGATCGCCGAGAAGCACTTCGCCGTGGAGATCGGCAAGGTGCAGGACCAGGTGGATCAGTACCTGTCCCGTCAGGGAGGACGCTCGGGCCTGCCTCGAACCGCGACGGTGCAGGCGGCCTTCGTCGCCCTCGACCCCGGCACCGGCCGGGTGCTGGCGATGATCGGCGGTCGCAGCTTCGAGGAGAGCAAGTTCAACCGCGCCACCCAGGCCGTCCGCCAGGCCGGGTCGGCGTTCAAGCCGTTCGTCTACACCGCGGCGATCGACAACAACCGCTTCCCCACCGACCTGCTGGACGACAACGCCGCCCCGATCCGCGACGAGCAGGGAAAGCTGTGGAACCCGGAGAACTACGACGGTGAGTTCCTGGGTCCGATCACCCTGCGAACCGCCCTGGCCCGGTCGCGCAACCTGGTGGCGATCAAGCTGACCCAGGAGCTCGGTCCGGGCCTGGTACGACGGTACGCGCGGAACATGGGGATCACCACGCCGATCCAGGCCGTGCCGGCGATCGGGGTGGGCGCCAGCGACGTCCACCTGATCGACCTGGTGGCGGCCTACGCCGTGTTTCCCAGCAAGGGGATCTACGCTGAACCGATCATGGTCAGCCGGGTGGTCGACGCCGAGGGGAAGGTGGTGCGGGACGAGAAGGCCGGACCGCGACGCCAGGCACTGCGACCGGAGGCGGCCGTGGTGATGACCGACCTGCTGCGATCGGTGATCGACGACGAGGAAGGAACCGGCCGCACCGTCCGGACCACCTACCATCTGCCGGTGGCCGCGGCCGGGAAGACCGGAACCACCAACGACTACACCGACGCCTGGTTCGTCGGCTTCACCCCGAACCTGGTGGCCGGGGTCTGGGTCGGGATGGACGACCCCAGCCTGCGGCTATGGCCCCGGCAGTCAGGCGCGGTGGCCGCCCTCCCCCTGTGGGCCCAGTTCATGGGTGAGGTCTACCGCACGGTGAGCCCGTACCGGGGACTGGCCGACCGGGATTTCGATTACCCCGAGAACCTGGTGGAGCGGCTGGCGGTCTGCAGCGACAGCCACAAGCTGGCCACCCGCTTCTGCCCCCGCCAGGCCCGCGAGATCTTCATCCGCGGCGAGGCCCTGCCCCCGAGCTGCCCGCTGCACGGGGGTGGCGCCCGGCCCGCGGCCCGTCCGCGCCGATTCTAGCAGAACCTACTCCTCCAGCTTGAACTTGGTCGGCTTCCGGCGCCGCTCGCGCTGCCGGTATTCCTCGACCTTCTTGCCGACCTCGACCAGCTCCTTCTCGAGCTCGCCGATCTCCTTCTGCAGGCTCTCGACGTCCTGCTTGGTCGTCTCGGTGGCCATCTGCTCCGCCTCGATGCGGGCCTCGCACTCGCGGATCTCGTGGCGGGCCAGGTCGGCCTTGGGCTTGAGGCCGGCCGAGGCATTGACGTAGTCGATGACGATCCAAACGAGGAAACCGGCGGCGCCGATCGCGATGCTGATGTATACCCAGGCCATCTCGCTCTCACCCGTTGCGGGCCGCACTACCCCGGGACCGAGATGCCGGTTCCCGGTGCCGGCGGCCTCATGGGGCCAACTGCAGCATCAGCTTGGTGATGCGCGCGGCGAATTCAGGACTCATGTTGTTCATGATCTTGGCCATCTGCGCCGTGGGCAGCAGCTTCATCAGCCGAGCCACGGTGGTATCGCCCAACGCTTCCTGCTGGAGGATCT
Organism: Candidatus Latescibacterota bacterium; assembly: GCA_041661365.1. GTDB lineage: Bacteria > Latescibacterota > UBA2968 > UBA8231 > UBA8231 > CAITNQ01. The sequence continues at coordinate 3,665 of JBAZUN010000230.1, forward strand.
CCGCGGCGTCGGCCGGCTTGATCTTGGCATAGTACTTGGCCAGATCCCTGAGATTGGCCGCCTGCTGCACCTGCAGGGTGCTGTCGCTGATGATCCCCAGGCGACGCTGCTCGGCCAGCACCGTGTCCTCTCTCGCCCGCAGCTCCATCCGGGCCACGGCCAGGCTTTCCTGCGCGGCCTCGGCGACCCGCGTCTGGTCCTCGTACCGCGTCTTGTACTGTTCGGCGAGCTGGAACAACTCCTCCAGGCGGTCCTCGCGCTGCTTGTACTGGTCCAGGACGCTCACCGTGTCGGTCCGGCCGGTGAAGAACTCCTTCAGCTCCTGGGGCGTCTCAACCGTCTTGGTGAAGAACAGCATGGCGACGACGGCGGCCCCGAAGGACACGAACATCCCGACGATCAGCAGCGGAACCAGGATGAACTTCACGGGTCCACCTCGCGTTCTCGCCGGTGCTCCGGATTCAGAGCACGAAGAAGATGTAGAACAACCCGCCCACGATGCAGGCCGACAGGCCGCGCTCGAGCCAGCGGGAATCCGCGGTGACCGTGGCGCGCGCCACCGCGTCCCCCGCGGCCAGAGCCGGCGCCTCCCCCGCGGGGATCCGATCCCCGCCGCGCGGCCGGGCCTGTGCCGCCCACAGGACCTCCCCGGACACCCGCTCCAGCCGCAGGAAGAGATCGCCGGACGCCTCGCGCGACTGCCGGGCCTGCCAGAACCGCCACCCGCGGGCCGGCGGGCCGTAGATCACCCGCGCCTCGGTCACCCGGTAGCAGAGGACGGCAGCGGCGCCGGGAACGGCCAGTTGGACCCCGTACCCCCGGTCCATCAGGGCTTTGGCAAGGGCCTCCTCGACCAGCCAGTTCCGTTCGGTCTTGCCGTCCGGCCGAACGACGACCCGCTCCCCGACCGGCAGCGCCATGGTGCCGACGACCTCGGCCAGCGCGGTGGACAGCCCCTCGGCGAACAGCTCGAGATCGTTGGGCCGCGCGGAGACGGGCTGATCCCCGACGGAGCCGCGAGAGGCCGGCAGCACGACCCGAACCCTTGACCCGCCGGCTCCCAGGGGCACGGGGGAGGTACGGTCTCCCGGCAACGCCCAACCCTTGAGAACCCAGGGGCCCGGCCGCGTCGGCCGCAGGCGCAGCGCCACCGCCACGGATTCAGCGGCAGCCAATTCCTCGAGTCCCTCGACCTCGATCCGCGTGCCTCCCCCGGAGACGGGGTGCACCGCGGTCCGGCCGGCTGACGCTGCCACGACCTCGACCGCCTCGAAGGTCGGGCCCAACTCCAACTGGACGGCCTGCAGACCCGCGGGGATCGAGTCGATGTCCCTCCAGACGCAGGTCAGCGATCCCATCTGGCCGACCTCGAGCGGCTCGGGGGTCGCCTGGACCTGCAGCGACGGCACCGGATCGATCCGCACCGCCACCTCGGGTACCGGGGAGTCCGACAACCCCTCCCCCCTGACCCGGCCGCGGAGGATCACCGGACCCAGGGCCCCCGGATCGACGGCAACGGGAAGGACCAGGGTATCGGCCGCGCCCGCGACCAGCGGCCCCAGGCGGACGACTCCCGGACCTTCGGTTCCCCTCAGCGGGGGGGGGATCTCCCATTCGACCGCTTCGACCTGTCTGCCCCTCGGGTCGGCGTTGCGAACCGTCAGCCGGACCAGGGCCCGTTCGCCGGCGTAGAGCTGAACCGGGCTGCCGGACACCTCGACCCAAAGAGGCGGCACCACGGACAGCACGACCTGAGCCGCGTGCGCGGGCTGGGCGCCGCTGTCCGCCGTCGAGCGGATCTCGACCTCCCAGATGAGCGCCGCGACCCCGGTCCTGGCCGTCAACCGCAGGGAGACCGTATCGGCCACCACCCCGGCCAGGGGTGCCGCGGAATAGTCGATGACCACGCCGCCCGCGCTGACCCGCGCCTGACCCAGACGGGACTGCCCTTCCAGAAGATCGGCACCGTCTCCGGCCAACCGCACCTCGGTGCGCACCACGGCCTCACCGTCCCCGGGGAAGTACTGGAGAACGAGCTCTACCGTCTGCTCGATTCCCGGGCCAGAGATCCCCGCTGCGGTGAAGCGGGCCGCCAACGTCGAGCGCGCCTCCGACGGCCGATCACCAACCAAAAGCAGGACGGCGGCGAGGAAGATTCCCGGCCCAGATCCGAAGCGGAGCAAGCCCGTGCCTACCCTCCCGGGAGTGTCGGATGACGCTGGATTATCTGTCTGAACTACGTTGCGCAACTTGTACTTGCGTGTCCAACCCTAATACAAAGGGGAGGGGATGTCAAGTTCCTCGTCGTCCAGGTCATCCCGATGAATGCACCGAGGTTGACGGCAGAAGACTACTCCTTCCGGCCACGAAAGGTCTTGACTCGGGCCGGTTGCCCTGACTAGCTTTGGCAACGACGCGGGACATCAACGCTCAAGGGGCTGTTTTCAATCTACTTTCTCGATCATGGTCGAAACCGTCCTGATCCTCCTGGCGCTCCTGGTCGCCGGCCTGGTCTGTCTTCCCGTCCGGTTCCTGCTGCGCTGGACCCGGCAAGCGGAGAGGCCGGACCAGGTCCTCGCCGTGGTCACGGTGCTGCTGGGCCTGGTCGGCATCCACCTGGTCCGTGGATCAGGGGGCTGGCGGCTGGGTCCGGTACTCCTCGGATGGCGGTTGCCCACCTTGGCGCTCAAGGCCGGCAGGGGTCCCACCCCTTCCCCGAAGGCGGTCCCCGACGAGACGCAGACGCGGCGATCCGCGGAACCTCCGGCCGGACGTCGGACCAGCCGCTCGTGGACCGGGCCGCGGCTGCAGGACTGGATCGGGCCGGCCCGTCGCCTGCTGGCGGCCCTCCCCGGAGTGGTCCGCTTGCGCCGCGTCCGGATCACCGGCTCCTGGGGGGCAGGGGACCCGGCGCGAACCGGCATCGCCTTCGGGATGCTGCAGGCGACCGGATGGATGCACCCCTCCCGCCTCGATCTCCGCCTCCTCCCCGACTTCACCGGAGCGGGGTTCCGCGGGGAGCTGGAGCTTCGCCTGCACCTCTACCCGGGGCTGGTCGTGATCCTGGCCTGCCGCTTCCTTGCCCAGGTGGCCTGGCGTACCCTGATCCACCGGTGGCGCCTGGCCGATTGGCGGCCCCGACTCCTCTAACCGACGCAGGGAGACCATCCATGCCGTCCCCTCTGGAAGACCTCATCGAGCGCGTCATGGGCGAGCTGCACCGGATCGTGCGGACCGAGACCGTGGTCGGCGAGCCGGTCGAGGTCGCCGGTGTCACCCTGATTCCGGTTTCGAAGATCTCCTTCGGGTTCGGCGCCGGGAGCGGGCAGGCGGGGAAGGGGCAGAGCGGCACCGGCGGCGGCGCCACGGTGGAGCCGATCGCCTTCGTGGTGATCTCTCCCGAGGGACGGGTCCAGGTGATGACGATGAAGGAGAAGGAGATCGGTCTGGGCCAACTGGTGGAGCTGGTACCCGAGGCGGTCGAGAAGATCCGGGCCTTCGTCGGCAAGCGACGGCGGGAACCGGAACCCGGCGAGGCCGCCGGAAGCTAACAGCCCGTTGAGAAAGCCCATTTGGGCTGCGGCCGGTGCTGGCGGGCTCTGGCGTCGTTCCGCTCGCTTACCGCATCTCCCCTCGATGCGGCGCCGCTCGCGCGCCTAGCCAGATCCCGCCATCCCTCGGCCTCGCCAAGCAAAGCGACTTTCTCAACGGGCTGCTGGCCCGATCTCCTCCGGTCCGGTCCCTGCCGTCAGGCTGGCCTGGTAGAGCTGACCGCAGGCCGCGTCGATGTCCTGCCCCTGGCTGTCCCGCACGGTTACGGCGTGGATCGCCCGGGACTCCAGCAGCAGCCGGAAGGCCTCCAACCGGTCGGGCGACGGCCGGCGAAAGGGGGTATCCGAGCCCAGCTCGTTGTACGGGATCAGGTTGATCTTGCAGGGCAGGTCGCGGGTGAGTTCGGCCAGCCGCAGGGCATCCTCGTCACCGTCGTTCACCCCGGCCAGCAGGACGTATTCGAAGGTCACCCGCCGGCCCCGCTGTTCGAAGTAGTCCCGGGCCGCGTCGAGCAGCTCGGCGATGGGATACTTGCGGCCGATCGGCATGAGCTGCCGGCGCACCTCGTCGGTGGTGGCGTTGAGCGAGACGGCCAGCCCCAGGTTCAGCGGTTCCTGCGCCAGTCGGCGGATCCCCGGCACGTACCCGGCGGTCGAGACGGTGATCTTGCGGCCGCCGATGGCCGGTCCCAGCTCCAGGCGCATCAGGCGGACGGCCCGGAGCACCTGGTCGTAGTTGAGCAGGGGCTCGCCCATCCCCATCATCACGACGTTGGTCACCCGCTCCCCGCGGCCCCGGGCATAGGCCGCGATCTGGAGCAATTGATCGATGATCTCGGCGGTGGTGAGGTTGCGGACCAGTCCCATCCGGCCGGTGGCGCAGAAGCGACAGGCCAGGGGACACCCCACCTGGGACGACAGGCAGGCGGTGCGACGGCCGGCGTCGGCGATCAGCACCGACTCGATCCGCTCGCTGCCGGTCAAGGCGAAGAGGAACTTCGCCACCTGAGCCGTGCGCGACTCCTGAACGGCCTGCAGGGAGAGCCGGCTGACCCGGGCGACCTGCCCCAACTCGGCCCGGAAGCGGGCCGACAGGTCGGTCATGGCCGCGAGGTCGGAGATCCCCCGGGCGTAGATCCAGGCCTGGAGCTGGCGGGCCCGGTAGGGCTGCTGGCCCAGGCTGCCGACGAAGTCGACCAGCTCCTCGGGGCTCATCCCCTTGAGGTCGACCAGATCCACCCCCTGGCCGACCGGCGCCGGCGGGGGATGGTCCGAGGGTATGGCGGTCATCTGGTCCCCTGTCGTTTTCCTTGACGCTCTTCCATGACCGGGTTATAATTAAGCCGTTCGAGCCGAGCCGATCAACGCGTCCCGCCGCGCGGACGCCCCCAATTCGGGCTAGTCCCGTTTTCACGGCAGGTACCTACCGCGTGCATGTGAACCGACGGTTTCCCTCGTCCCGGTGGCTGTGGGGCGGGTTCTTCTGCCTCGTGGTCACGATGGGGGTACGTCTGTACCTGCTGCACGAGCGGCAGGTCGACGGGATTTCAGCCCCCCCCGTGGTCGCCACCGCCTCCCTGTTCCCCGATCCCGCCAACGCCCGCTTCCTCTTCGTCGGCCCCCGGCCCGAGAGCGAGCTGGTCCGGGTGGTGAGCGACACCCTCCGCCGGAACGACACCATCACCCTTTCCCTGCGGCGCCAAGGGGTGGCCGAGGTGCAGGTCGCGCAGCTCGTGCGCGCCTTCGGCCAGGTGCACAACTGCCGCACCGGTCTTCAGCCCGGCGACTCCTATACCCTTACCCTCGACCATCGGGGACAGGTCCAGCACTTCCAGTTCCTGCCCC
>JBAZUN010000231.1:0-9045 GCA_041661365.1 Candidatus Latescibacterota bacterium
CGGCGCCGGCGTCACCGGCAGCCGCAAGCGGAAACTAGCTCCACCCTCCAGGCGATTCTCCGCGAGCACGGTGCCGCCGTGGGCCAGCACGATGCCCCGGCAGATCGGCAGACCCAGGCCGACCCCGGCGGCGCCCTGGCGCGGTCCCCGCCAGAACTTCTCGAAGACGGCCTCCTCGGCACCGGCTGGCAGGCCAGGCCCCTGGTCAGAGATCCGCACCTCGATCTCCTGGTTCTGGATCGACGCCGAGACCTCGATGGGGCTGCCCTCCGGGGTATGCTTGAGGGCGTTATCCAGCAGGTTGACGAAGACCTGTTCGAAGAGGACCGGATCGACGTGAACCAGGGGCAGATCCGCCGGAAGGTCGGTCAGCACCTGGCGGTCACCGAGACGGCGCTCCAGCCGGGTGAGGGCCGACCCGACGATCTCCTCCAGGGGGATCCACTCGCGTCTGGGCGTCAGGCCACCGGATTCCAGGCGCATCATGTCGAGCAGATTCCCCACCAGCCGCTCCATCCGCTCCGACTCGCTGCAGATCGTGTCGAGCAGCTCGGTGCGCTGTTCGCGGCTCAGCCTTCCTTCGTCGTCGCTCAGGGCGGTGCCGGCACCGGTGATGGCCGCCAGCGGTGTCCGCAGGTCGTGCGAGACCGCGCTGAGCAGCGACGAGCGCACCTCCTCGGTGCTGGCCCGCAAGGCCGCGGCCTTGGCTTCCTCGCTCAGTCGGGCCCGCTCGAGGGTCAGGCTCACCTGCCGGGCGAACGCCTCCAGGAAGCTCCGCTGCTCCAGGGTCATCGGCACGCTGGAGGTCAGCCGCAGCGCCAGCACGCCAAGGGCCTGCGGGCCGGCCCGCAGCGGCAGGCAGGTGACCGCAGCCCCGGGCAGGGTATCGGTACCCCGCCCGGCCGGCAGCCCGTGCGCGTCGCACCACCGGGCCACGGTCAGCTCCTGCTCGCTGAAGCAGGTCTCGGACGGACTGACCCCGGCCGGCACCAACCCTCCCGACGGCTCGCGTCTGAGCACCCCGGCCTCTCCCTCGAACACCTCGGCGGCGTGCTCCGCGGCGATCCGGGCCGCCTCATCCGCCGCCAGCACCGGCCCTAGCTCGCGGCTAAGGGAGTAGAGGGAGGCCGTCCGCTGCTCGCGGCGGCGGGCGTCGAGCTCCTGCCGCTGCAGGCGCGCCATCAGGCTGCTGACCACCAGGCCCACGCCGAACATGGTGGCGAAGGTCAGCAGGTGCTTCAGGCTCTCCACGGCGAAGCTGTTGAACGGCGGGACGAAGAAGAAGTCGAACTGGGCCACCGACAGGGCCGCCGCCGCCAGTGCCGGCCATCGGCCCCACCGCGCCGCGGCCACGACGATCGCCAGCAGGTAGAGCATGGCGATGTCCGCCAGTGACAGGTGGGCGGCTCCCAGCTTGGCGCCGCCGGTGGTCAGGCCGGTGAGTAGCACCGAAAAAGCGAGCCGGCGCCAGTCGATCTGCCACCGGCGCGGCGAAGCTGGAGGGGTCGCCGGCTGGCCGGCCGCGCCGGCGACGAAGTGGACCTCGATCTCGCCGCTGCCGCGCACCACCTCGCTGACCAGCGAGCCGCGGACCAGGTCGCGCCAGCGCGAGTGCCGTGGCTTGCCGATGACGATCCGGGTCACGTTGTGCCGGCGGGCGTAGTGAAGGATCTCCGCGGCCACCCGCCCCCCCGACAATCGGGCCACCTCCCCGCCCAGGGACTCGGCCAGGCGCAGGTGGGCCTCCAGCCGTTCGCGGTCGGCGCCCCGCGTGGGGTACGCGTCCGGGGCGTCGGCGTAGACCGCGACCCAGGGGGCGCGCAGCCCGGCCGCCATCCGCCGGGCGCTGCGGATGATCTGGACCGACGACGGGCTCGGTCCGACGCAGGCCAGGATCCGCTCTGCGGCCGGCCAGGTGGTCTCGATCTCGTGCTCGCGGCGATAGGCCCGAACCTCGGTGTCGATCCGCTCGGCCGCCCGCCGCAGGGCCAGCTCCCGCAGGGCCAGCAGGTTGCCCCGCCGGAAGAAGCTCTCGACCGCCCGCTGAGCCCGGTCGGGCAGGTAGACCTTGCCCTCGCGCAGCCGCGCCAGCAGCTCGTCGGGAGGCAGGTCGACCACCTCGATCTCGTCGGCCCGGTCGAGGATCGCGTCGGGCACCGTCTCGCGAACCTGCACCGAGGTGATCTGCGCCACCACGTCGTTCAGGCTCTCGACGTGCTGCACGTTGACCGTGGTGTGCACCTCGATCCCCGCGTCGAGCAGTTCCAGCACATCCTGCCAGCGCTTGGGATGCCGGGAGCCCGGCGCGTTGGTGTGGGCCAGCTCGTCGAGGAGGAGCACGGCCGGCTTCCGCGCCAGGGCCAGGTCCAGGTCGAACTCGGCCAGGATTATCCCCCGGTGCGGCATCTGCCGGCGCGGCAGCACCTCAAGGCCGTCGAGGAGGGCGGCCGTCTCGGGCCGGCCGTGGGTCTCGACGCAGCCCACCAGGGGAGCCACTCCCTGGTCGCGCAGCCGCCGCGCCGCCTCGAGCATGGTGTAGGTCTTCCCCACTCCCGGGGCGTATCCGAGGAACACCTTCAGCCGGGTGCGGTCACGCCGCTCCTCCTCACGCCGCAGGCGGGCGAGCAGGGCGTCGGGGTCGGGCCGGTGGTCTGATTCCGCCATCATCCGTGGGACCATGGTTCGGGACGAGATCCGCGTCCGGGCGGAGCGGCTGCTCCACCAGATGATACGTCAGATCGCGACCGAGCGGAACAGCACGAGTTAGGCGGTACCTCCTCCCCAAGCCGCTTTCCTTGGCCAGGACCGTCTCGCTCCGGACCGCTGAGGACTCGGCGGCCTGCGGCTCAGGCCCCATCCCAGGCGCGGTGACGCGTGACGCGATTACCGCAGCTTGGCGGGCAGGATGACCATGGTAAGGCCAGCCCACTGAAGCTGCTTCTGGATCAGGTACGCAGTCTCGTTGTGCAGGAGGCGCTGGTACCACTTCTCCCGCTCGAAGATGACCTTGCCGGCGAAGAACGTCGCCCCGTGGAACTCCGTGGCGATCTGGCGGCAGAGCTTGGCGGCCTCGTCAACGGCGTCGGTGCCCACCGCGTACCGGTACTCCGCCGGCAATCCGAGTCCGTCCGCCAGCGCCACGTACTTCCGTAGGGCCTCCTCGGTGCGGGTACGCAGGAGGTCGATGGCATCCTCGCCCTTGAAGCCGCCTGAGTCGACCACGCCCACGGAGACGAAGACGAGGTTCTTGAAGTGACCGGGGAAGGCCCGGAAGATGTTCAGTACCGTATGGATACCGAGCCCCCCGTAGGCCGCCACCAGCACCACCGCCGTAGGCTGCGCCGGGTCGGGAGCGGCGTGGGGCGTACCCGCCTTGATCGGCACGGATCCTAGCTGCGCGTACAGCTCGCTGACCTTGGCACCCACCTTGCGGTAATGGTCGCGGATGGCGAAGCAGAGCGAGACCACGGCCCCGGTGGCGACGAGCGTAATCCAGCCCCCCTCGGCGAATTTTTCGACGCTGGTGATGATCAGGATGGTCACACACAGCAGGAAGCCCAGCAGGAACAGCGCCAGCCGGCGTCGCCAACGCCTGCCACCGGCCCGCTTGTGCGCCTGAGATCGGGCCATGCCGAACATCGACAGCGAGAAGGTCAGGAAGACGTTGATGGAGTACATGACGACGAGCTGGCTCACCTGTCCACCGGTGCACAGCAGCGCCACCAGGGCCGCCCCCCCCATGAGCACGATGCCGTTGCCCGTGGTCAGCCGCTCGGAGAGGGCGGCGAAGCGGCGCGGGACCCAGGAGTCCACGGCCATGTTCGCCAGCACCCGCGGCCCGTCGATGAACCCGGCCTGGGCCCCTGCGACCAGGAGGGCGCCCTCGGAGATGAGCGTGGCGATCAGGAAGGCCCCACCGAAGGGGATGCCTGCCACCATCTTCTCGGTGAGCACGGCGTTCAGGGTCTTGCCCTCGGCTGCGCTCACGTTCCAGAGCAGGTAGCAGACGAGCAGAACCCCGGCACATAGCGCCAGCGAGGTCGACATGTAGACCATCGTGCGCTGGCCGGTCTTCACCCTGGGCTCGCGCATGATCGGCATGCCGTTCGAGACGGCCTCCAGACCGGTGTAGGTTCCACCGCCCAGGGAATAGGCGTGGAGGAAGAGGAGGACCATACCCCAGGCGCCCAGGGTCGCCAACCCCCCCTCGAACCCCTGGGCCGCGTGGCTGGCAGTCGTGGTCAGTTGGCTCGCATGACCCAGGATGCCGCCGCCGATGATCAGCACGTGGGTCACCAGGAAGAGCAGGAAGACCGGCAGCAGAGCGATGACCGATTCCCTGACGCCCCGGATGTTCAAGGTGGTGAGGCCCAGGATGCACAGCACCTCGAAGGGCAGCTTCAGCGGATGCCAGGGCAGAGGCAGCAGGCTGAACAGGGCATCGCCGGCGGCAGCGATCGACACGGTGATGGTCATCACGTAGTCGATCAGCAGGGCGCTGCCCGAGAGCACCCCCCAGCGTTCCCCCAGGAGCTTCGACGCTACGAGGTACCCACCGCCGCCCTGCGGGAACTCCTCGATGATGTGGCTGTAGACCGCGGCGATGATCATGACCGTGAGCGCGGTCAGCGCGGCGAGCCCCACCGCCAGGTAGGTGTGCTCGCGCAGGGTGAGGAAGGCCTCCATGGGGCCGTAGGAGGAGGACGACAGGCCGTCCGCGCCCAGACCTACCCAGGCGAGGAAGGGCACCAGGGACAGACGGTGGAAGAGCGACCTGTCGGCCAGGTCCCGCGGCTTGCCGAGGACGAGCTGCTTGAGCCGGTCGCCGAGCGGGGGGGGCTCGTCCGACAGGGGGGGGGAGCCGCCCGGCGCGCCGGGCGGCTCGGGGGCCTTGTCGTCCACTGCGTCTCCTCCGGGTCCAGGGGCAGGAGGATGCGCCTGCACCTATACCGGCGGCTCCTCCTCTCCGACGCCTGCGGGGTAAGCTGACGGGCTCGGGCCGAAGAGATTGCCCTACGCGCTAGGCGATGCGCCCCTGAAACCTGGGTCCCCCGCTCCCGCCGGCGGGCGGGATTCGGCGAGCAGACTGACCACAAACGGTCGGTGACCGCGGTCGCGCAGGAAGGGCTGACGCCGGGTCCTGCCACCGGGGACACTCAGCGTGATTAAAGTGGGGCGCGCGGCGGACCCGTCAAGACCCGGGATCACTGGGGGCGCCGCGGGCTTCGCCCTGCCCCGGGCGGGCGGCCGGATTCCGGGTTACCTTTAGCCGGGTGGTCGGCAGGCACCCGGGCGGTACACGGAAGGAGGTCGGGATGATCCACGAACGATCAGCGCCGCGAGGAAGAAGGCTGGATCGTTCGCGCCTCGCTGTGAGGTCGCTGGGCGTACTGGGTGCCGCGCTGGTCTGCTCGTGCGGGACCGAGGTCAGGCTCGAGGACGTCGTGGGCAACATGGCCAAGGCAGATCGCCTCATCGCCGCGATGCGGACCGATCTGTACCGGTCGGTAGAGGCGGAGAAGAATGCCGTGCTGGCCATCACGGACGAGGAGTCCCGGACCTGCGCTCAGCAGGCCGTCGATGCGGCTGCAGCGGTCGACCTGGCCCGGGTCGAACTGGCGCACCTGATCGAGGCCGGCGGCCGTACCCAGGAAGTCAAGCTCCTCGGTGAGTTCGACCAGTATTGGGGCGAGTTCCGCAAGGTGGACCAGGAGCTGCTCGCCCTGGCGGTGCAGAACACCAACCTGAAGGCGGGAGCCCTCTCGTTCGGCCAGGGGCGGGAAGCCGTCGGCCGGCTCGAGGAAAGCCTGTCCAGCCTCATCGAGCGCCAGCCCGTCACCCCGAAGGGGCTGCGAGCCGCCCAGCTGGCCGCCGCGGCCTTGGCAGCCGGGCTCGGCATCCATGCGCTGGAGGCGCCGCACATCATCGAGGCGGGCGATGGGGCGATGGACAGTCTCGAAGCTGCCATGAACCGCAGGGCCGACCGGGCCAAGGCCGCGTTCGGTGAGCTTGCCAGCCTGGTTCGGGCCGACGACCGCGTACTGCTGGGCCAGGCCCAGGAGGCCTTTACCGACCTCCTCAAGGTGAACGCCCAGGTGCTGCGCCTGTCCCGGCAGAACACCAACGTCAAGTCCATGGCGCTCTCGCTGGGTGCCAAGCGCAAGGTCACGGCGCTGTGCGGCGAGGCCTTGGATGCCTTGCAGATGGAGGTCAGCCAGCGGCGCTTCCGGGCCACGAGGTAGCCGCGCAGCCGCCGCTCACGCCGGGATCCCCTCGTCCGGCGTCGAGCCCGCATCGGGACCCAGGGTGGCGGCGTCAGAACGAGCAGATCAGCTCGGTGGCCGCCTGGAGCTGGTGACCGGTCGGCTTGCCGTCCGAGTCGCTGAAGACCTTCTCCTCGGACAGGTCCAGCCGCGCCTCGATCCGCGCCACCAGGTTCTGGGTCAACGAGAACGCCGGCGCGACGCTGAAGGTCTGCAGCAACTGGGACCGACCGGTCCTGGCTCCGTCGGCGTCGTCGAAGTATTCGTACCGAGCCCCCAGCGAGAAGGCGTTCGAGAAGTGATAGAGAGGCTGCAACCCGAACCCGATCCACGCGGCGTCGCGGCCATCGGGGGCTGCCGCCGGCTCCCTGCCGTAGTTGGCCTGGAACCACAGGTCCAGGCCCGGCACGCTCTTGGTGAGGCCGGTGGCATCCAGACTCAGGCGGGCATCGCCGGTCTCGCCGGGTTTCTCTGAACCGAGGTACCCGGAGAGGGTCAGTGCCAGCCGGTCGCCGCCGCTGTACCCCAGCTTGAGCACCCCCGTCGGCCGCTGGTTGTTGTCGGCGAACAGGTCCCAGCCGTTGATCAGACCGGCGTGGAGGTCCACCGCCGGGCTGAACTGCCAGGTAGCCATGATTCCGGCATGGGTGTAGGCCTCGGCCAGGTTGAAGAGGAATCCGCGCGTGATCGTGGGATTGCCCCCCGACTCGATCACCTCGATCCCGTGGTAGCTGGCGAACTTGCCCGCCTTGATCCCCAGCGCCGAACTGGGTCGACGCCAGACCAAGTAGGCTTCCTGGAGGTCTATCTCGTCGCCGGTGCCAAGGCCCCCGGCGTTGGTAACAGCTGCATCGGAGCCCAGGTCCACCTCGATCGTGTAGGACAGGTCATCGCCGCTGGCGCCGCTGGCGTTCAGGTGGGCGGCATTGAGCAGAAAGGTGTTGGTCTGGGCGTCGAAGGAGTGGTATAGATTGGTCGTGGCGCTCTCCCCGGCGCTCAGGTTCCGGTTGTAGGTCAGGTCAATGAAACCGCTGAGCCGGGGCGACTCGGCCCCGGCGCTGACGTTCAGCCACACCAATCCTGCCAAGACAAGTACAAGCGGGCATCGATGCATGTCTCCCTCCTCATGGGTGATGGGTGCCCTGGATCGCGGGCCGGTCACGACCGGCCGTCCAGCGCCAGGTTCAGCATGAGCACATTGACGCCTGGGTCACCCAGCAGGCCCAGGTCGGGCCCGTCGGTGTGGACCGCCACCAGCCGGCGCACTGCCTCCTCGCTCATACCGCGGGCCTCGGCCACACGCGGCACCTGAAGCAGGGCGTTGCGGACGCTGATGTGGGGGTCCAGGCCGCTGCCCGAGGCGGTGACCGCGTCGGCGGGTACGAGCGCATCGGGCGGCAGGTCGTTCTCGAGGCGGTAGGCCGCCACGCGATCTCTGACCGCGTCGAGCAGCTTCTGCGACAGCGGCCCGAGGTTGCTGCCGCTCGAGGCGGCCGCGTCGTACCCGCTGCCCGCCGCCGAGGGTCGGGGATGGAAATACCGCGGCTCGGTGAAGCTCTGCCCGATCAGCCTGGAGCCGACCACGGCGCCGTTACGGAGCACGAGCGATCCATTGGCCTGGTCGGCGAACAGGAGCTGGGCCGCGGCCCACACGGCCAGGGGATAGAGCCCGCACAGGAGGACGGCCAGCAGGGCCGTGGACGCCACCGAGGCGCGGAGCTGCTCGATCAGGGTCTTCATGGCTACACCAGGTGGGTTAGGTTGACGAGAAGATCTACCAGCTTGATGCCGGGGAACGGGGCGATCACCCCGCCCAGGCCGTAGATCAGCAGGTTGCGCCGCAGGATCGCCGCCGCGCCCAGGGGCCGGAACTGCACCCCGCGGAGCGCCAGGGGGATCAGGGCAATGATGATCAAGGCATTGAAGATCACCGCACTCAGGATGGCGCTGTGCGGGGAGCCCAGACGCATGATGTTCAAGGGGGCGATCTGCGGGAAGGCTCCCAAGAGCATGGCCGGGATGATGGCGAAGTACTTGGCCACGTCGTTGGCGATGCTGAAGGTGGTCAGGGCCCCGCGGGTGATGAGCAACTGCTTGCCGATCTCCACGACCTCGATCAGCTTGGTGGGGTTGGAATCCAGATCCACCATGTTCCCGGCCTCCTTGGCCGCCTGGGTGCCGGTGTTCATGGCCACCCCCACGTCGGCCTGGGCCAGGGCCGGGGCGTCGTTGGTACCGTCCCCGGTCATGGCCACCAGGTGGCCCGCGGCCTGCTCCTGGCGGATCAGCGCCAGCTTGTCCTCGGGCGTGGCCTGGGCCAGGAAGTCGTCGACCCCGGCCTCGGCGGCGATGGCCGCCGCGGTCACCGGGTTATCGCCGGTGATCATCACCGTGCGGATCCCCATGGCCCGGAACCGCAGGAAGCGCTCGGGCAGCCCGCCTTTGACGATGTCCTTGAGGTGGATCACCCCCAGGGCCTCGGCGTTCTCGGCCACGACCAGCGGGGTCCCTCCCGAGCGGGCGATGCGGTCCACGACCTCTTCGGTCTGGGCACTGAAGCTTCCCCCGATGAAAGCCTTGATCGCGTCCGGCGCTCCCTTGCGGATGGCCTTGCCCGTGATATCCACCCCGCTCATCCGCGTCTGGGCCGTGAACTCGACAAAGCGGGCATCCGGCAGTTCGTGGATCTCCCGGCCCCGTAAACCGAACTCCTTGGCCAGTACCACCACGCTCCGGCCCTCCGGGGTCTTGTCGGCCAGGGAGGCGAGCTGAGCCGCCTCGG
>JBAZUN010000232.1:0-9039 GCA_041661365.1 Candidatus Latescibacterota bacterium
GGTCTCGAACGCCATCAACCGGCGGTCGCGCAGGTCGAACGGTCCCTTGTCGAGGTTGTCGAACCGCCAGGCCCGGACCGCCACCACCTCGGGGTTACGACCTCGCACCTGGACGTAGGTGAACTGATCGGTCGGGGTGTCGGCGCCGAAGCAGACCGTGTCCCGGCTCCCCTCCGCCGTCGCGGCAAAGACCCGAAGGCGGGGCCGCGCCAGGCCGTACTTGGCGACCAGGCCCGGGTCGCCGGCCATGGTCGCGCTGTCGGCGATCACCCGCTCGCGCTCGGTCTCCTTGAGCGCCTGCAGGTACCGCCGGACCGCCTCGCCGTCGGCCCGGTCGGCCACCGGCGTGGTGAGGACCCACTCCCCCCCCTCCTGCCGCAGGACCACGGTGGTGTCGCGCCGCTCGATCACCAGGCCCTGAACCTCGGCGTCGCCCAGGCTCAGGAGGGTCTTGGCCTGGGCCGCGGCCTCCTCTCGACGGGCACCGCCGCGGATCTCGTAGAAGTAGACGAACCCCAGGAGGGCCAGGAACAGCACCCCGACCACCAGGTTGGTCTTCAGCTTCATCGCGCGATTGCCTCCCTGGCAAAGCCCTTGCGCACCCACAACAGCAGGGCGGCGTTCACCGCGAAGAGCGCCCCGTTGAGGAGCTGCAGGTAGAAGGCCACCACCGACTCGTCCTGGCCGGGGATGATCCAGAACCCGGCCAGGGCACTGGCCAGGGCCAGCACCGCCGCCGGTCCCCAGGCCCACCGCGCCCGCACGAAGACCCCGTACGCCGCCCCGCCGCACAGGACGGCCATGACCACCTTGGCCTGGCCCGCGGGCCAGGAGGCACCGCTCAGGTCGATCACCCCGCTGGCCAGGAGGAAGGCCGCGTTGGCGGCAAAGGTGTAGGCCAGCCAGGTGGCGATCCCGTCCACGTAGGATTCGTAGCCACGCTTGAGCACCATGGCCAGGCCGAACAGGGCCACGGCGAACGGCAGGACGAAGACCGAGATCCAGAGGATCACGGTCCCCTGGTTCCCCACTAGGTTGATCGGGTTGAAGGGGGGCTGCCGGTCGGGGATCTCGAGCTTGTCCTCGCCCTCGCTGAGCCAGTTGACCGCGCCCATGAGCAGCTCGCCGTTCGCCTGCTGTCCGAAGTACTGGTTGCTGGCGAAGTCCGAATCGCCGAAGACCACCAGCCTGGCCTTGGCCGGCGGACCCGAGCCGGTGTCGGCGTCGACCTTGGCCGCCACCGCCAGGGAGACCGGTCCCCGCAGATCGACGGCGGGATCGAAGTCGACCTTCCCGCCGCCGGCACCGGAGAGCGGACCCAGGTCGGTCTCGCCCCAACTGCTGCGATGGGTGAGGGCCAGGCTCTTCACCTCACCCTTCGCGCCGCTGACCGGGCTGACGGACCGCGCCATGGGGAAGAAGCTCATCGTTCCCCGGGCCAGCCGCTCGGTGGCCGGATGGTCCCCGTACTGGAGCACCACGGGGACCGAGACGTCCGCCCCGAGGAGCTGACCCAGACCGCTGAGGTCGACGACGAAGTCCTGGCCCAGGGTCACCCCCTGCTCGGCGAGAAATCCTTCCAGCCCCGTGCGGCCGCCCGGATCGAGCAGCAGCAGGAGGGAGCCCCCGCGCTGAAGGTGGCGGCGCAACGCCTCCACCTCGGCCGGAGAGAACGGGGTCTTCGGGGCCACGGCGACCACCAGGGCCACCTCCTCCGGAACGCCGGCGGCCAGCGACTGGCCGGAGCCGATCTCCAGGTTCTGCTCGCGCAGCCGGCCCTTGAGGATGCTGAAGCCGGCGCCGTCGACCTGGTCGAGGTTGGCCTCGCCGTGTCCACCGACGAACCAGACCTGCTGATCGCCGGAGCGCAGGGCCCGCCGGATGGCGTTGCTCAGCGCCCCCTCGGTCTGCTCGGTGGTCCGCTCGGTACGCACCTTGCCGCCGGCGGTGACCTCGACCACCGTGGTGCCGAGCTCGCGGACGCCGTGCTGCTTGGCCTGCAGCGCGTTTCGCTGCGGGTCGATGACCTCGAAGTCGAAGTTGGACGACAGGCTCCGGTATTCGACGAGCAGGTCGCGCAGCCGCTGTCCCTCGAGCTGCCGCAGGAAGGTCTTCACCTGCACCGACTGGCCGCGCTCGGTCAGCGGCGCCAGCAGCTCGCGGGTCTCCGGCGACAGGGTGAACAGCCCCTCGGCCGTGGTGTCGAACCGGTGGTGGTACCGGCCGCCGACGTAGTTGACCAGCACCACCACGGCCAGGGAGAGGACGATCCCGAGTCCGGCGGCGGCCAGGTCGGCCAGGCTCCACCGACCCTTGCGGGAGACCACCGCGAAGCCGACGGCCGCCACCACCGCGGGGAGGAGGATCACGGTGATCCAGAAGATCCACTCGCCCTGGCTCTCGGTCAGGGAGATCGGGTTGTGCCCGGCCTGCCGCGGCCGGATGGAGATCAGGCTCTCGTCCTCGGCCAGCCAGCTCACCGCGTTGAGCACCAGGTCGCCGTTCCCCTGGTAGTCGAAGAACTGGTTGGTGGCCAGGTCAGAATCGCCGAAGACGACCAGGCGCGCCGCTGAGCCGCCGGCGGTGCCGCTGCCGGTGACCGCCACGGCCAGGGGGACCGGACCGGGCCGGTCCACGCCGGGATCGAGCTGCACCGTGCGCTTGCCGCCGCCTTCCTGCAGCACGCTCAGGTCGTGCTCGGCCCACCCCTGGTCGCTGGTGCTGGCCAGCTCGACCGCCTCGCGGTCGCCTACCCGGGTGGAATCGATCCCCACCGAGCGGGCCAGCCGGTAGAAGGTCATCACCCCGCGGTGCCGGCGGGTGATCGGGTGGTCCCCGTAGGCCACCGCGACCGGGGTGGTGAAATCGAGACCGAAGAGCGAGCCGATGCCGCTGGTGTCGATGACGAAGTCGTCGCCCACCCGCACCCCCCACTCGGACAGCAGCGGCCCCAGGCCGCTGTCGTGCAGCGGATCGAGCAGGGCCAGGACCGCGCCGCCCCGGTCCAGGTACCGGCGCACGGCCTCGACCTCGTTGGCTAAAAACGGGGTCCGCGGCCCGGCCACCACCAGGACGGCGCAGTCGGCGGGAACCTCGCCGGCGCGGGCCAGGAAGAGGGAGTCCTCCACGCCGTAGTCGATCTCCTTCAGCCGACCAACGAGCACCCCCAGCCCCTCGGGATCGTCGCCGGCCCCGACCTCGCCGTGACCCACCGTCAGGTAGGCGCGCTCACGCCGGTCGCGGGTGACCTTGAGGACGGCGTTGGTGATCTCCTTCTCGGTCAGCTCGGTGAGCCGCTGCTGCCGCCCGCCGCTCTCGACGACCAGGGTGTTGTACTGACGGATGCCGTAGGCCTCGGCGCGGTTCGGATCGCGGTCCGGGTCGATCAGCTCGAAGCTGAACCGGGGACCGTGCACCCGGTACTCCTTGAGCAGCGCCTCCAGCGCCGCGTTGGTACCCCCCTCCATGAAGGCTACCGCCGCGACGTCGGCGGTCAGGCCCTCCAGGGTGCGCACGCTGAGGTCGGAAAGACTGTGCAGCTTACCCTCGGTAAGGTCGAGGCGGCGCGGATAGCGGCCGGCGAGGAAGACCACCATGGCGGCGATCCCCAGGACCATGAGACTGCCCCAGAAGGCGTTCAGCCAGCGGCCGTACTGGCGCAGGAGGGCGGGATTGGCCGCGCCCGCGACCCCGATCAGGGCCAACCCCATCGCCACGTTCGCCAGCGCGGGGTACCCCGTCTCGGGACCGAGCAGATAGGCCACCCCGCCGGCCAGGGCCAGGACCGCCCCCAGCAGACTGAGCGGAACGGTAAAGGACTTCATCCTAGCGTCTCCATCTCCTGGACTCGATCACCCGGGTGGTCAGGAACAGGGCGAAGAAGATGAAACTCAGGTAGAAGACCACGTCCTTGGTGTCGATCACCCCGCGCTGGAAGTCCTGCAGGTGCTCGATGAAGGAGAGCTGCTGCAGCAGCTTGGCCGCGGTCGGACCGGCGAAGCTGGCCGACCAGTCGATCAGCCACAGCAGGAGGAGCATGCCGAAGGAGAGCAGGACCGCCACGATCTGGTTCTCGGTCAGGGCCGAGGCCAGGATGCCGACGGCGATGAAGGTGCCGCCGAGGAGGAGGTAGCCGAGGTAGGCCGAGAAGATCGGCCCCCAGTCCGGCGAGCCGTAGATCTCCAGGATGACGCAGTAGACCAGGGTCAGGGCGACGATGAGGGTGTAGAGGGACAGGCAGGCGAAGAACTTCCCCAGCAGCACCTCCACGGTCGAGACCGGCGAGGTCATCAGCAGCTCGATCGTGCCGCTCTTCTTCTCCTCGGCGTAGAGGCGCATGGTCAGCATCGGCACGACCAGCAGCCAGATGAAGTCCATCACCGCGAAGAACTGCGTCACCACCATCTCGTTGAGGTTGAGCGGCGGCATGCCGCCCATCTGCATCATCTGCGAGCGCTGGGCGTACTGGAGGCAGATGAGGTTGAACTGCATGAGGATGCTGCGGAAGAGATAGCCGGTGAGGAAGAGGAAGACCCCGGCGATCACGTAGGCAACCGGAGAGACGAAGTAGGACCGCATCTCCTTGCTGTACACGGCCAGGACGTTACGCATGGCGGGCAGTCACCTCCTCGGTGGTCAGGCGCAGGAAGATCTCCTCCAGGGTCATGTCGAGCGGCCGCAGCTCGCGCAGGGAGAGCCCGGCGGTGACCAGGCGGCGCGCCAGCTCCTCGCGCACCTCGCGGCCCGGGGCCACCCCGATCCGGTAGACCCCGTCGACCCCGGGATCGGCCTGGACCTCGAGCACCCCGTCGACCCCGCGCAGGACCTGCTCGACCTGGTCGCGCGGCCCCCCCACCTCGGCGCGCAGGGCCTCCCCTTCCTTCAACTGGGCCATCAGGCTCTCGGGGCTCCCCTCGCCGACGATCCGCCCGTGGTGGATGATCACGATCTGGTCGCAGGTCATGCTGACCTCGGGCAGGATGTGGGTGCTGAGGATCACCGTGTGGGTGCCGCCCAGCCCCTTGATCAACTGCCGGATCTCGATGATCTGCTTGGGGTCGAGCCCGATGGTCGGCTCGTCCAGCACCAGCACCTCGGGGTTGTGGACCAGGGCCTGGGCCATCCCGACCCGCTGCCGGTACCCCTTGGAGAGATGGCCGATCACCGTGTGTCGGTGGTCGGTGATCCCGGTCTTCTCCATGGTCTCGTCGAGCCGCGAGGCCAGCTCGCCGCCGGCCACGCCCTTGATCCGGGCGACGAAGCGCAGGTAGGCCAGCACGGTCATGTCGTGGTAGAGCGGCGGGTGCTCGGGCAGGTACCCGATCCGTCGCCGCACCTCCATCGATTCCTCCACCACGTCGAACCCGGCGACCTTGGCCGTCCCTCCCGAAGGGGGGAGGTAGCAGGTCAGCATCCGCATGGTGGTGGTCTTGCCGGCGCCGTTGGGGCCCAGGAAGCCGAGGACGGTCCCCGATTCGGCCCGGAAGGAGACGTCCTCGACGGCCGTCACCTCGCCGTACCGCTTGGACAGATGGTTGACCTCGATCACCAGCTTACCTCCTTTAGCGCGACTTGGTAGGATGCCATCCGTTCACGGCGACCTCGCTCCCGGCGCTCAGCGGCGCCGGGCCCGGGCGCGGAAGAACCCGACCAGCGGCTCGATGTAGGAGCGCGCGGTGTCGATCTCGATGACGTCAACGCCGGCCCGTCGGAAGAGGGCCTGCCGCCGCTGCTCCTCGCGCTGGCGGCGGGCGGCGAACAGCCGTCGCACCTCGGCGTGGCGCGAGTCGACCAGGACCAGCTCGCCGGTCTCCGCGTCCCGGAGGTCGATGAAGCCGACGTCGGGGAGCTCGCGCTCGCGCGGGTCGCCCACGGCCACGGCGATCAGGTCGTGCCGGCCGCTGACCAACTGCAGCGACCGCTCGTACCCCGCGTCCAGGAAGTCGGAGATCAGAAAGACGACGCTGCGCCGGTGCAGGACCCGGGCGAGGTATTCGAGGGCACCGCGGATCGAGGTGCCGGTGCCGCGGGGCTGGCAGTAGAGCAGTTCGCGGATGACGCGGAGCACGTGGCGGCGGCCCTTCTTGGGGGGAACGAAGACCTCCACCTCGTCGGTGAAGATGAGCAGCCCGACCCGGTCGTTGTTGCGGATCGCCGAGAAGGCCAGCAGGGCCGAGAGCTCGACCCCGATCTCCCCCTTCATCTGCCGGCCGCTGCCGAAGGCGCCCGAGGCGGAGGCGTCGACCACCAGCATCACGGTCAGCTCGCGCTCCTCGTCGTAGACCTTGACGAAGGGGGCGCCGACCCGGGCCGTGACGTTCCAGTCGATGGTTCGCACGTCGTCGCCTACCTGGTACTCGCGCACCTCGGCGAATTCCACCCCGCGCCCCTTGAACACCGAGTGGTATTCCCCGGCGAAGAGGGTGTTGACGGCGCTCCGGGTCTGGATCTCGATCAGCCGGACCTTGTCGAGGATCTCCTTGGGGATCATGGCTGCGTCAGGCCGCTGCGGACGGTTCCGGTCAGGGCACCTCGACGTGGTCGAAGAGCCGCTGGACGATGCGGTCCGAGTCGATCTCCTCGGCCTCGGCCTCGTAGGTCACGACGATCCGGTGGCGGAGGACGTCGGCGCCGACCGCCTTGACGTCCTCGGGGGTCACGTACCCGCGCCGGCGGATGAAGGCGTGGGCCCGGGCCGCCCGGGTGAGGAAGATCGTGGCCCGGGGTGACGCGCCGTACTGGATGAGGCCGGCCAGGTCGGCCAGCCCGGCGCCGGCCGGATCGCGGGTGGCCTGGACCAGGTCGACGACGTAGTCCTTGATCTTGTCGTCCATGTAGACCAGCTTGACCGCCTCGCGCGCCCGCCGGATCTCGGCCAGTCCGGCCACCGGCTCGACCTCGGCCTCCGGGCCGTCGGCCATCCGCTCGAGGATCCGCCGCTCCTCCTGGCGCGAGGGGTACTCCACCCGCACCTTGAGCATGAAGCGGTCGATCTGGGCCTCGGGGAGCGGATAGGTCCCCTCCTGCTCGATCGGGTTCTGCGTGGCCATCACCAGGAACGGATCGTCCATCGGATAGCTCTGCTCGCCGATGGTCACCTGGCGCTCCTGCATGCACTCGAGCAGGGCGCTCTGCACCTTGGCCGGCGCCCGGTTGATCTCGTCGGCCAGGATCAGGTTGGCGAAGACCGGCCCCTTCTTGGGCACGAACTCGCCCGATTGCTGGTGGAAGATCAGGGTGCCGGTCAGGTCGGCCGGCAGCAGGTCAGGGGTGAACTGGATGCGGCGGAAGGTGGCGCGGACGACCTTCGACAGGGTCGAGATGGTCAGGGTCTTGGCCAGGCCGGGCACCCCCTCGAGGAGGATGTGGCCGCCGCAGAACAGACCGATGAGAAGACGCTCGATCATCGGGCGCTGGCCGACGATCACCCCCTCCATCTCCTGAAGGATGCGGTCGACGACGAGGCTTTCCTGCTGCACCCGCTCGCTGATGGCGTGGATATCGATGCTGCGGTTCATCTCGCTCAGATCGATCCGGGTATGAGAGGACTGGACAACGGACGAGGACGGGGCGAGACCGGAGCCGGCAGCCCCAAGCGTCGGGCGACCGGCTCAGGTCCGGAAGAGCAGTTCAGGGGGCTCGGACCGGACGGGCGGCGTCCTGGAACTCCACATACTCCTCGGGATCGCGACCGACGTTGGGGAGCAGCAGCCGGGCGCTGGCGGCCAGCTCCGACTCGGGGTACCGGTCGATCACGGCCTGATACGCGGCCCGCGCCTGGTCGAGGTCGCGCAGGTACTCCTCGTAGATGAAGGCGATCATGAACTGGGCCTCGTCCCCCTGGTCGCTCTCGGGGTACTCGCGCAGCAGGCGCTGGTAGCGCTCGACGGCGGTCTGCATCTCCCCCCGCTGCTGGGAGATCACGGCCATCTGCTTGAGCGCCTGGGGGGCCAGGGCGTGACGGGGGTAGCGGCGGAGCAACTCGCCGAACCGTTCGAGCGCGACGGCCTGGCTGCTCGTATCGGCCGCGGCAGCCTCCCCGGCGGCGTACAGCTCCTCGGCCGGCGGACCACCGCATCCCACCACCACCACGAGCCCAAGAAGGCCGGCCAGCCAGCGCATCGATCGACAGGTCACCATAGCATTCCTAGACGAATACGGCACAAGGAAGTTCCTCACTCCTTCGCCGGGGTCTTGGCGGCGCCGTTGCTCTTGGCCGGGGTGGCGGCGGTCTCGGTCTTGGCCGGAGCGCTCGAGGAACCGTCCTTCTCGGCCTTGGCAGCCTTCTGGTACCCGTCGCTACGGTAGTCGGTGGTGTAGAAACCCGAACCCTTGAAGAGGAGGCCCGCGCCGGTGCCGATCAGGCGCTTCACCCGCCCGCGGCACCCCTCCTGGGGGCAGCTCTTCAGGGGGGGGGCCGTGATGCTCTGGTACTCTTCAAAGCGATGGCCGCACTTCTGGCACTCGTACTCGTAGGTGGGCATGGCGGCGTAACGTCTCCCTTGGTATCCCTTGTTTATGTAGTTGGGTAATATACGTGCCGGGGCAAGATGACCGCAACCGGGCAGGGCTCCGTTAAGGAGCACCAAGCTCATTCGACGGGGTCGGGCTCGCCGCGGCTCTCTCCCACGCGGTACTCGCCGGCCGGGTCACCTTCGCCTGCACCCGCCCCTCCGTCGCCGATCGGGCGAAGGTCGCCGCGTGCGTCCACCCGCAGCAGGTGCAGCCCGGTATTGGCCCGCCGCCCCGGAGCAAAGGTGATGAGGCCGGAGGCCCCGTCGTACCCGCGGACCGCGGCCAGCCAGGTACCGAGCGACGCGGGATCGCCGCCGCTGTCCTGCCAGGCCGCGGCGAGGAGTCGGATCGCGTCGTATCCATAGGCGGCGTACCCGGCATTGCGACCGTACTTCCGGCGGAAGGCCTCGGCGAAGGCGCGGGTCGCAGGATGGTTCTGCAGGTACCCCGAAACCAGGATCACCCCCTCGAGGTAGGCCCGCTCGGTCGCGCGCATGAGGCGGATGTCCTCCGGCTGGTACGAGG
>JBAZUN010000233.1:0-9020 GCA_041661365.1 Candidatus Latescibacterota bacterium
ATGGTACGAACGACCGCGGCGCAGCCCTTTCCTCGGGCGTATACGTGCATCGCCTGCAGGTGGGCGACCGCGAAGCGGTGGGCCGGGCGGTGCTGGTCAGGTAGGGATGGTACCGTTGCTGTCAGGGGTCGAGGTGGCAGACGTAGCACTTGTCACGGACTTGGCCGATGGGTGAGCCCGACCGTAAGGAGGGGTGCCAAGGGCCGGGGATGGGGGCCCTGGTCGACCAGTGGACGCGGTGGGGGGCACTGGGGGTGTCCTGCGGGCTCCACCTGCTGCTGGTCGCGGGACTGCTGCTGCTGTACCAGGGGCCGGCCTCCAGGCAGCAGCCCGAGGCCTCGGCCCGGGTGCGGTTCGTCAAGGCCGCCCCCCCGAGAGCGCGTCCCTTGAGCCGCCGGGTGCTGACCGCGCCGGTGCATCGTCCGCTGGTGCGCCGGCAACGGCGGCAGGCCACGCCGGCCACCGCGATGCGGCCCGGGGCCGGTACGGCCGGAGCCGGGAGTGCGCTGGGTAGCGCGGGCCTGGGCGCCGGGAACGGCGCGGGCCAAGGCCGGGGAGATGGGCCCGGGGAGGGAGAAGGCGGGGGCGGGTTCCTTTCGGGCCTGGGTGGTGGCCCCGGGGAAGGCGGCCTGCCCTCGGGGAGCGGGCTGGGCTTAGGTGGCGGCGGTGGGATCGGCCCAGGGCTGCGGGCCGGGGCGGTCGGTGGCCAGCGGGTGGGGGCGGACGAGATCGACCTGGGCCTGGAGTTGTTGGGGGTCGAGGCCCTGGACACCGGCCGGGACCGGGCCGTGGTGGTGGTTGACCCCAAGGATCGGCGGCGGCTGAAGGGGTTCCTCTATCTGGCCAGCGTGTACAGCGAGGCGATCGAGCGGGCCGAGCTGGACAGCCCGGTCGCCCGGCGTCTCAGCACGGCGCGGCCTGCCGGCGGCCCCACGCGCCAAGTAGCCGAGCGCCAGACCCTGCAGGGCCTGGCCGACCGGATGACCGAGCGGACTCAGGTCCGGGTAGAGGTGCTGGACGGCCTGCCCCTGAACGATCCGCGTCTGCTGCAGGTCCCCTTTGTGCTGCTGACCGCCAATGCGCCGTTCACCGTCACCGCGGCTGAGGCGGCCAACCTGGGTCGATACCTGACCTCGGGCGGCTTCCTCTGGATCGAGAACGTGTTCCGGCCCCGGGCAGTGGGGAACAGCTACACCTCGGACCTGCCGGCCTTGCGCGACCTGCTCGGCGATGCCCTCACCCGCGCCGGACTCAGCGAGGGGAAGGACTGGCGCCTGGCGCGGCTGGACGGGAGCCATCCCCTGTACCACTGCTACTACGACATCGACGGCCTGCCGCTAGGGTTCTGGGACCGGACCTACACCGGCAGCGCGCCACTCCACTACACCCCGGAGTACCTGGAGGGGATCGAGGTGGCCGGCCGCCTGGCCGGGGTCTATTCGCAGAAGGACTACGCCGACTTCTGGGCCGGTGAGGCCGAGTTCATCCGGGATGCCGACGAGGCGGCGAACCTGATCAACGGCCGCTTCGCCATCGGCGGCGAGGAGCTGAAGCCCTACGACCTCGGCGTCAACGTGCTGGTCTTCGCCCTGACCCAGGAGGGGTCCCTGGCCCGGCGGCTGGTGGCGGCGGAGTGAGGCGCGGGGCCACGTTGTCTGGACTCTGCCGAGGTTGATCGCAGATGTATAACCAGGGAACGGTTACGGTTATCTCGGAGGGAGCAGTATTCGGGGGCGAATGAACAGGCGTAGGCTGCGGACCGCCTTCATGGCCGCTGCTGCGTCTTCGGCTGATGCTTCATGACCCGGATACCGGAACAGCACTGAAAAGGGATCCAGCAGGATGCAAAGGCTACGGATCTTCTCGAACGAAGGATCGCGAGCGACACATCGGTCGAGCAGGCTCACGAGGTCGTGGATTCTGGGGAAGTCGATCTGCTGTCGGATGAGGTACGCCTTGAGGTACTTCTCCGCGCCTTGCTGCGCGTGGAAGCAAACCAGATTGGGGAGAGGAGACTTTCTGCGCCGGTGGAGATCGAGTGCCCCGATGAAATCCTCCTCGGCCTTGGTGACCCATTCGTGGACTTCCTCAAGATCGTTCGTAGAGGATGCGTCCTTTCTCCACCACCTCGTGCATGAAGGGATCTGTACGGCGGAGATCGCGGGCTAACTCGCCGGGCGTGCGCACGACGATGTCTACTGGAAAGGGACGTGGAGAGAGCAAGGCAGAAACCCTGGCGATACGCTGGGCGGGGCGCTCGTCCGTCTCCATGACCACGAGCAGATCCACGTCGCTGTCAGCGCCCGGTTGTCCGTACGCATGAGAGCCAAAGAGGATGATCTTCTCCGGGTGGAGGGCCAGCACAAGGCGCTGGACCACCTCCGGCAACCGGGTGTCGATCGACGTTGAGGGCAAGGTGGAAACGGCAGGCATCGGCAGTACCCCTGGTTGGGCGGAGAGAAGATACCTCCAGCAGGAGGAGAAGGTCAACCCGCCCCTTAGCTTCCCTGACTTGGGAACGGTTGCCTTGGCCGGGAATGGCATCCTCGAGGCCAATCGCAATGGCCACGCATTCTATGTGCGTGCCATTCGGCTCGCGAGCGCGGCGATCAAGATGTTAGAGGGACCACGCTTGGGGGCCATCGGCGGCGAGGAGCTGAAGCCCTACGACCTCGGCGTCAACGTGCTGGTCTACGCCCTGACCCAGGAGGGGTCGCTGGCCCGGCGGTTGGTGGCGGAGGAATGAAGGCCATCGTTACCAGCTCCAAGCTGCCTAATGGCCTACCGGCTGAAGGCGTGAGCCGGTGTGCCAGTGGGCAGATATTGTAGGAGGGATGACCGTGTCGTGCCTGATGGCCGGGGTAAAATCAGAGCTTGACTACCGCGGCCATGACACCAGCCAAGGTCACCATGGTCGCGATGGTCCAGTAGAAGCGGCTGACCATCTCACCGCGCAGGTTGCTGAACTGGGTAGTGAGTTCGCCGCACAGGCTGTCGATCTGGGCGGCCAGTTCCGTACGCTGGCTACCGAACTGCGCGCTGAATTCGTTGCGTTGGCTGTCGATCTGTATGGTCAGCTCGCTGCGCTGATTACCGAGTTGGGCAATCATCTCGTTCCGCAGGTCGTCGATGCGGGTGTAGAGGCCACGCATCTCGGTGCGCAGGTCTTGAATGTCTTCTCGCAGGTACACGATACCCCAGTGCAGCTCTGCCGGGGGCTTGGGAGGGGAAGAAGTCTCGGTCATGGGTGACGGCCTTTCACCACGAAAATACGGGGGAAGCAGCATCTCGCCAAGCTGGGGAACTGAGCTGACGATGGGCCGCCACCAGCAATGCACGATCTCTCCCTGGCCGTGAGCTTCCCGTTTTGGATCGGTGGTGGCGAGGAGCTGAAGCCTGGCGATCTGGGGATCAACATCCTGGTCTATGCCTTGACCCGCGAGGGATCGCTAGCCTGGCGCCTGGTGTCGACGGAATGAGCCGCAAGGTGGACAGGCAGGCTGCCCCCGCCCGGGATAAGCTTCATCGGCTGTCATTAAGGGTGTCGCAGTGCAGGGAAGCTCCAGCCGCTCAGGCCAGTCAATTGGGCCATGCAGGCCCGGTACCATCACAAGTACAGCATCTGCTGCAATATCAACACGGTAAAGCTGATTGCCGGCGCTGCAGCAATGGTGTCTATCAGCCCATGGTGCACAAAGGCACTATTTTTCCTCGGGTATTGCATTTTAGATCTCGTATATTGGCGGTATCATCGATGCCTTGCCTGCGCCACGAGCCCGAGAAGGAGCTGGGTCATGGGAAGAGCGATTTTGTTGGTCGGCCTGCTGCTGTTTGCCACGGAAACTCCGGCGATGACCTGGGAGTTCGTCCAGGAGGGTGATAGCCAGGGATGGAAGGCGCTCACGTTGTCGTCCGCGCTGGTGCCCATGGTGGCGACCGACGGCATGCTGCGAGTGGCCTCACCGCCTATGGACGATTCTAGTTTCCGGCTGCTCTCGCCCGACCTGAGGGTGCCATCAGGCCTGTTCGACCAGGTGCGGGTACGGCTGCGGGTGGTGGATTCTGCGCCGGTGGCGGCCACGTTGTGGCTGGTGTGGACCAACGCCTTGTCTGATGAAGAGTTCCCGGCGGGGATCTACCTGGCAGACCAGGAATCCCGCCGGAGCTTCTTCGTGACGGGCCAGTGCATCCTGACCTCTCAATGGCAGGAGGTGACGCTGTCGGACTTCGGGGCCGACGTGGTGATCAGGGATGTCACCTACCGCAGTGGGTGGGAAGGAGAGCTCGGGAGGATCGCCCTGCGGCTGGCGGTACAGGAAGGGACGGAGGTACCCGGTTGGCTGGAGGTGGACCGGATTGTGCTGACCGGTACCGAGGAGCAGTTGCATGGCGAGCTGCTACCTCCAGGAGCGCAGATCAGCGGCCGCCCGGGCAGTCTTTTCGAGGTGGGGGGAGCAATGCTCATGACCCCCGGGTTGGCCTGGGGTAGGGGGGGCTACCTCGCCTCGCCAGCAGCGGTTAGCATCGACTGGGATCGTGACGGCGATCGGGATCTGATGGCATACTGGCAAGAGATGCAGTCGACGTCGAAGGGGGTGGTGGCTTCGTGTGGCTGGACCTTCCTCGAGAACGATGGTGCAGGGCTTTTCGCGCCGCGGCTAACGCAGTCGTTTCCCGACTGCGGGTGGTTAGTATACATGCGTGCCGGTGACGTAGACGGCGATGGCCGGGAGGAGTTGGTGGTTCAGCGTGGCCAGGAGGCGGAGATCTGGCGGCCAATGGTATCGCTGCTGCCCGAGGTGGTAGGCCGTATGCCGAAGCTGTTCTTCCTAGAGGCCATGGGGGAGGTCACCGGAGGAGGTGGCGTCGAGGTGATTGGTCACTCGTGGCACGAGAGCCCGAGCGCGGCCGAGGTCTGGACCAACGAAGATGGCGAGTGGGTGGTCTGGACGCGAACGAGCCTGACGGACCTTTCGTCCCTGACGGCAACGGACTTCAACGGCGACGGGCAGGTGGAGATACTGTGGTCGTCAGCCAGCGGGGGGACGGCGTGGCGGGTGACCACGATCGACGGCGAACCAGCTCTCCCCAACGGCGCGCTGCAGAGTGGCGCTGACCCGATGTTGCTGGTGCACGTAGACGACCTGGACATGGACGGAGACCTGGACATGGTGGAGGGGCGCGAGGGTGAGGGAGCGGGTTCAGCAGGTGGGCTGGCGATCTGGCAGAACGACGGCCAGGGGGAGTTGACGCGGCAGGAATGGTACGACCCGGGGGTTACGGTGGGAGGGGTAGGGGCGGTGTATGCTGGCGACCTGGATGGCGATGGGTTGGCCGATCTGGCGTTCGCCAACGAGAGCCTGAGTACGGGTCCGGCGGTGGTGGTGAACCTGGGCCGGCAAGGGGAGCTGCCGCAGGAGGAGGGGTGGTATCCCCTAAAGATGGGGGGATCTCTGAGGTTGGTCGGGACGGACGTGGACGGGGATGGGGACACGGATCTGGTGGTGCTGAGCGCCGATCCCGGGGAGCTGCAGGTGCTGACCAACCAGAGCCGGGAGCGGGGCACGGCGGTGGCTGAGGAGCAGGACTCGGCCCATCCGACGGCCCTCAGGCTGGGGGCCAACTACCCTAATCCGTTCAACCCGGGAACCAGGATTCCGCTCACCTTGCCGGCGGGTGGAGAGTGGGTATCCCTGGCGGTGCATGACCTGCTGGGTCAGCAGGTACGGCAACTGGTGCAGGGATGGCGGGCGGAAGGTCCGCACCTGCTGACGTGGGACGGTTGCGACGATGACGGATGCCCGGTTGCGGCCGGGGTGTATCTCTGTCGGGCGCAAGTGGGCCGGCAGGTGCAGGTGCGCAAGCTGGTGAAGGTGGAGTGAGGTGCGGTGCACGGAAGGCGCGACCGCAAGAAGGGCCACCCGGAGCCGGCGGTGTGGGCCGTGGCCGACCGGCGAACGCGGCGGGCGGCGCTGGGGGTGTCCTGCGGGCTGCATCTGCTGCTGCTCGCGGGACTGCTGCTGGTGCACCAGGGGCCGTCATCAAGGGAGCAGCCCGAGGCGTCAACCCGGGTGAGGTTCGTCAAGGCTGCACCGCCGAGAGCGCGTCCCTTGAGCCGTCGGGCGCTCGTGCCGCCGACGCAGCGGCCGTTGATGCGCCAGCAGCGAGCCCAGGCCAGACCGGCCGCGGCGATCCTGCCGGCCGCGGGTGTTGGCGAAGGCGGGAGCGCTCCTGGCGCCGGGGGGCAGGGGGCAGGGGGAGGCACTGGCGGAGGCTGGGGCGGCGGAGCCGGAGACGGGGGAGGAGGGTTCCTCTCGGGGCTGTCGGGGATCTCGAGGGAGGGTGGCCTGCCCTCGGGGAGCGGGTTGGGCTTCGGTGGTGGTGGGATCGGCCCGGGGCTGCGGGCCGGAGCCGTGGGCGGCCAGCGGGCCGGGGTCGACGAGATCGACCTGGGTTTGGAGCTGCTGGGGGTGGAGGCCCTGGACACCGGCCGGGAGCGGGCGGTGGTGATCGTCGACCCGCGGGATCGACGCGGACTGAAGGGCTTCCTGTACCTGGCCAGCGTCCACAGCGAGGCGATCGAGCGGGCCGAGCTGGACAACCCATATATCCTCCGCACCAATATGCGGCTGACCAACGGCGCCTCGCGTCAGATGGCCGAGCGGGAGATCCTGCAGGGCTTGGCCGACCGGATGACCGAGCGGACTCAGGTGCGGGTGGAGGTGCTGGATGGTCTGCCGCTGGCCGACCCCCGCCTGCTGCAGGTGCCCTTCGTGCTGCTGACCGCGATCACCCCCTTCACGGTGACCGAGGCCGAGGCGGTCAACCTGGGTCGGTATCTGACCTCGGGGGGATTCCTCTGGATCGAGAACGTGGCTCAGGCTCAGGTGGTGGGGAACGGCTACACCTCGGACCTGCCGGCACTGCGGGAACTGGTGCGCAGCGCCCTGGCCGCGGTGGGATGCCGGGAGGGAAAGGACTGGCACTTCACCCGCCTGGGAATGGATCACCCGTTGTTCCACTGTTACTACGACCTGGCTTCCTTGCCGATGGGCTTCCATGACTGGCCCTACACTTACCTCGGGCCACGGTACCACTACTCCCCCGAGTACCTCGAAGGAATCCAGCTCAACGGCCGCCTGGCCGGAATTTATTCGCAGAAGGACTACGCCGACTTCTGGGCCGGTGAGGCCGAGTTCATCCGGGAGGCCGACGAGGCGGCGAACCTGGCCAACGGCCGCTTCTCTATTGGCGGCGAGGAGCTGAAACCCTACGACCTCGGCGTCAACGTGCTGGTCTACGCCCTGACCCAGGAGGGGTCCCTGGCCCGGCGGCTGGTGGCGGCGGAGTGACGACAGGCGCGTCCAGCTTGCCGCTGCCCGCCCGGTCGCCTTGGGGGCGTAACCTTTTCCGCCGGCAGCGCGTCTATGTATAAACGGGACACGGGCAGTCGTGAGCTACGGATTTCAGTGTAGGGGGAGCGCCTGAGGATGTGGGCAGTCACCGGGATTCTCTTGCTGGCACCTCTTCGGTGAAATCTGGCTCCTTGCGCCATGAAAGCGAGGGACTGATGCAACAGCGATCTGGCCTTGCGCTCTTGGTGCTGCTATGCCTTGGATGGCATCCTGCCAGCGAATCCCAGGAGATCGAGCTCGATCTGGCCGATGGCGTGAAGATGGCCTTTATCTGGGTCGAACCGGGCACGTTCATCATGGGGACTACCGAGGCTCAAGTAAACGCCTATAAGAAGCGTGATTCTTGGCCAAATTGGCTAAATGGCGAATTACCTGCGCACCAAGTAACCTTGACCAAGGGATATTACCTCGGGAAATATGAGGTTACCAAGGGGCAATGGACTGCGGTGGCCGGCACGCGGCCATGGACCGGCCAGCCTTATATCATCGAAGATCCGACCAGCCCCGCGGTATACGTCTCGGCGCTGGATGTGCAGGACTTCCTTCATCGCCTCAACCAGGCGGCTGGCGATTCAGTGTATCGACTGCCAACCGAGGCCGAGTGGGAGTATGCCTGTCGGGCGGGGACGGACAGCTATTGGTCGGTGTCCGAAAGCACCGATTTCGCCGCGGAGTTCAACGGCCAGCTCGCGGCCTGCGCTTGGTACGGAATCTCGAATATGTTGTGGCGAGCAGAGCCATATGCGCATCCCGTGGGAACCAAACTGCCCAATCCATGGGGATTCTATGACATGCATGGCAATGTGGAGGAGTGGTGTGCAGACCGATACAGCAAGTATGCAGCAACCGATCAGATAGACCCGCTTTATACAGATGGAGGCGGCATTGTATTCCGCGGTGGGGCGTGGGACTTTCCCCCCATATTTATTAGATCGGCATTCAGGCGATCGGCGTACGATGATGCTCGCGCTTCTGGTCTCGGTTTCCGCTTGGCCCGTAGCGGCCAAGCGCCTTCGAGTGCAGTGATACCGTCAACTTGGGGCACGGCCAAGGCAGGAAAGGCAGCGGAGAAGTCCCATGGCTGGCGATAGCTGCTCCCTTACCCCTGACCCTGGAGTCTGGCGATGAACAAAGCGCTGATCGTTCTGCTGCTCTGGTGCGGCATGGCCCACGCCATCACCTGGGAGTTCGACAGGGATGGCGATGCCCAGGGGTGGTATGCGCGGGAAAGCCCTGCCAGCGGCGGGCAGGATCAGCAGCCCTTGCCGGTGGAGGTGGTGGATGGGGTGATGCGAGTGGGGACCCTGCCCCTTGCAGAAGGTAAATACCCGACTGCCCTGTTGGTCTCGCCCCTGCTGAACCTTGACTCGGGCCTGTTCGACCGGGTCGAAGCTCGGGTCAGGCTGGTGGCCCAGACCCCGGTGGTGGGCCGGTTGGTGCTGAGCTGGACCAACGCCCGCAACCGTGCCCGGCCAGGATGGGCGCTCGAGGAAGATGGATCTCCGAGCGAAAGCTTCCTGTTTGTGCCATCGCCCCCCATGGTCACCTACACCACCCAATGGCAGACCATTTCGTTGCATGGCTTCGCCGCAATGACGGAGAAAG
>JBAZUN010000234.1:0-9016 GCA_041661365.1 Candidatus Latescibacterota bacterium
GACGAAGGTCGGCAGGGAGAGGGCCACGTACAGCCCGTGCTCGAAGACCTCGCCGGAGAAGGCGGTGTAGTTGATGGCGCTGAAGGCGGTCACCATGATCGAGAGGCCGACCGGGAACCAGCGCATTGTCCTACCGGCCAGGAAGAAGTCGGTCGAACTCCGTTGGCGTCGGGCCGTGATCGCGCCGACCGCCAGGGTGAGGCCCAGGTAGGCCAGGAAGACGAGGTAGTCGGCGGTGCGCACCGGCGGGGGCTAGGCCGGACCGGCGCCGGCCGGGGTTCCAGCCCGTTTGTGCAGCACCACGGTGAAGGTGGTGCCGACCTCGAGCGAGCTCTCCACCGAGATCTCCCCCTGATACAGGCTCACCAGCTTCTTGACGATGGAGAGACCGAGACCGCTGCCGAGGATGGCGACGGTCTTCTCGTTCTTGATCCGCACGAACTCGCCGAACAAGCGCCGGACGTCCTCGGGCCGCATGCCGATGCCGGTGTCGGCGACCTTGAGCTCCACCGTCTCGCCGAGATCGCGGATCGACAGGGACACCGTCCCCTCTCCGCGGTTGTACTTCACGGCGTTGGAGAGGAGGTTGTTGAGGATGATCTCCAGCTCGCTGCGGTCGGCGGTCATCGTCAGGGAAGGGGGCACCTCGCGGTGCACGGTGAGGTGCCGCTTCTCGGCCTCCGGCGCGACCGTCTCCAGTGCCGTTGCCGCGACCTCGCACAGGTCGGTCGCCGCCAGGGTCCGCTGCTTGTTCCCCGACTCGATGCGGGTCAGGTCGAGCAGGTCGAGGATCAGCTTGCGCATCCCGTCGAGCCGGATCAGGGACCGGTCGATCACCTGGTCGTAGGCCGGCAGCTCCGTCCCCAGGGCCCGCTTCCCGACCAGCCGCAGGTACCCCTCGACCGCGGCCAGCGGCGCCTTCAGCTCGTGGCCCAGGACGCGGATGAACTCGAAGCGGATCTGGCGGCGCTCCTCGGCCAGCCGGATCGCCTGGCGGTGGACCAGCAGGTGCCGGGCCGCCTTCTGCACCGTCATCCGCAGCTCGTCCGGGGTGAACGGCTTGACCAGGAAGTCGAAGGCGCCGCGCTTGGTGGCGGTGATCACCGTCTGCAGCGAGCTGTACGCGGAGACCATGACGGTGAGCACCTCCAGCCCGCGGGTGGCGAGCTGCTCCTGCACCTCCAGCCCCGAGATCCCGGGGAGCTTGTAGTCCAGCAGCAGGATGTCCGGCACCTGGTGGCCGATCGCCTCCAGCGCCTCCTCCCCGGTGGCGGCCTGCTCGATGCTGAAGCCGACCCGGAGCTGCAGGTCGGGGCAGTCGGCGATGAAGTGGCGCAGGGCCCGTTCGGTCCCCTTGCGCATGCCGGGCTCGTCGTCGACGACGAGGAGCCGGAGAGCCTCGTCGTCGGCTGCGGTGCCGGCCGGTCCGTTCATGACTCGCTCGCCTCTCCCTTCCTGGGCAGCACGACGGTGAAGGTGGTGCCGGTAGGTCCGCGTCCCGGGTCGGCGTTCGACTGGCAGGTGATGCTCCCCCGGTGCATCTTGACCACCCCGTAGGATACCGCCAGTCCCAGCCCCGTGCCTTTGCCGATCTGCTTGGTGGTAAAGAAGGGGTGGAAGATCCGCTCGAGGTTCTCCTTCGGGATGCCGATGCCTGTGTCGGCCACCTCCAGGATGACGGATTCGTCGTTGCCGGAAACCGTCACGCTCAGGGTACCGCCGTCGGGCATGGCGGTGTAGGCGTTGGTCATCAGGTTGGAAAGGACTTGGGCGATCTGGTCAGAGTCGAGGTCGGCGACCGGATCAGCCGCGTCGTAGACCATCCGCACCTCGACTCCGGCCGGGGGCGGTACTACCCGCAGAGACTTCTCGACCAGGGCGGCCAGGTCAACCGGAGCGCGGACTACCCGGTTCTGACGGGCGAAGTGCAGCAGTCCGGAGACGATCTTCTTGCACCGATCGGCCTCGTCGACCACCAGCTGCAGGTCCTCGCGCAACCCCTCGTCCTTGGCCTCCTCGAGCAGCAGGTGGGCGTACATCAGCACCACCCCGAGCGGGTTGTTGATCTCGTGGGCGATGCCGGCGGCCAGTTGCCCCATGCTGGCCAGCTTCTCCGACTGCATCAGGGCCTCCTGGGCGCTGGCCAGCTCCTGGTGTGAGACGTTGAGCTCTTCCACCGACCGGTGGAGCTGCTCGATGGTGTAGGGGAGGCACATCTCGCTCTCGGCCAGGCCCATGTGCACGGCGATGGCGTGCTCGACGCAGGTGCCGTACCCGCAGGCGCCGCAGTTCAGCTCGTCCTCGGGCCGGAACTTCCCCATCCGGGCGAGGATCTTCGACAGCTCGATCCGCGACGGCAGCGGCAGGCGCTGGTCCTGGGGCGCGAAGCGGCGGGTCATGTCCAGCTTGGCGAACCGCTCCATGTCCGCTTCCCAGCAGGCCAGGTCCAGCCGGTCGATCCGCTTCTTGACGAAGCGGCTGACGTGGGTGCGGCGGCTGAACAGGGTGCTGTCGGTGGTCATGCCGGCGCCCATGATGCAGCCGTTGCAGCAGAGGACCTCGAGCAGGCGGACGTCCATGTTCTCCGCCTCGAACTCCTTGATCGCCTCGGCGAAGGTGGTGGAGCCGCCGGCGCTGACCACGTCGTTGACCACCAGGTCCTCGCCGATCGCCGCGGCCTGCAGCAGGCCTCGCTTGACCGGAAAGATGGCGCCCATGCCGGCGTGGGGCGGGTCGAACTCCGAGGGCTCGGTGCCGCTGCCCAGGAGGTCGGCTTCGTCGAGCATCCGGCGCAGCTCGGCGAAGGTCATTGCCTGGTCGACCTCTCCCTCGAGCTCCTCGCTGCACGCCTCGCGCCGCTTGGCCAGGCAGGGACCGATGAAGACCAGCCGCAGGTCGTCTCCGTGCAGGTTGTGAAGGACGCGGGAGGAGGACACCATCGGCGAGACGACCGGAGCCAGGGAGGTGACCAGCTCCGGGTGGTATTTCTCGACGTAGCAGACGATGGCCGGGCAGCTCGTGGCGATGTACTTCCGGCCGTCGTTCTGGGAGAGGAGCTTATGGTATTCGAGGGCCACCAGGTCGGCGCCGAAACCCACCTCGCTGACCACGGCGAAGCCGAGCTTGCGGATCATCGCCACCAGGAACCGGTAGTCCAACTCCGGGAATTCGGCGGGGAAGCTGGGGGCGATGATCGCGCCGACCCGGTTCGAGGCGGCCAGCAGCTCGCGCACCTCGACCAGGCCGCTGGTGGCCACCTTGGCCCGCTGGTTGCACTCGCGGACGCAGTTGCCGCAGCCGATGCACCGCTCCGGGATCACGCTGGCCTGGCCCTCGACGATGCGGATCGCCTTGGCCGGGCACTCGCGGACGCACTGGTAGCAGGTCCGGCAGCGATCCTTGACCGTTGCCACCAGGGGGAGTGTCGAACTGCCTTTCATGGCATCCCCATCAGCACGCGCCGACCGGCCTTCACCGCATCATCCCGGGGGATCGCCAGAGCCCGGTCGCCGCCCGGGTCGGGTCAGGCGCTTTCGTCGGGCCAAGGTTTGATCTCGCCTCGGAGGTAGGCGTTGATGTCCGCCGCGGCCCGCCTGCCGGCGCCCATGGCGCTGACCACGGTGGCGGCGCCCGTGACTACGTCGCCGCCGGCCCAGACCCTGGCCGTGGTGCTGCGGCCGGTTTCCTCGTCGGCCACCACCGTGCCCCGCTTGCTGCGCTCCACCTCGTCGGCCTCCACGAACACCAGGGGATTCGGGCTGGTGCCCAAGGCGAAGATGACCGTGTCGACCTGCATCTCGAATTCGGAGCCACGCACCGCGACCGGCCGCCTCCGCCCGGAGGCATCGGGCTCTCCCAGCTCCATGCGGATGCAGCGCAGACCGCGCACCGATCCCTTCTCGTCCCCTAGAACCGCCACGGGATTGGTCAGGAAGTCGAAGATGATCCCTTCTTCCTCGGCGTGATGCGCCTCCTCGGCTCGGGCGGGCACCTCGTCGCGAGAGCGGCGGTAAACGATGTGCACCTCGCCGGGAGATCCGCTGGCGCGGCGGCACTCCTGCAGGCGGGTGCTGCAACGGGCGGCGTCCATGGCCACGTTCCCGGCGCCGATGACGGCCACGGACTTCCCGACCTTCACCGGCGTGTCGTACTCGGGGAAGTCGTATCCCTTCATCAGGTTAACGCGAGTGAGGAACTCGTTGGCCGACATGACGCCGTTGTAGTTGATGCCGGGGATGTCCATGAACGAGGGGAGGCCCGCGCCGGTGCCCAGGAAGACCGCGTCGTATTCCCGCAGGAGTTCGGGCAGGGTGGCGATACGGCCGATGACGTGGTCGAGGCCGATCTCGATCCCCAGGCTCTTCACGGCGTATTCGATCTCGCCGTTCACCACGCCCTTGGGCAGGCGGAACTCGGGGATGCCGTAGGTGAGGACCCCCCCCAGGCCGTGGAGGGACTCGAAGAGGGTGACTGAGTGCCCTTCGCGCGCCACGTCCACGGCGCAGGCCAGCCCCGCCGGGCCCGAGCCGACGACGGTGACTCGCCTGCCGGTCTGGGCGGCGCGGCCCAGGGGGAAGGTGCGCGCCGCCAGCTCGTAGTCGCCCACGAAGCGCTCCAGGCGCCCGATGGCCACAGGTTCCCCCTTCTTGCCCAGGATGCAGAACTGCTCGCACTGCACCTCCTGGGGGCAGACCCGGCCGCAGATGGCCGGCAGGCTGTTCTTCTCCTTCATCAGCTGCACCGCGCCTTGCATGTCGCCCCCGCGCAGAGCGCCTATGAATCCGGGGATGGGAACCCCCACCGGGCATCCCTCCACGCAGCGCGGCTTGGGGCACTGCAGGCAGCGATCGGCTTCCCGTCGGGCCAGCTCGGCGGTGAAGCCCCGGGCCACTTCAGCGAAGTTCCCGCGGCGCACCGTCGCCTCCTGGACCGGCATCGCCTGGCGGGGTATGCGCATGCGCGCGCTCTGGGTCAGCTCGGCCACTCAGCTATCCCCCCTGGCCAAGGCGGCATCGAGGCGACACTGGTGCTGCCATCGGTCGACGGCCTGCTGCTCCTCTTCCCGGTAGAACCGCTGCCGCGCCAGCAGATTATCCCAGTCCACCCGGTGGCCGTCGAACTCGGGACCGTCGACGCAGACGAACTGGGCCCCGGTTTCCAGCAGGACTCGGCAGCCGCCGCACATCCCGGTGCCGTCCACCATAATCGTGTTTAGGCTCACGATGGTCGGCACCTGATACGGCCGGGTAGTGGCGCAGGCGAACTTCATCATCACCGCCGGCCCGATGGCCCAGACTCGGACCACCTGTCCGGGCCGTTCCTCGAGCACTTCCTTGAGGGGCTGCGTCACCAGCCCATGGCGACCGTAGCTGCCGTCGTCGGTGCAGACCACCAGCGGGTCGCTGATGGCTCGCATCCTGTCCTCCCAGAAAAGGAGCTCGCGCGTCCGGGCGCCGATGATGGAGATCACCCGGTTACCGGCCTCCTTGAGGCTCCGGGCGATGGGGTAGAGCGGCGCAATACCGACCCCGCCGCCGACGCAGACCACCGTGCCGAACCTCTCGATCTCGGTCGGGTGCCCGAGAGGGCCGGCGAAGGTCGCGAATCCGCCCCCGACGGGCAGGTCCCCCATCTGCATGGTGGACTTGCCGACCTCCTGAAAGATGATGGTTACGGTGCCCTGTTGGCGATCGAAGTCGGCGATGGTGAGGGGAATGCGCTCGCCGTGCTCGTCCGTGCGCACGATGACGAACTGGCCGGGCTGCGCCTTGAGCGCCACCTTCGGCGCGGCCACGACCATCAGCTTGTTGGACTGGCTGAGGATCTCCTTGTGCAGGATCTCGTACACGTTCTCCTTCCAGAAGCCGGTGCGGTTCGGCGGCCGGACAGGTGCGACACGCGCCAGATGCTCTCCGACCCGAGCGCCTGGCCAGCCGTCTCCCGCATGCCACTCCCGGCAGGATATCCGCAACGGCGGAGTGTCCCACCGCCAACCGCAGCCGTAAGCTGGCTCAGCCCTTGAGGAGCCGAGTCACCTCGCCGCGCAGCTGCTCGGAGCGCACCGGCTTGTCGATCCAGGCATCGGCCTTGACCCAAGATTGCTCGCCGGTCGCGGCG
Organism: Candidatus Latescibacterota bacterium; assembly: GCA_041661365.1. GTDB lineage: Bacteria > Latescibacterota > UBA2968 > UBA8231 > UBA8231 > CAITNQ01. The sequence goes on from JBAZUN010000234.1 coordinate 6,118, forward strand.
AAGTCGAAATCAAGCCGGGTCTCCGCGGCTACACCGGTCAGGATGATCACCGGGGTCTCCGGATAGAGCTGCTTGATCCGGTGCGAGAGAACGAAGCCGGAGTCCATGTTCTCCATCATCAAGTCGACGATGGCCAGGTCCGGCCTGATCCCCATCAGGAGCTCCTCGGCCGCCTCCTCGCCGCCGGCCGTCACCACCTCGTACCCCGCGCTCTGCAGCTCGATGGCGAGGATGGCGACCTGGTCGGCATCGTCGTCCACGATCAGAATCTTATTCTTCCCGTCGCTCATGGCCTCACCTGTCAGATCAGGACTTCGCGCTTGGCGTAGTGCGTGTGCAGCAACTCATGGCTCTTGTGGCCCAGCGGTTGGCCGAGGAATTCGGCGTAGAGCTTGGCCACATCCTTGTTGGCGTGGCTGGTGCGCACGGCCTCCTCGCGGTCGATGGTGTAGAGGGCCTTCATACGGAGCTTCACCTTCTCGAGGTCGGTGCCAAGCGGCTGGCCGCCTCCGGCCACGCACCCCCCCGGGCAGGTCATGATCTCGATGAAGTGCAGATCCTTCCGGCCCGCCTTCACCTGCTCCAGCAGGTTCCGGGCATTCCCGAGTCCGCTCGCCACGGCCACGCCCACCTGGATCCCGGCCACTTCTACCGTGGCCTCTTTGACCCCCTTGGTACCACGCAGGGGCTGGATCTTTAGCTCGGTCATGTCCTTGCCGGTGATCAGATAGTGGGCGGTGCGTACCGCCGCTTCCATCACCCCGCCGGTAGCGCCGAAGATTTTTCCAGCCGTGCTGCGCTCGCCCAGCGGCGAATCCGGCAGGCCGGCGGGAAGATCGGCCAAGCTAAGGCCGGCCATCTTGATCATGCGGGCCAGCTCGCGGGTGGTGAGCACGGCGTCGATGTCCGGCAGGCCGTCGCGTCTGTGCTCTGGCCGGCCCATCTCGAACTTCTTGGCCACGCAAGGCATGATCGAGACGCAGAATACCTTGGAGGGATCCACCCCCTCCTGTTGGGCCCAGTAGGACTTGGCCACCGCCCCTAGCATCTGCTGCGGGCTTTTGCAGGTGGACAGGTTTGGGATGTAGTCGGGGTAGAACTCCTCGACGAACTTGATCCAGCCCGGCGAGCAGCTCGTCATCATGGGCAGCACGCCGCCGGTCTGGATCCGGTGGACCAACTCGGAGGCCTCCTCCATGATGGTCAGGTCGGCGGTAAAGGAGGTGTCGAAAACCCGATAGAAGCCGAGCCGCCGTAGCGCCGTCACCAGGTGGCCGTCGGCGTCGGTCCCCGGCTTGAGGCCGAACTCCTCCGCGATGGTCACCGAGATGCTGGGCGCGTGCTGCACCACCACCATCTTCTCCGGATCGCGCAGGGCGTTCATCACTCGCCCGATGTGGGACTGTTCGGAGAGGGCTCCGGTGGGGCAGACGATGATGCATTGGCCGCAGTTGACGCAGCTCGAGAGATTGAGCCCCGTGTCGAAGGCGGTTCCCACGATGGCCTGGCTGCCCCGCCGGACGAAGTCGATGGCGGCCACGCCTTGGATCTCCTCGCAGACGCGCACGCACTTGCCGCATAGGATGCACTTGTCGGGGTCGCGGACCAGCGAGGGACTCGAGACGTCGAGCTTGCCGGTGCTCCGCTTTCCCTTGAAGAGGCGATTGCGCACCCCCAGCTCCTCGGCCAGGTGCTGCAGGTCGCAGTTGCCGTTGCCGACGCAGTAGAGGCAGTCATCCGGGTGGTTGGCCAGGAGCAGCTCGATGATCGTTCGCCTGGCCTCCAGCGCCCTCGCCGAGTGGGTGTGGATCTTCATCCCCTCGCTGACCGGGTAGGAGCAGGAGGGGATGAGAGCGGGCATGCCCTCCACCTCCACCGCGCATACCCGGCAGGCGCCGGTGGGGGTCAAGCCTTCCAGATGGCACAGGGTGGGTACTCGGATGCCCTCTCGCTTGAGCGCGGTGAGGATCGTCTCGCCCTTCTGGGCCTGCACCTTGTGGTGGTTCACTTCGATGTTGACCATCGTCTTACCTCTCGTAGTCGTTCGCCGCGCAGTCTAGTTGGGCTGGGTGAACTCCAGGTCGCACCGCAGGCATCGTTGGGCCTCGAGGACGGCGTCATTCTCGGCGAGGCACAACTCGACCTCGGCGCAGGACCGGGTGCGGCTCTCCAGCGACAGGCAGGGCGGCACCGCCCGGGCTGCGATCTCGCCTTCCTCCTCGGCCGTCTCCAGGGGCTCGACATAGACGCCGGGCAGCTTGGCCTTAGGCAATACCCGCATCTGCCTGCCGGTCAAATACCGGTCGATCATCAGGGCGGCGTTCTTGCCGCTGGCGATGGCATCGATCACGGTGTTCGAGCCGGTCACCACGTCGCCCCCCCCGAAGACCCCGGTCCGGCCCGTGGCACCGGACTCGGCGTTGATCGACAGCGTCCCCCGTCTGGAGAGCGGCACGCCGGCCAGGGACGCGGTGTCCGGCTCCTCGCCGATGGCCACGATCAGGGTGTCGAGCGGGATCTGCTCCTCGGTACCCGGGATGGGCTCCGGCCGCTGGCGACCGCTGGAATCGGGCTCCCCGAGCCGGTTGTGGATCACCTCCAGGCCGGTCAGCCGCTCCTGGGCGGCCAGAACCTTCACCGGGGCCAGCAAGGTCTTGATCTCGATCCCTTCCTCGAGGCAGGCCTCGATCTCCTCGGCGAAGGCGGGCATCTCGTTGCGCGTGCGCCGGTAGTAGATGGTCACCGATGTCACTCCGGATTGCCGCAGCGCCACCCGGGCGGCATCCATGGCCGAGTTGCCGCCGCCGATGATGCCGACGCGGCCCTTCGCCAGCTGCTTCCCCTCGAGGTTGAAGGCCTTGAGGAACTCGATCCCCGGGTACGCGCCTTCGACGTCCTC
>JBAZUN010000235.1:0-8989 GCA_041661365.1 Candidatus Latescibacterota bacterium
TCCTTCTTCGGCGAGCCGGAGCTGGCCACCGCGGTCGATCCGGCCACGGTCACGGTGCAGCTCGATCCGCTGCGGGCCCAGCCGCAGGCCCTGGCCGACTTCGTGGCCGAGCTGGAGAAGATCACCGTGGTCCCCGACCTGCCGGCCCGCGTGGTGGTCAACGAGCGCACCGGCACGGTCATCGTCGGCGAGAACGTCTCGGTGTCGGCCGTGGCCCTCTCCCACGGCGCGCTCAAGCTGAAGATCCCGTCCGAGGCCACCGCGGAGATGTTCGGCGGCGGCGGCGGCGAGGCCCAGGTCGAGGAGGAGCCGGACCGGCTCCATCCGATCATCAGCTCCTTCGACGTGGGGGCGATGCCGACCGTGCGCGAGCTGGTGCGGAACCTCAACGCCCTCGGCGTCACCCCGCGTGACCTGATCGCCATCCTCCAGGCCCTCAAGGCGGCCGGCGCCCTGCGCGCCGAGCTGATCATCCAGTGATGGCCGACCTCTCCCTCGATCCCCTGAGCGCGGTCGTCACCCGGCCGACGGCCCGGAGCCCGGAGGCCTTGACCGGCGCGGCCCTGCGCGCCAGCGCCCGCGGCTCGGTCGACGAGCGCCGCCAGGCCCTGCGGCAGGTGGCCCGCGACTTCGAGTCGATCCTGGTGCAGCAGATGATCGGCGCCATGCGCCGCACCGTGGGGGAGTCGGGGTTGATCGAGAAGAGCGCCGGCGAGCGGGTCTTCGAGTCGATGCTCGACGAGGAGTGGGCCAAGAAGCTGTCCGCCGCGGGCGGACCGAACAGCCTGAGCGAGATGCTCTACCGGCAGCTCAGCCAGCAGGCCGGGTTGGCGCCGGAGGCCGTTCCCTCCGTCACCGCCGGCCGGACCGCGCGGCCCAGGAGCAGCAGTGGAAGCGGGACCGAGGGGAACCGGCATGAATGAGCCCATGGTGAACGAGCTGGTCGAGATCATCAACGAGGAGGTCCGTCTCTTCAACGATCTCCTCGGTCTGCTGCGGCGCGAGCAGAAGGCGATCGTCGAGGACGACCTGGCGACCATCGAGGAGACGGTGGCGGCCCAGCAGGAGATGGCCCGCCAGGCCCATGCCCTGGAGAGCCGCCGGGTGCGGGTGGTCGAGGAGCTGTCCCAGCGCCTTCACCTGGGACCGGGGGGGAGCAGCCTGGGACGGCTGGTGGCCGTGCTGGAGAAGGAGCAGGGGGAGGAGCTGGGCCGGATGCGCGAGACCCTGCTCGAGCTGAACCACAGGATCCGCGCCACCAGCGACAACAACGCCTTCCTCATCCGCCAGTCGATGCGGTACACGGAACGATGCCTGGACATCCTCACCGGGCAGCCGCTCGGGAGGGGGATGTACGGGAAGTTCGGCAGGCTCCGCCGCGGCGCCGGACAGCGCTCGGTGGTCAACCAGACGGCCTGAGACCGGACCCGGGGGGAACCGATGGCGATCACCACCGCCACCCAGCAGAGCATCGAGATCGGCCGCCGGGCCCTGCACGCCCAGCAGGCCGGGCTCAACGTCACCAGCCACAACGTGGCCAACGCCAACACCCCCGGCTTCTCGCGGCGCCAGGTCAACCTGGAGCACGTGGTCTCCAGCGCCAACGGGTCGGTCGGCGTCGGCGTTGACGCGGCCAGCGTCACCCGGGCGCGCAGCGCCTTCGTCGACGCCCAGGCCCGGGTGCAGCAGCAGGTGCTGGGGCACTGGGAGGCGCTCGAGAGCAAGCTGAGCGGCCTGGAGGCGGTCTTCACCGAGCCGGCGGGGGCCGGCGCCAGCGAGACCGGAACCGTCTTCAACGAGGCCTCGGGGATGGGTCTCAGCGGTTCGCTGAGCCGGTTCTGGAACGCCTGGCAGGACCTGGCCAACTCGCCCGAGAGCGGCTCGGCGCGGGCCGTGGTGCGGCAGGAGGGGGAGTACCTCAGCACCAGCCTGCGCCAGTACGCGGTCCAGTTGCAGGAGTCGCGGACCCAGCTCGACGAGGAGGTGCGGGGCGCGGTCGGCGAGGTGAACGAGATCCTCGACCAGCTCGGCCAGCTCAACGCCCAGATCCCCCGCGCCCGGGCCTCGGCCAACGGCGCCGCCGACCTGGAGGACCAGCGGGATCTCCTGATCGACAAGCTGTCGGCCCTGGCCGACGTGGCGATGGCCGAGAAGGAGAACGGGCAGCTCACGGTGCTCCTCGGGGGGCGCAACCTGGTCGAGGGCGACCAGGTGGTCCACCTCCAGATCCGACAGCTCGCCGGCAACGGCACGACCACCAGCCAGGTCGTGTACGGCGACGACCGCACCCCGGCCGTCGTGGGGGAGGGGGAGTTGCGCGGCCTGGTCGAGGTCCGCGACGAGGTGATCCCGGAGATGCTCGGCCGCCTGGATGAGCTGGCCGCGGGGCTGGTGGCCGAGATCAACCGCACCCACCGGGCCGGGTACGGCCGGGACGGCAGCACCGGGATCGACTTCTTCGACCCCGAGAAGAGCTCGGCGGCCAACATCACCCTCGATCAGGCGGTGGTCGACGACCTGAACAACATCGCCGCCTCCGGCGACGGCAACCCGGGGGACAACGGCTCGGCCCTGGCCCTGGCCGGACTGCGCAGCGCGCGGATCCTGGCCAACGGCACCGAGACGGTCGAGGAGTTCTACACCGGGATGCTGGGCGAGCTGGGAACCCGCAGTCAGGAGGCCCAGACCATGGCCGGGAACCACCGGCTGTTCGCCCAGCAGATCGAGAACCGCCGGCAGAGCGTGCAGGGGGTGTCGCTCAACGACGAGGCGGCCCAGCTCGTCCTCTTCCAGCGCGCGTACCAGGCGGCGGCGCGCACCGTGTCGGTGATCGACGACCTGCTCGAGGTCACCATCAACATGTGATCCGGCCGTCGGCGCCTGAGGTCGGGGACGGTGATGGACATATCCATGCAGCCCGGTTATATTGGGGAAACTTGCCCGAGGAGATGAGGGGATGCGGGTCACGACCAACATGGCCGTCGGCAACCTGGTCACCAACCTCGACCGGTCGTACGAGCGGATCACCCGAGTCCAGGAGCAGCTCTCCTCGGGGTCCCGCCTGAACCGCCTCTCGGACGATCCGGCGGCGGTCGAGCGCTCCCTGGCCCTGCGCTCTGAGCTGCGCGAGATCGAGCAGTACCAGAAGAACATCGACGACGGCGCCGGCTGGCTGCAGTTGACCGAGGCCAGCCTCAACGAGCTGGAATCCCTCTTCGTCGAGGCCCGGGGACTGGCGGTGCAGGGGGCGACCAGCACCTACAACGCCTCCCAGCGGAACGCCATCGCCGACCAGGTCGACCAGTTCGTCGAGCATGCCCTCAGCCTGAGCGAGGCCCGGTACCGGGGCCGGTTCATCTTCTCGGGAACGCAGACCGACACCGCCCCGTACCAGGCGGTGCGCGACGGCAACGGGAACGTCCTGTCGATCGAGGCCAGCGGCGACACCACCGGCACCATCGAGCGCGAGATCGCCGACGGCACGGTCATGCAGGTCAACGTCGCGGGACGAGACCTGTTCGAAAGCCCCGCGGCGATCACCCTCTCCCTGGGGACCCTGGCCGACGGGCTGGCAACGGCCGACGCCGAGCAGATGCGCGCCCTGTTCGGGGAGGACCGGTCGATCACCCTCGAGGAGCTGGAGGGGGTCCTGTCCGGGCCGGAGCCCGACCCGCCGCTGAGCGAGGAGCTGAGGCAGACCCTGACCGATCTGCGCGACGCCTACCGGCCGCGGGACAGCAACCCGTTCGGGGTCCTCATCGACCTACGCCAGGCCCTGCGCGACAACGACGTGGAGGCGGTGCGGTCCACCCTCTCCCAGCTCGACGCGGTGCGCGAGAAGATCTCCACCCTGCGCGGCGTCGTCGGCGCCCGGGTCAACCGGATGGAGACCACGCGGAACGTGCTCGATCGGGTGTCCACCGAGCTGAGCGGGATCCTCGCCGACGAGGAGGACGTCGATCTGACGTCGGCCATCGTCAACCTCCAGCAGGAGCAGGACGTCTTTGCAGCGGCCCTGGCGTCGGGTGGCGTCGTGGTGCCGCAGTCCCTGATGGACTTCATCTGAGCCTAGCGGCCCACCGGCGCGGGAAACACCGGGCACGACCGGGGACCGCCCAAGCCCGGAGTTTCGGGGTATGAGGCGATGAGCGAGACCGAGAAGATCGTCTTCGAGAGCGCCAAGTTCGGCACGGTGAGCGTTGATCCGGCCAGCGTGGTCACCTTCCCGCGCGGTCTCCCCGGCTTCGAGGGGCTGCGGCGGTTCGGGCTGGTCGAGGTCGAGGAAGAGGCTCCCTTCGCCCGCCTCCTTTCCCTCGAGGAGCCGCGGGTCGGGTTCGTCATCCTCGATCCCCTGCTGGTCTGGGCCGACTACGTCCCCCCGATCGGCGACGAGGACCTGCGCGGTCTGGGGATCGAGCGGGAGGAGCAGCTCGCGCTCTACTGCGTCGTCACCCTGAACCCCGAGCCCACGCGGGTGACGGCCAATCTCAAGGGCCCGATCTGCATCAACGCCGAAACCATGCAGGCCCGGCAGTTGATCCTGGTCGACGACCGCTACCACACCAAGCACCCGCTGATGGGGGAAGGCCGCCAGGCTCCCTAGCGAGCGGCCTTGAGGGCGGTCCGCGGCGAGACCCTTCATTCAGGGAAGAACGGCATGCTGGTCCTAACGAGAAAAGCAGGGGAGAGCATCGTCATCGGCAACGACGTGCGGGTCACCGTGCTCGAGATGCAGGGCCGGCAGATCCGCCTGGGGATCGAGGCTCCCGCCGATGTCTCCGTCCACCGCGGCGAGGTCTACGAGCGGATCCGCGAGGAGAACGAGCGGGCCGCCGATGGGGACCACGCCACCCTGCAGGCCTTCAGCCGCACGTGGAAGAAGGTCAACCCCGGGAAGTGACGCCGGCACCGGGTCCGCCGGTCGGGCCCGGTCCGCCTCGGCCCCGGTGAACGGTTCCGCTTCCCGTCCGTCGTCTTGCTCCGCTCCGCTTCCCCAGGCTCCTCGGTTCCCTATGCCCGATACCCCCGTCCGCCGTCGCGTGCTGGTCTTCAACTGGCACGAGCCTTACATCTGCCTGTACGCCGGCATGCCCCATCTCTTCGAGGTGGCCCCGCCGCGCCAGGACCCCGATCGCCGATGGAACACCGGGTTCCGGCCCCTGCCTCCCAACGTCTCCGAGGTGGGTTGGGCCGAGGCCGAGCGTGGGGCCCGCGGCGGCCGGTACGACCTGGCCCTCTGCCTGACCCTGCAGGACGTGCAGGAGGTCCAGGGCTGGGATCTGCCGCGGCTGTTCGTCATGCTCAACATGATCGGCACCGACGCCGGGCTGAGCGGGGCGGCCAAGGAGGCCTACGTCGAGCGCCTGCGGCCCTGGTTCCGCCAGGTCGAGATCGCCTTCATCTCGGAGAAGAAGCGACGCGACTGGGGCTGGGACGGCCCGGTGGTCGTCTCGGGGATCGACCCGGAGGAGTACGGCGGGTACACCGGCGAGGTCGCCCGGGTGCTGCGGGTCGGCAACCGGCTGCGCGAGCGGGACGCCATGCAGGGGTTCACCCTGCAGGAGCAGCTCCTCGGCACCGAGATCCCTTCCACCGTGGTGGGGGTGAACCCCACGGTTCCCGGGGCCCGCGCCTCGGGGAGCTGGGAGGAGCTGAAGGAGTACTACCGGCGCCATCGGGTGCTGCTGTGCACCCTGGCCGACGAGCACGAGGACGGGTACAACCTGGCCGTGCTCGAGGCCATGGCCACCGGGATGCCGGTGGTCTCCACGCCGAACGGCTCCACCCCGATCCGCGACGGTTGGAACGGCTTCGTCGAGGCCGATCCCGACCGCCTGCGCACTCGGCTGCGGCAGCTCCTGGCCGACCGCGAGCTGGCCACGGAGCTGGGCCGCAGGGCCCGCCAGACCGTGGTCGAGCGGTTTCACCTGAAGGACTGCGCGGCGGCCTGGGAGCAGGTCTTCAGCGGGTGCATCGCCCGTTGGCGACAGGGCCGCGAGCGGGTGCTGCCCGCCACCGTTCCTTCCTCCTCGCCGGCCCAGGTCACCCCGGCCCGGGCCACCGTCGCCAGTCAACCGGCCGCGGCGACGACGGGTAGTCGCCGGCTCCGGATACTGTTAGTGGCGCCGGCCAATCCGCTGTCGACCTCGGCCTACTACGAGCGGGCCCTGCGCCGCGGCCACGAGGTGCTGACCTGTGGCCCGCACCTCGACGCGGCCATGCTCGGTCAGTGGAAGGAGTGGGAGGGACAGCACGCCCTCAAGCCGTCGGGCGCCGGCGAGGAGGACAAGCTGGGCCTGCTGGCCCGTCTGACCCGGCCGGCCGATCTCCCCCTGCCGTGGGGGGAAATCGAGGCCACGGCCGTGATCGAGCGATTGCCGGCCGACTGGCGGCCCGATCTGGTCCTCTGGATCGACGCCGGTCCCGAGTTCCTGCTGCTCCACCCCGAGCGCTTCGCCTGCCCCACGGTCTGCCTGATCGGCGACACCCACACCGGCCAGCGCGACTGGCGGGTCCGGTACGCCCGGGGGTTCGAGCGGACCTATCTCATGTTCGCCCGCCAGGATATCGGGGCCTTTGTCGAGGCCGGCTGCCGCGCGGTCGGCTGGCTCCCCGCGGCCTGCGAGCCCGAGATCCACCGCCGCTTTACCGTGCCCAAGGCCTACGACCTGGTCTTCGTCGGCCAGACCCTGCCCCGCTGGCACCAGGACCGGGTGCGGCTGCTCGAGCGGCTGCGCCGGGCCGGCTTTGACCTGCGGGTCGACAGCCGCGTGCTGGAGGAGATGGCCTTGCTGTTCTCGCGCGGCCGCATCGTCTTCAACCGCTCGCTCAACGGCGACCTCAACATGCGGGTCTTCGAGGCTCTGGCCAGCGGCTCCATGCTGCTGACCGACCGCCTGCCCGCGGCCGCCGGTCTGGAGGAGCTGCTGGTCGACCGTCGCCACCTCGTCCTGTACGACGAGGAGAACCTCGAGGACCTGACCCGGCATTACCTCGAACGGGCCGAGGAGCGCGAGGCGATCGCCGAGGCCGGGTACCGGGAGGCCGTGGCCCGCCATACCTACGGCCACCGGGCTGACCGGCTTCTCGCCGATCTGTTCGGCGAGGGGTGCTGCGCCTCCTGCCTGGCCGCAGCGGTCGAAGCCGTACCGCCTCGACCGTCTCCTCGACCCGAGATCTCCCCGCCCGCACCCGAGCTGCCGGCCTATTACCGCAACAGCCGGCCCGAGCTGGCCGAGCTGGTTCCGGCCTCGGCCCGGCGGGTGCTGGAGGTCGGCTGCGCCGCCGGCGAGCTGGGTCGGCTGCTCAAGTCCCAGCGGCCGGGGATCGAGGTGGTCGGCGTGGAGCGCGATCCCGAGGCGGCCCGTCTGGCGGGCGCGCACCTGGACGCGGTCATCCGCGGCGACCTGGAGACCCTGCCGGACCTGCCGTACCCGGCCGGTCACTTCGACTGCCTCGTCTGCGGCGACGTGCTGGAGCACCTGCGCGACCCCGAGGCCGTGCTGCGCCGTCTGCTGGTCCATCTCCATCCGGACGGCTCCCTGGTCTGCTCCATCCCCAACGTCCGGCACCAGTCGGTCCTCCTCAACCTGATGGTCAACGGCCGGTGGGAGTACCGCGACGAGGGGCTCCTCGACCGGACCCACCTGCGGTTCTTCACCCTCGCCGAGATCCGCGCCCTGTTGACCCGGCTCGGGCTGCGGTCCGAGAAGGTGAACGCCTCCCGGTCGCCGGAGCTCCCCCTGCTCGAGCCGTTCGCGCGGGCCACGGCCGAGGTCGGTGGCGACGCCGAGGCGCTCCGGCGCGAGGCCCGGGTGATGCAGTACCTCGTGCGCGCCGTGCGCGAGCAAGGCTCGGGGGCCGGAGGCCCGCGGGTCAGCATCGTCGTCCCGGTCTACAACCGGGCCGAGCTGACCGAGCAGTGCCTGTACGGCCTGGTCGAGAACACCGGCGACGACCCGGACTACGAGGTCATCGTGGTCGACAACGGCTCGACCGACTGGACCCGGTACCTCCTCCACGCCTTCGAGGGGGATCTCCAGGTCCTGCGTCACGACGAGAACCAGGGGTTCGCCCGGGCCAATAACCGCGGCGCCGAGGCGGCCCGGGGGGAGTACCTGGTCTTCCTCAACAACGACACCGTGCCCCGGCCCGGCTGGCTCCGCGCCCTGGTTTCCACCGCCGATGGCGACCCGGCTATCGGCGTGGTCGGCGCCCGGCTGGTCTATCCGGGGACCGGCCGCATCCAGCACGCCGGGCTGGAGCTGCGGAACGGCGTGCCCGAGCACCTCTGGCGCGGGGTCGAGGCCGATGACCCACGGGTGACCCAGGCCCGCGACCTGGACATGGTCACCGGCGCCTGCATGCTGGTGCGGCGATCCCTGTTCAACGAGCTGGGCGGCTTCGACGAGGGGTATCAGAACGGGGTGGAGGACGTCGACCTCTGCCTGCGGATCCGGGAGCGCGGCCAACGCGTGGTCTACTGCCCGGACTGCCTGGTCGAGCACCACGAGGGACAGACCGAAGGCCGCTTCGACCGGGTCCGCGAGAACCTGACCCGATTCGCCGAGCGATGGCAGGGCCGCTTCGGTGCCGACGGTCGGTTCCTGCCGGTCGCGGCTCCGGCCGCCCTGTCGTCGTCCCCTCGGCGCGGGCTCTGGGAGGGCTCCTTCTTCGTCCACTCCAGCCTGGCCCACGTCAACCGCGAGCTGGTAAGGGCCCTGCTGGCCCGTGGCCACTGCGACCTGGGGCTGGTCCCCTTCGAGCCGGACCAGTTCGGCCCGGCGGCCGACCCCGAGCGGTACGCCGTCCTGGCCGAGCGGCTGGGACAGGTCCCGGCAGGCGAGGTCGAGTTCCACCTGCGCCACCGCTGGCCCCCGGATTTCGACCGGCCGCCGGCGGGGAAGCTGGTGCTGATGCAGCCCTGGGAGTTCGGCCGGATCCCGCGGCGGTGGCTCGAGCCGCTGCAGCGCCAGGTCGACCAGATCTG
>JBAZUN010000236.1:0-2131 GCA_041661365.1 Candidatus Latescibacterota bacterium
CATGGGCCTGCTCGCCCTGGCGGCCCTGACGGCCCAGCAGCGGACCAAGGAGCTGGGCGTCCGCAAGGTACTCGGCGCCCGCGTGCCGGGGCTGGTCTTGCTGCTGTGCGGAGAATACGGCTGGCTGGAGGGATTGGGCAACGTTCTGGCCTGGCCCGGCGCGTACTGGGTGGCCAACCGCTGGCTTCAGGGATTCGCGTACCGCATCGAGCTGGGAGCGGACCTGTTCGCGACGACCGCGCTGGTGACCCTGATCGTGGCCCTGATGACCGTGGGCGGCCATGCCCTGCGCGCTGCCCTGGCGAACCCCGTCGAGGCCCTGCGCTACGAGTGACCGCAGTCTGGCTCGCCCGTTAGCCGTATTCGACGCGCGCCGTATGGCAGGATCGGGTTCGTCTCGGCAGCTTGACGCGGGAGGAAGACGCTGCCTTGCCGACGACCCTGCCTCAGATCCCTGAGGAATCGGTCATCGTCACCACCACCGACTTCGCCAGCACCTCCTCCGGCCGCGGCTTCTGCATGGCTCCCTGCTCCTCGAGCTTGCCGACCACGATCCCCACGGCGTTGTTGAGGTGGCTGCCGATCACCCCCTTGATCTGTTCGTGTAACCGGGGCGGGGTGAAGCCCCTGAAGGCGTCCTGCACTCCCTCCACCAGTGCGACAAGGTTCGGGGCCACCGTTGCGGCCACCTCGTTCAGGAGCGACGCGAGGGTCTCGTTCTGTCTCTGCGTGAGGAGGGGGACCGCGAGCCAGATCCCGTCATCACGCCGCAAGGCGAGGCCGGATTCGATCATCGTGGCGGCCAGGGGCTCGTCCTGAGTCGCGTCGATCCTGCCGTCTCTCCCGATGAAGGCGTCGGCGGCGCGGTTTTCGAGTGTCTGCAGGACCCCATTGAGTCGGCCGCTGAAGTAACGCAGGATCCAGTAGTAATCAAGCTGCGCCCACCCATTGGCCAGGCTGAAGCTGTTCTGGCCTCCGGCGTCTCCGTGGTCGTCCTGCGAACCCTCCGCCACCACGAACCACCCGTAGCCTCCGTCCTTTCTCGGAGGGTACCGCTCCCCCTTCGACTCGGGGGCGTTGGTGCGGGCCGTTCCCCAGGCCGACCGGACCACCCGAGGCACCAGGATCCAGAGGAGCGCCTCCAGGGGAAGGTCGCTGCCGTAGAACCCGAGCTGGCGGATGGCGTCCTCCCGCTGGCGGATCCTGGACAGGACGGCCGAGGCCAGGTCGGCGGCAAGGGGATGGAATCGCTCCATCATCTTGCGGTGGTCGGAGAGTCTGAGGATGATGAAGCTGGTGGCGTACTTCGAGCCCACCTGCTCCAGGGCCTCTCCGTAGAGCAGCTCGGGTAGTTCGTCCTCGATGTAGACCGCGGGGATCCCCGTGGTCTGGCTGAGCTCCTCGATCGTCACCGGCCGGTCGTAGGCCGCCAGCGCGATCGCCCGGGCGATCTGCCGGTCCAGATAGCGGTTGGCGTCCATCGAGCCGTTGCACGCGATCCACCACTCGATCCGGTCGTAGACCCTCCTTGGCTCGTCCATCAGACTGTCCCACCTTTCCCGCAGTCTTCTGCGTCCTTCGTGAATACGCCACTTCACGCTGCTCAGCGGAATCGAGAACCTGGCGGCGAGCTCCTCGTAGGTCTCCTGGTGGATGTAGTAGCCCACCAGCACCCGACGGTACTTCTCGGCCAGGCCGACGACGGCGCGGAAGACCTGTTCCTTCTCCTCTTCCAGGATCAGCCGCCGCTCGCTTCCCCGTTCCTCGTGATCTGGCTCGTCGTTGATGTCCATGCTCGAGGTGGACCTGCCGCGGTCCGGGGACCTGAAGAGCCGCCGCAGGCGATTCCGGGCCACGGTCCAGATCCAGGCCTCCAGATTCTCTACCGGGTGCCTTTCCAGCCCCTCGAGCGCCTCGGCGAGGATCTCCTGGGCCAGGTCCTCGGCCGCCTGCGCGTATCCCAGCCGACTTGCGCAGAAACGGTAGATCGGTTCGCAGTAGGCAGTGACCTCCTCAAGGTCCCGGTACCCGGGTCTGGGCATCTCGCGAGCCTCCGCCCTGTACGTGTCGCTGGAGTGGAAATGGTTAGGTCGGGTGGGGGTACTTTTTTTCGGCGCGCCTTCCGGGAGGA
>JBAZUN010000236.1:2184-8940 GCA_041661365.1 Candidatus Latescibacterota bacterium
CCGGCCAGCTAGGCGCGCGAACGCCCTGTATCGACAGGGAGATACAGGAAGCGAGCGGAACGACGCTGGCCGGGATGGATCGGTCCGCAAATGCCAAGGTATTTCTCGGACGCGACACTAGGCCCACGGGGGGTCGTACGAGGCGGGCACCAGGTCGAGTGGAAGCGAGGTGTGGGCCGCCGCGGCGCGGAAGTGCACAAGCAGCCGGTACCGAAAACCACTGAAGGCGGGAGACGGACCAAGGTGCAGCGTGGCTATGTCCGATGGGCAGGCACGATGGAGATTCGGCGTCGGTCGTCGACGGCGGGCTACCGGATCAGGTGGGCTACGTTGCGGCTATGGAAGAAGCGCGAGTATTCCTGGTCCATCCGGGTGATGTGGTCGGCGTACCAGTTCACCATCATCGACTTGATCAGCCTCGCGTACTCAGCGGGATCCTGGGTCCCGCTGACCAGCTTCCCCACCTTGACCATGGAGGCGCGGAAGGCCGCGTGGGCGGCGGCATGAGCCCTCAGTCCCGGGAAGCCGTGTTCGGCCATGAACCGCTCCTCGGTCTGGAAGTGCTCGCGGGTGTACTTCGTGAGGAACTGCAGGCAGCGGGTCACGGCCGGGCCCCCGTCGCCGGCCGCCGCCAGGATGTCCTCGAGGTGGGACACCAACCGTCGATGCTGGCCGTCGATCAGCGGGATCCCGAACTCCAGCGCCGGACTCCACAGCAGGGACACCTCCTGGTCGGGGTCTGCCTCCTGGCGGAGTTGCCGGTAGAAGCCACACCGGCTACAGGTGGTGAGCTTGTCCGACAGGGTCTCTTGCCGGACTCCGTCGCATTCCGTGCCGAGGACCTTCCAGCAGTACCTCCCGCCGAGGTGTCCGCCGTTCCGCCCGTCAAACTCGCTGGCCTCGGCAGTGGCGCACAGTCCCGACTCGGCCACCCGCTCGCCTCCCGGCCCTCGCCCACACCCCTTGAACTCCCAGCAGTTCAGCTTCACCTCAGTCCCTTCCACGCCGTCATTGGGTCAGCCGGCCCTGACGCCGAATGGGCATTATCAACGGGCTGCGACTCAGGGACGAAAGGTATGCCCTCCGCCGATCCCCGGTCAACCCGTTGCCACCGGCAGGTCGACGGCGGCTCCGTGCGGCGGCCTCTTCTCTTGACCGTTGAGACGGCGCCGAGTTGCGCCAGGCGCGGCCATAGCGATCGCCCCCTACAGCCCGAACCACCGGCTCACCTTCAGCAGCAGGATGTTGTCCCCGTCGTCGGTGAGGCTGCGTCCCACCCCGGACAACGGCTCGAAATTCGGGGAGTCGGCGTCCTCCAGCTCCCAGTCGTGCACCTGCTGCCAGACCGCGAAGAGGGTGCTCCCCGGGGCGTACTCCCAGCGCAGCACCACGTTGGCGCGCAGGGATCGCTGGCTGAAGTCCGGGTTGTCCTCCAGCCCTTCGTACGGGATGAAGGCGAAGGAGTGCGGCCGGGCCAGCTCCTTGATCTCCTCGTAGTCACCGGTGGTCACGAACGGCTGGACTATCGCCTGCAGGCTCAGCCGCGGGGTGAAGGCGATGCTGCCCCGCGCCTGGATCTCGAAGGTCCGACTGTCCAGGTGGCCGAAGACGTAGTGGTCGGCCTCGTCGTCCCCGTTGTCGTCGACGTTGTCCACCCACTGGGCCGCGGTCCGTTCCCGGCTGTACCCCGGCTCGACCTCGAGCTCCACGTTGGACCGCGGTCGCCACCCGATCTCGCCGCTCAACCGGTGGCGCTGGTTGTCGCCGCCCAGCCCGCGGTTGCCGTTGTAGCTCACCCAGCCGCTCACCGCGCCCCGGTCGTCGGTCCAGGTGTCCACCCACCACGAGGTGTTCGCCGGCCGTGCCATCACCGGCCCGCCGCGGGTGTTCAGGTCGTCCTCCACCCGGAACTCGTGGCTCAAGCCGGCGCTGCTGCCCCAGTCGTTCTCGTACGCGTTCCAGAGGTTGATGTTGACCCCGCGCGCCAGCTCGATCCCGTCGAGGTTCCGGTGGTGCCAGGCGTTGAGGTTGACCTCGCCGCGCCGCCCCAGCCGCCACGGCTCCAGACGCCGCAGTTGCAGGTGCGCCCCGGTCGTGATCCGGCCGGCCCGGTCCATGTATCCCAGGTCGTTGGCCTGGAACCCCTCGGAGCGCACGTCGGCGTAGACCTGCCCACCGATCCAACCCGAGAACTTGCTGAAGTAGAAGTCCCCTTCCCATCCCTCGCCGCGGTCCTCGTCCTGGCCGGCCTGGCTGGCGGCCAGCCGCGCGAAGACGGTATAGGCGTTCTCCTTCCACTTGAGCTGGGCGTCCACGGCCCCCACGTACGCCGGCTCGAAGTCCTGACCGTTGACCGCGGTCAACTGCGCCCCCACCGTGCGGCCGGTCCTCACGTCCCGCTGCATCCGGCCCACGAAATAGCTGGTGAACGGCTCCACCCGGACCGTGCGACGGACGGTGTCGATCGCACCGCTCACGGGGTCGACCCGGGGCTGGTCGACCCGTGCGAACTCCTCGTCGGTCACCGCCTCGAGCACCCCGAAGGAGGTGTGCCCCGCCGTCTTCCCCGACAGCTTCATCGCCCCGAGGAGGGTGGTGTTGTCCGGCCGATCCACCTCCTCGCCGTCGTCCGGCAGGTCGAAGCGCGACGGCGTCCGGCCGATGCGGCGGGAATGGAACAGCCGCGTCGGGCCGTCGACGCCGACGATGAAGGGTCCTGGGGTCTCGAAGACCGAGTTCCCCTCCAGGAAGAACGGCCGCCGCTCGCTGAGGAAGGTCTCGAAGACGCTCAGGTTGAGGACCGCCGGGTCAGCCTCGACCTGGCCAAAGTCCGGGTTCACCGTGCCGTTCAGGCTCACGCCGGAGTTGAGCGCGTACCGCAGGTCCACGCCGGCCGTCGCGGTCGCCTCGGTGTCGCCGTCGCCATCGACGCCTCCCGGGCTGGCAATGACGCGGCCCAGGCCGAAGGGGAAGACCTCCAGGCTGCGCGGCGGGTCGATCCGCTCGATCCCCTCAAGGTGTCCGAAACGCGAGTTCCAGCCGTTGACCTCGCGGGGGATGTAGGTCCACTGGCCCCACTCGTTCTTGCGGCCGATGTTGCGCATCACCTCCAGGCCCCAGGTGTACTGCTCCCGGGGGCTGAAGCGCAGCACCCGGTACGGGATCTTCAGCTCCGCGCTCCAGCCGTCGGCGAGGATGGCGGTGCGCGCGTCCCATACCCCGTCCCACGAGTCGTCGTCCCAGCCGTCGTTCCACATGACCCCGTCGCCCATCCAGCCCGAGGGGTCGACCACGAAGAAGTTGCCGGTCTGGTGGTCGTGCTGGGGGTCGAGGTTAACGTTGAACTCGTCCCGCTGCTTCCAGTCGTCGCGCCGCGCCAGGCGGGCCATGATCCGGTCCGGCTCGCGGTCGTAGAGCATGGCGCCGATGTACAGGGCCTCGTCGTCGTACAGGATCCGGAACACCGTACACTCGGTCATCGGCTCCCCGGCCTTGGGGTCGCGCTGGGTGAAGCCGCTGTTCTCCGGGGCCAGGGCCCAGACCGCGTCGTCGAGCCGACCGTCGATGACCGGCGCGGCCGGACACCGGACGGCCCGGGCCACCCGCCGCGGGTGGGGGCCACCCTTCGCGGTATCAGCGCCTGCAGCCCCCGTGCTGTCGGCAACGGGCGTCGCGGTTGCCGTGGCCGTCGTGTCAACCGGTTCGTGGGCCGACACCGGGCCGCTCAGGAGGCCTAGCAGGAGGATGGCAGACAGGGACGACGAGATGACCTCGGCCGTGCTGCGTTGTCTGGACAAAAGGGTTCCTCTCCTTATCGATGGATGTGCGCCGGGGGTGCGTTTCGGCGCGGGCCAGCGAGCCAAGGTGCGTCCGGGGACGGCACAATGTCAAGCGTGCCATTCCCACGAGACGATTCGGCGGGAATAGAACAGGGCGTTGCGGCGTAATCATGGTATGATCGGTATGGTACACGCACCGTCCACACCCCGCACCTAGAGAGACGGTTGGCTCCCGCCGGAGGTTCATCGAGTGCCGGCATTGTCGCGGAGATAGTTTCGCAGCGTCGCTTGGTGGTGGCGAGGATGGTATCGACGATGGCGGTTCCACACCCCGAAGCCGCGGCGGCACGACGCCCAGGCCCGGTGCCCGTGGTCATCCCGACGCCAGGGCCTGCTGCACCGCCCGCAGGAGGGGCGCGGCCCGGCGGTCCTTCTGGACGAGATCGCCCAGGGACTGGGCGAGCCACTCGGTCCATGGCCGCCAGAAGGCACTCGACCTGCTCTGCGCCAGGGCCTCGCGGCGATCCAGGTCGAGCGTCAGGCCTTCGGCGAGGGCCTCGGACGCTTCCTCAGGTCGTTGCAGTGAGAAGAGCACTCGGGCCCGGTGAAGCTGGGCCTCGGCGCGTAGCCCTGGATCGCTGGTAGTGGAGATGGCGGCCTGGAAGGCGCGCTCGGCGGCTGGCAAGTCTCCGTTCATCTTGTGGCCCAGGCCGACCGTCACCCATGCCCTGGGATGGTGCTGGTGCTCGCCAACCTGCGCGAAGATGCCGACGGCGTCCAGAAGCTGGCCGGTGGCGCTGTAGAAGTAGATCAGGTTGTCGGCTTCGCTGGGCCGGCGCGTCAGTACCCATACTTCCTCCATCAGGGTGATGGCTCGCGGGCCCTGGTCCTGCTGCCGGAACGCCAGATGCGTGGCCAGTTGGCGCCTGGCCAAGTAGGCCCAGACGGTCTTGGTGTTGAGACGACAGACCTCCTCGTACAGCGGGCTCGCCTCGTCGTGTCGGTCCTGCCGACTGAGACTGAGGGCTAGGAGGAAGCTGGCCTCCTGGTCCGCGGGGTCGACCTCCGCCACGGCTCGCAGCAACCCCTCGGCGCCTCCCCAGTCGTCCGATCCGGCCAGGACCCGCGCCTTGTGCTTGAGTGCCTGGGAATCGCCTGGCTCGCGGACCAGCCGCTCGTCGCACAGGGCCAGACACCGTTGCCGGACGCGGTCGTGCCCTGGCTCGTACCCCGGCTGCCGATAGGCCAACTCCAGCTCACACCACACGGCCAGCGAGTCGGGTGCTGCGGCCGCGGCGCGCTCCAGAACGGCCACGTCCTGAGGTCCGGGCCCGTGGATCGGGTCGTAGGACCGCCCCAGCTCGAGCAAGGCGTCGGGGTTGGCCGGCGCAACCTCGATCGCTTCCTCGAACTGCCCGCGGGCGCGGGGGTAGTCCATATACAGCCGGTCCCGTCGTCCGGCCTCGAGCAGGCGAGCGACCACCTGGTCGGCGAAGCCGTCGGGGAGGATCTGCTGGTCACGCGCGTCTTTCATCATCGTCAAGACCTCCTGGTGTAGGTGCCGTCGTATCCGATAGAGCCGCTGTTTGAGGCTCTGCGGCGAACACCCCAACTGCTGGGCCACCACGACCAGTGGCACGCCTTCCAGGTAGTGCCGTAGCAGCACCTGGACACTGTCGTCCGGCAGGCGGGACAGGAGAACGGTCAGCAACGAGCCGACCGAGGGGTCCGGGCGTGGGGGACAGGCGATGGCTTCGTCGCCGTCCAGGGACGCGTGCATCGCCTGGGCGCGCTTCCTGGCCCGGAGGGCGTTGAGGCAGGCGCGCCGGGCGATGCGCCAGAGCCACGCCCCGAACTGCTCCGGCCTGGTGAGTTGTTCCAGAGCCTGGTAGGCCCGACAGAAGGTCTCCTGGGCGACGTCCTCCGCCTCTTCGCGATCGCGTAGGTACCCCAGGATGCCGCGGTACAGGCCCTGCTGGTAGCGATGCACCAACGCCTCAAAGGCGTGCAGCTCGCCGGCAAGGCAGGCACGGACCAGGTCTGCGTCAGGTGTGGTGTCTTCCATCTCCCGATCTCCTGCCCGAATAGACACCGCGAGCAGGCGTGAGGTAACACAGACGGCCGGGGTGGCGGCCTGCGCCCGTTCAGGGTGGTGGCGTGGGTGTTCTCACCCGGCCAGCGAACGTCATTCCACTGGCCTTCTGCGAACTTGCTTGACAACTACCCGGAATAGGCCTTGGTTATCTGCCAGGCATCCGATGCATCGGCCGCAAGCCATCGCGGCGCACCGCGGTGACGGCCTGCCTGCACGCGCGAAGGCGCCCATGAGTCCATCCGCCTGTCCCTCTGCCTTGACGACCCCGTCCAGCAAGGCGCTGGCAAGCCTGTAGGGCACCCTGATCTGGGGTGACAGGGACGACGCTGACCGTGCGGTCGCCTCTGGGACGTACTTCATGCGGCTGGACAGCCGCGTGTTGCGGGGGACCGTCAAGGTGACCCTGCTGCGGTAACCTGCAGGCGGTAGACCGCGTCATACCTAACGCTCGTCCGCTGGGCTCTGCCTGTGCGATCCTTCGCAGGCCAGCCACTCCATTGCGTCCGCTGATCCTCTGCTGTTGGGGACCCCACGATCCACGGGGCCAATACCCACACGCTGCCAACGAGGAGGACCCCTGTGCGCCACCTCGCTCGCGCCCTCAAGCTTATTATCCAGGCCGCGCCCGGGTATGCTGCGCTGTTCGCCGGCTTCACCATCTTGGCGGCGGCACTCCAGCCGACCCAGATCTGGCTCACCAAGCGATTGATCGACGACCTTACCGGAGGCACGTCCGGCCCGTTGTCTCCGCCCGTGGCCGTGATCGCACTGCTGGGGGCGGTCTGGTTTGCCTCCGAGACCAGCGGCGGCCTGGCAACGACACTGCAGCAGCTCATCGCTTTCCGGGTGACGAGCACCACCAAGGAGCGGCTACTGCGTCAG
>JBAZUN010000237.1:0-8835 GCA_041661365.1 Candidatus Latescibacterota bacterium
CCTGCTCCCGCCGATGCCGGCCACGGTGCTGGAGAGCTGGCGGGCCCAGTTGCACGAGGGGAGCGTGGACCTGGCCGAGTGCCTGGGGGAGAAGGTCGATCTCCACCGGCTGAGCCGCAGTCTGGCCGCGGGGTTCGAGCAGGTGCTGGGGATGGACTTGGTTTCCGGCGCTCTGGGACCGGAGGAGGCGGCGCGGGCCGCGGTTCTGGCCACCGAGCGGTACGGCGAGCCGCGCCGGGGCGTGGGCCGCGAGGACGAGCCGGCGGCAGCGGTCGCCAGCCCCTTGTCGGGAACGGGCTGATCCGGTGGAGGGATCGGTGCGTCCCCTGCTGGAGGTCCGGGACCTGCGGACCTGGTTCCACACCGAGGAAGGGGTGGGCCGGGCCGTGGACGGGATCTCCTTCGCGGTCGACCGGGGCGAGACCCTGGGGCTGGTCGGCGAGAGCGGGTGCGGCAAGAGCGTCTGCGCCCTCTCGGTGATGCGGCTGGTGCAGCAGCCGCCGGGTCGGATCGAGTCGGGTCAGGTGCTGCTCGACGGCCGCAACCTGCTGGTCCTGACCGAGGACGAGATGTGCAGCGTGCGCGGGAACGAGATCGCCATGGTCTTCCAGGAGCCGATGACCAGCCTCAATCCGGTGCTGACCTGTGGCTACCAGATCGCCGAGGCGGTCCTGCTCCACCAGCGGGTCACCGGCCGGGAGGCGCGGCAGCGGGCGGTGGAGATGCTCCGGCGGGTGGGGATCCCGGCTCCGGAACAGCGGGTCGACGAGTACCCGCACCAGCTCAGCGGCGGCATGCGGCAGCGGGTGATGATCGCCATGGCCCTTTCCTGCCATCCCGACCTGCTCATCGCCGACGAGCCGACCACGGCCCTCGACGTGACCATCCAGGCCCAGATCCTCGACCTGCTGCAGCATCTGCAGGACGAGCTGGGGATGGCCATGCTGCTGATCACCCACGACCTGGGCGTGGTCGCCGAGACCGCGGACCGCGTGGCGGTGATGTACGCCGGCCGGATCGTCGAGCAGGCCGATACCGACGGGCTGTTCGCCCGACCGCGGCATCCCTATACCCAGGGCCTGCTGCACTCGGTGCCCCGTCTGGATCAGCAGCGGGAGCGGCTGGAGATCATCCCGGGGACGGTCCCCGACGCCCGCGAGTTTCCCTCCGGGTGCCGCTTCGCGCCCCGGTGTCCGCTGGCCGAGGATCGCTGCCGGCGCCAGGAGCCGGTGCTCGAGAGCCGGGGAGAGGCCCACCAGGTGGCCTGCTGGAAGGCCGGGCCATGAGGCTTGGTTCTTTTAGTCTCAGTTCGTCACGTTGGGGAATCGGACGATGAGCGGAACCGCACCCCTGCTCGAGGTCGACGGCCTCGCCAAGCACTTTCCGGTGCGGCGGGGGATGTGGGGCCGGGTCCGCGGCCACGTCCGGGCGGTGGACGGCGTCTCCTTCCGCCTGTGGCCGGGGGAGACCTTGGGCGTGGTCGGTGAGAGCGGCTGCGGCAAGACGACCCTGGGGCGGCTCCTCCTGCGCCTGCTCGAGCCCACGGCCGGGAGCGTCCGTTTCTCCGGAGAGGATCTGCTGGCCCTGGACCGCCGCCAACTGCGGGCCCAACGCCGCCGCATGCAGCTGATCTTCCAGGATCCGTACAGCTCGCTCAACCCGCGGATGACCGTGGGGACGATCATCGGCGAGGCCCTGCGGATTCACCGGCTGGGCGAACGGCGCGAGCAGCCCCGACGGGTGGCGGCGCTGCTGGACCTGGTCGGCCTTCCCGGGGCCGCGGCCCGTCGCTACCCCCACGAGTTCAGCGGCGGCCAGCGCCAGCGGATCGGGATCGCGCGGGCCCTGGCGGTCGAGCCCAGCTTCATCGTCGCCGACGAGCCGGTGTCGGCCCTGGACGTGTCGATCCAGGCCCAGATCATCAACCTGCTGCAGGACCTGCAGCGGGACCTGGGACTGACCTACCTGTTCATCGCCCACGACCTGAGCGTGGTCCGCCACATCTCGGACCGGGTCGCGGTGATGTACCTCGGCCGCATCGTCGAGCTGGCCTCCCGCGACCGGCTCTACGCGGCCCCCTCCCACCCCTATACCCGGGCCCTGCTCAGCGCGGTCCCGGTTCCCGACCCGCGGCTGAGGCGCCAGCGGGTGATCCTCGGCGGCGACGTTCCCAACCCAGCGGCGATGCCGTCGGGATGTCCCTTCCATCCGCGCTGCCCGGAGCGCCGGGAGGTCTGCACGCAGGTGGTCCCACGCCTGGAGGACCTGGGCGAGGGGCAGTTCTGCGCCTGCCTGCTGCGCCGGCCGCCGGCGGTCGCGGACCAGACCCCAGGAACGCCGGACGCGATCCCGCCCGGCCCGGAAACCCTTGACGGCAACGGTGCGACTCCCTTGTCGGGAGCCGCCACCCAGCAGGAGAATACAAGCGCATGATGACGACGCTGCGGCAGAAGACCGCGCTGATCCTCTGGTTCGTGATCTTCGCCTTCATCGCCCTGATCGTGGTCGAGTGGGGCGCCGACTACTCCCGCACCTCGCGGCCCGGCGGCGGCGACAACGTCGGGGTGATCAACGGTCAGGCGATCGAGATCAAGGAGTTCCAGAACGCCCTGCGGAACGCGGCGCGACAGCAGCCGCGCGAGCAGCGCCAGGACCAGGGGGCCCTGGTGCGCCAGGTATGGGACTCGATGGTCCGGGAGCAGGTCCTCGGACAGGAGATGGACCGGCTGGGGATCCAGGTCACCGACAAGGAGGTGGCCTACCTGACCCGGATGCAGCCGCCGCCCGCGGTCCGCGAGCTGGAGGTCTTCCAGACCAACGGGCAGTTCGACCAGGCCAAGTACACCCAGTTCATGGGCGACCCGGCCATGCTGCAGAACCCGACCAACAAGGCCTTCGTCATGCAGGTCGAGGAGATGGTCAACCAGCAGTTCCGCGGGTACAAGCTGCAGCGGTTGGTGACGGAGAGCGTGCAGGTCAGTCCGGCCGAGGTGCGCGAGGCCTTCGCCGAACAGCAGGAGAAGGTCCAGGTCGAGTACCTTCACCTGCCGGCGAGCACCGTCCCCGAGAGCGGCGTCGAGGTGTCGGACGCCGAGCTGGCGGCCTACTACGAGGAGCACGAGGCCGACTACCGCCATCCCGAGCAGGTGCGGGTGGAGTTCGTCTTCCTCCCCAAGGTGGCCAGCGCTCAGGACAGCCTCAACGTGGCTCAGGAGATCGGCAGGGTGCGCGAGGAGGTGCTGGCCGGCGCCGACTTCGCCGAGCTGGCCGGCGTGGTTTCCGACGATCCGGGATCGGCCTCGCGCGGCGGGGACTTGGGCACCTTCGGCCGGGGTCAGATGGTCAAGGAGTTCGAGGACGCGGCCTTCGGTCTGCCCGATGGCGGGATCTCGTCACCCGTGTTGACCCGCTTCGGGTGGCACCTCATCAAGGTGGACGAGCGGATCTCCGGGAGCGCCGGCGACAGCGTCCACGCGCGCCACATCCTGCTCGGCTTCAAGCCGTCCCGCCAGACCGAGGAGGCCCTGCGCAACCGCGCCGAGGAGCTGCGCACCCAGGCCCAGTCCCAGGGTCTGAGCCAGGCCGCGGCCGCCGCCGGGCTGGAGGTGCGGGACAGCGGCTTCCTGCGCCAGGGCAGCTCCATCCCCGGGCTCGGGCCGGGCACCACCTGGATGGTCAACGCGTTCTTCGAGAATCAGCCCGGCGAGGTGAGCCGGGTGGACGAAACCGAGAACGGGGTCTGGATCGGTCAGCTCGTCGAGCGTCGGGCCGAGGGGGGCACCTCCCTGGCCGAGGCCCGGGCTCAGGTCGAGCGCGTGGTCCGCAACCGCAAGCGGGCCGAGCTGGCCGGACAGAAGCTGGCCGGGATCCGGGCTCAGGCCCAGGCCGCCGGTCTCGAGGCGGCGGGGAAGACCCTCGGACTGGAGGTGAAGAAGCTGGAGCCGTTCTCACGGGCCGAGTCGGTCCCCGGGATCGGCCGTCGCAACGCCTTCACCGCCGCGGCCTTCCAGTTGCAGCCCGGCCAGCTCAGCGAGGTGGTCGTGGTGCCGCAGCGCGGCGCGTACCTCATCCGCGCCCTGGCCCATACCCCGGTCGACGAGGGGCGGTTCGAGTCCGAGCGCGAGCAGGTGGCCGGCCAGTTGCTGCGCCAGCGCCAGGAGGAGGTCCTGCAGAACTGGTTCGCCCAGCTCTTCAAGGAGGCCAAGATCGAGGACTACCGGCACCACTACTACAGCTTCTGAGACTTCGGCAGGCACTGCCAGGGGGATATCAGATGCCCGTTTCACCCGAGACCACCCGCATCGGCTTCGTCGGCCTGGGGATCATGGGCGCGCCGATGGCGCTCAACCTGCTCAAGGCCGGGTACGCGGTCGAGGTCTACAACCGGACCGACCGACCGCGGGTCGACCAGGTGGTGGCGGCCGGCGGCCGGCGGGTCGCCTCGCCGCAGTTGGCCGCGGCCAACGCCGAGGTGGTCATCACCATGGTCACCGACACCCCGGACGTCGAGGCGGTCATCCTCGGCCCGGAGGGGGTGATCCACGGCGCCCGGCCCGGCACCACGGTGATCGACATGAGCACCGTCTCGCCGCGGGTGACGCGCCAGATCGGCGCCCGGTTGGCCGAGGGCGGCGTGGCCATGCTCGACGCGCCGGTGAGCGGCGGCGAAGCCGGGGCGCGCAACGGGACCCTGTCGATCATGGTAGGGGGGGAGCCCGAGGTGTTCGAGAACTGCCTGCCGGTGCTGCAGGCCCTCGGCCGCAGCGTCACCCTGATGGGCAAGGCCGGGGCCGGCCAGACGACCAAGCTGTGCAACCAGATCGCCGTGGCGGTCAACAACCTGGCCATGGCCGAGGCCCTCACCCTGGCCGCGACCTCGGAGCTGGACCCCCGCCTGGTGCTGGCGGCCATCTCCGGCGGCGCGGGCGGGTCGTGGTACCTGAGCAACCTGGGACCGCGGATCCTCGACGGCGATTTCGCCCCGGGGTTCACCGTCGACCTGCAGCAGAAGGACCTGCGGCTGGTCCTCGGCGCGGCCGCCGACGTGCAGTTGCCCCTTCCCGGGGTCAGCCTGGTCAACCAGTTGTTCAACCTGGTCCAGCGACTGGGGTGCGGCGGGGACGGGGTGCAGGCGCTGATCAAGGCGTACGAGAGACAGACGGGGATCGAGGTTCGCGGCAACGGATGAGGTTCTCCGACAGACTCTTTGACAGTTCATCATCATCATCGAAGGAGGCCGGGAAGGCATGGCCAAACCGAGGATCGGGTTCATCGGGCTGGGGATCATGGGAAAACCGATGTCCGGACACCTGCTTGCCGCGGGATACGAGCTGGTCGTCCACGACGTGAACCGGGCCGCGGTGGCCGAGGTCGTGGCCGGCGGTGCTTCATCGGCCGAGTCCGCGGGCGAGGTGGCCCGGCGCACTGACTTGGTCATCACCATGCTCCCCGATTCCCCGGACGTCGAGGCCGTGGCCCTGGGGTCCGGTGGGCTCCTGGAGGCTGCCCGCCCCGGAACCGCGTGGGTCGACATGAGCACGATCGCGCCGAGCACCGCGATCCGGGTGGCCGGCGAGCTGTCGTCCCGAGGCGTCCGCTGTCTCGACGCGCCGGTCAGCGGCGGGGACGTGGGCGCGCGGAACGCCACCCTCTCGATCATGGTAGGTGGGGACGAGGCCGTCTTCGCCGAGGTCCTGCCGGTCTTTCAGGCCCTGGGCAAGAACATCGTCCTCTGCGGTCCGGCCGGAGCCGGCCAGATCGTCAAGGCCTGCAACCAGGTGCTGGTGGCGGTGACCATCGCCGGGGTCAGCGAGGCCCTGGTCCTGGGCGCCAAGGCCGGCGTCGATCCGCTGAAGATCGCCAAGGTGCTCGGGGCCGGCCTGGCCCGCTGCGGCATCCTGGAGAACCGCGGCGAGCGGATGGTGAAGGGCGACTTTGCCCCCGGGTTCCGCATCCGGCTTCACCACAAGGACCTCAACATCATCATGAAGACCGGCAACGACTACCAGGTGCCCCTGCCGGTCACCAGCATCGTGCACGAGCTGTTCACCGCGGCCATGGGCCGGGGCCGGGGCGAGCTGGACCACACCGGCCTGCTCACCGTGCTCGAGGACCTGGCCGGCGCCGAGGCCCGCACCGGCGCCTGAGCCGGGGCAGGTCCTGCTCCGCGTTCAACGACGGTATCACCACAGGAGTCCGTTCGATGGCCAGATTCGACCAGGCGCGCGAGCTGCTGCGCCAGTTCAAGGGGGATCGCTACCTGCACGGTCTGGGCGTGCTCCCCGGCACCGGGGCCGCCACCGCCGGTCTGGGCCGCCGCGCGGCCCTGGTCTGCGACCTCTTCCCTGGCGCCGAGACCCACGTGCAGGTGCTGGAGGCATCGCTTCGCGACGCGGGCGTCGAGGTGCTGGCCCGGGTTCCGGGGGCAGCGCCTAACGCGCCTCGCGAGGACCTGGCCCGGATCACCGTCGAGCTGACCGCGCTCGATCCCGAGGTGGTGGTCGGCTTCGGCGGGGGGAGCACCCTGGACGCGGTCAAGGCGGCCGGGGTCCTGCGCTCCCTCGGCGGCGGGATCGAGGAGTACTTCGGGGTCGGCCTGGTGTCCAAGGCCCTGG
This sequence comes from Candidatus Latescibacterota bacterium, assembly GCA_041661365.1. Taxonomy (GTDB): domain Bacteria; phylum Latescibacterota; class UBA2968; order UBA8231; family UBA8231; genus CAITNQ01. The sequence continues at coordinate 6,615 of JBAZUN010000237.1, forward strand.
CCGCCGGCGGTCGTCCACTCACCCCCTTCGTGGCGGTGCAGACCGCGGCCAGCTCCGGGGCTCATCTCACCAAGTACTCGAACATCACCGACCTTAGCACAGGGCAGAAGAAGCTCATCGTCGACGAAGCGGTGGTGCCGGTCCAGCCGGTCTTCGACTACGAGGTGACCTTCGACGCCCCGGCCTCGCTGACCGCGGACGGCGCCCTCGACGGCATCTCCCACGCCCTGGAGGTGCTCTACGACGCGCACGGCAAGCCCAGCTTCGAGCAGATGGAGCGGGTGGCCGGCGAGGCGATCGGTCTGGTGATCGAGCACCTGCCGACGGCGATCGAGCGGCCGCGGGATCCCGAGGCCCGCGAGGGGTTGGGATTGGCCACCGACCTGGGGGGGTACGCCATCATGCTGGGCGGGACCAACGGCGCCCACCTGACCAGCTTCTCCCTGGTCGACATCCTCAGCCACGGCCGGGCCTGCGCCATCATGAACCCCTACTACACGGTCTTCTTCGCCCCGGCCATCGAGCGGCCGCTGCGCCTGGTGGGTAGCATCTACGCCCGGGCCGGGTACCTGCAGGGGGACGTGGAGCGGCTGTCCGGCCGGGAGCTGGGGATGGCCGTGGCGCGGGCGATGATCGCCTTCGAGCGGCGGATCGGCAACCCGTCCACCCTCGGAGAGGTGCCCGGGTTCACCCAGGCCCATGTCGACCGGGCCTTGGCCGCGGCCAAGATCCCGCAGCTCCGCATGAAGCTCGAGAACATGCCGGTCAGGCTGACCGCCGAGACGGTCGACGAGTACATGGGACCGGTCCTGGAAGCGGCCCGGACCGGCGACCTCGAACTGATCCGCAACGTCCCGTGAAGGCCTGACCATGCTGGCGCTGCGCAAGGTGGGGGTTCTGCTGCGCGACGAGGGCCAGGATTATCCGCTCGAGGAGCTGCGGACCCTCTTCGCCGGTCGGGGGATCGCGGTGGTGCGGCTGAACTCCGGAGCGGCCGGGCCGGAGGGGCTCGACCTGGTGGTGGCCATGGGCGGCGACGGCACGGTCCTGCGCGCCCTGGACCGGTTCCCCGGCTGTCCGGTCCTGGCGATCAACTTCGGCACGGTGGGGTTCCTCACCGCCGGCGACCGCAAGGACCTGGGGCGGATCGTCTCCCTGCTCATGGCCGGGAAGTACGTGGTCAGCGAGCGGCTGGTCCTCTCCTGCCGGTACCCGGGTGGCGCCCTCCGCGCGGTCAACGAGGTGATCGTGCGTACCAGCGACCACCTGATCCACGTCGACGTCTCGGTCGACGGCACCAAGATCCGCACCATCCGGGGGGACGGGGTCGTGGTCGGGACGCCCACCGGCAGCACCGCCTTCCTGCTCTCCACCGGCGCGCCGATCGTCATGCCCGGGGTCCGCTGCATGATCCTCGACGGGATCAACGAGTACAACTTCACCTCGCGCGCCCTTATCCTCACCCCGGACTCGCGCCTCTGCCTGCACGTCAATCCGCAGACACGGGGAGCCCAGGTCTCCCTGGTCGCGGACGGTCGGCAGGTGGCCGTCCTGGAGCCGGGCCAGGAGGTGCTCATCGACCAGGCGCCGGAGTCGGCCAGGCTGATCTACCTGGAACCCCACTACTTCTTCCACAACCTGTCCTCAAGACTTTCCTGGTAGCGCCGTACACGGTACGGGCCCGGCGCTACCTCGGCACCGGGCCCGCGTCGTTCTCCTGCGCCGTCCTCAGGAGGGGTACACGACCGCCTGGTTGTAGGGGATCAGCAGCGGGTCGACCCCTCGCAGGTGCATGGCCCACTCCGCCGGGTCGAAGGTTCGGCGGACGAAGCACTGGTAGTGGGCCGGGGCCGCGGCCTTCAGTCCGAGGGAAGCCGCCATCCGCGCCGAACCCTCGAAGAAGGGGAACTCCCCCTCGTCCGGGTGGGTGGTCAGCAGCCCCACGGTCGGCCGCAAGGCGCGCACCGGCGCCAGCAGCTCCTCGTGGTCGGCGAAGGTGTTGACCAGGTCGCCGGTGACGTAGATCCGTTGGGTCCCTCCCTCGATCACGTACCCCAGATGCTGCACGTCCGGTGCCGCGATCTTGTCGGCCGGGATCCCCTCCGGCGGCTTGGACCAGAGGGCGTGGACCGTCATGCTCCCCAGGGACAGGCGGTCGCCGGCGGCGATCACCACGGTGCAGCCGGCCGGGAAGCCGGCGTCCTGCAGACGGCGGACGCTC
>JBAZUN010000238.1:0-8782 GCA_041661365.1 Candidatus Latescibacterota bacterium
GAAGGTGCCCCTGGCGTTCATCTCGTAGCCGAAGTAGGCGTTCAGGTTCCCCGGGTTCGGGGTGGCGAAGATCTCCACCGCGTCCTCTTCCCACACCGGTCCGTCGTGCTGCGTCACCTTGGCGTCAAGGTAGGGGTCCACGCACTCGTAGAGGAGGTAGAGGTGGTCCTGGTCCCAGAGCATGCGGGCCACGGTGCTCTGGAGCGGCACCTTGGTGACGTCGTCCCAGGGGAAAATGAAGTCGATGGCTGGGGCCGCCTTCCAGTCGGCCTCGTCGGCGCGGCCGTCCACGACGATGGGTCCACGGGCCTGGAGGATGGTGCAGGACGGCACCTCGGCGGGCGGGTCCTGGCTCCGCTGCGCGAGGGCGCCGCAGGTCCCGGCCAGGATCGCGGCGGCGGTGAGGATAAGGGTTTTCATGGCAGGTCCTTTCTGGGGTGATGGGAAGAACAAAGGCGTTCTGCGGGTGGCCGGTCAAGCAGGCAGCCTTTCTCGGAGCAGCCGGCCGAGCCTCTTACTCCGTCCGCTGCGCCTGCCAGCGCAGTCCGTTGGCCATCCTGGCCGACTCCCTCGGGCTCAGCGCAACAGCACGACTCTGGTGGTGCTGATCTCATCGCCGGCATGGAAGCGGCAAAGGTACACGCCGCTGGCAGCCGGTCGGCCTTGGTCATCACGGCCGTCCCAGTACACCCGATGAGCTCTCTCGCCCTGCACGCCCGCAGCCAGCAGGCGCACGCGCTGGCCGTCGAGCCCGTAGACCACCACCTCGATCGCCGTGGCCAACGGCAGCTCGCATACCAGCGTCATCCCGCCGTTGGCTGGGTTAGGGTATGCCCAGGTCAGGAGCGATCGCCGCGGGGGGCGGTCCTCCGCGGGCGAGGCGGTGTCGTGACCGGGGGCTGGCGGGCCATCGGCATCGTCGCGGAAACCGACCACGGTGGGCACGTTGGCTTCCTCGGGCCATGAGAGATCATCGTGGAGCACGACATCGACGCATTCTTCGCCGCCGGCGGAGAGAAGCCGGTGGCTGGCCTGAGCACCTTCAGATCCTTCTCGGAGCAAGGTGAGGGCGCTGACGTCCAGGCGGCCTCGCGAGATGGCCACCGTCACCGGGTTCGTCAGCAGCCGCTCGCGAATCGGGGTGAACAAGGCGTGATCGTGAGCCCGCAGCCGGTCGGGGTCATCATCCCAGTTGGCGAAGAAGAGACAAGCAGCCCCATGAGCAAAGGACACCTGGGCCTGCCTTAGGTATTGGCTGTCGCTGCCGATGGCTGGCCGATCACACTCGTTGGCGATTTCCTTGCCCGGGAGCGATCCGCGGAGCAGATCCATCGACCACGCGAAGGGGTAGTCGGGGGCGTCGTCGACGCAGACCAGGTCAGCCTGCTCGCACAGCGCCGGGAAGGCGATGGTGCCTCGGGCGGCTGCCTGTGAGTCCCAGACACTGCCGTACTGCTGGCCTACTTTCAGGCCCGCGGCGACGCCGTGGACCGCCTGCGCCATGCGGTCGTTGACCTGCTTGAGCATGGCGTGTCGGAACTGGTACCAGCGCAGGCCGATCTTGCCGGCGAAGCTGGTCGGAGGCTCGATCTCGTCCAGGCTCGAGTAGTCGGTGCTCCAGTCTGCGTTCACGGCCGCCACGGTACCGAACCGGCTGCCCAGCCACCTTCGGAATCCCTGACGGGCTGCCGGGGAGTAGTCCAGTAGCCGGCCGCCCACCCAGTACTCGCTTTCGCAGTAGAGCGAGTAGGTGATGTTGTACGCTAGGACCGCATCGGCTCCGTACCGGTGAAGGTAGCGGTCGACCACGAAGCGCACGAAATCGGCCGCGGCCTGCACGACCGCATCCGAGGCGAATGACATCATATACCGGTCGTTCACCCCGTGCGCCAGCATCCCCGCATCGTCTTGCTGCAGGGCCGCGGCAGGGACCACCTCGTCCGGTCTTCGACGCGTCAGGTCGATGCTGATGACCGCCTTCAGGCCCAGATCGCGGATTACGCAGTCAAGACGAGCATCGAACAGCTCGAGATGCTCGTATACCCCGGGGGTGGCCTCTACCGTGTACCAAGGCAGGTGCACGCGCACGGCGTTGAAGCCCACGGCCCGTGCGCTGTCGACCAGGGGCACAAACCGCGTAGCCAGGTCGTCGCCGGCATCCCACTTCCAGGCGCTGATTACCAGGTACCGGGGACCGCCCGAGGCTGCCGGCAGTGTGGTAGGCACCAGCAGCACCCAGGCGGTCAACGCCCACACCCAAGTGCAGGCGCTTCTCCTGGCCCCACGCCGTGGCCGCCGGCGGACCGCACCGCCCAGGCCCGTGCCTGTGTCGCTGCTGATCCTGTCCATCAGGCTAATGATAAGAAGAACAAAGGCCCTCTGCGGGTGGTCGGTCGAGCAGGTCGATGGGTGCTGCCGTGACGGACACTTGCTGGTGCCCGCGTCCGGTCCTATCCTGCCCGGTGGGAGTCTGCCTGGGTGGTCTGGCCCCGTGCGGCGGCTTGACGGGGGCACCCATTGAGCCTTCGTTCAGCCTTGGTCCACATGGCCCGGAGATGATGGTGCCCGCAGACCTTACCGAGGCGCTCAAACAGGCCTATGGCGCCAAGGCGCGCGAACGGGACGGAGCGATGGTCGCGCCCTGGAAGCTCGAGGAGCGCGCCCGCTTTCTGGCAGAGCTGAGGCAAAGCGGGAGCCGCCTCCTCCTCGAACTGGGGAGCGGTCCCGGCCATGATGGCCGCTTCTTCCTGGAGCATGGCCTGTCCGTGGTTTGCATCGACCTGTGCCCTGAGATGGTGATGCTGTGCCGGGTCAAAGGCCTCGAAGCGTACGAGATGGACGTCCTCCGCTTGGACTTCCCAGCGGCCAGCTTCGACGCGGTGTTCGCGCTGAATTCACTGCTCCATGTGCCCAAAGCGTCGATCCGAGCCGTCCTGCAGGGCATTCACCGGATCCTGCGGCCCGGCGGCCTGTTCATCCAATTTGCCGCCGAGACCTTCGATGTCATGTACTTCCGGAGACTGGAGCCGGGGTCGCGCGGGCGCACCCACTTCCAGTCGATGATCCTGCGTCGGGCGGCCGACTCACCGGGCACGCCGCTCCTCGCGCACGCCGGCGCCCGTTCAGCTACCTCTGCCCCATGACCGCCACCATCCGCCCCGGGGTACCGGCCGACGCGTCGCGGCTCAAGGCGCTGGACACGGTCGTACCCGGTGACCCTCTGCGGGCCGAATGGATCGACCGGTGGCTGCGCCAGGACACGGTCGTGGTGGCCGCAATCGACGATCTCGTGGTCGGTTACGGCGTCCTCAACCACGGTTTCTTCCACCACAGCCAGGTGGAGATGCTCATGGTCCACCCCGAGTACCGGGGTCAACGCATCGGCGGGCAGTTGCTGACGGCGCTGGAGCAGGCGGCCGACAGCCCCAAGCTCTTCGTCACGACGAACCTGTCGAACCACCGGATGCAGCGGCTGTTGCGGCGCTCCGGGTACGGTCCCTGCGGGTACATCGACCAACTGGATCCGGGCGACCCCGAGCTCGTCTTCGTCAAGCTGCGGGACAGGGCCTGAACCTGCAGGCCCGGAGGTCCGCGACGGCGATCTCACCGTGCCCGACGACCCCGGTCTGGGGGTGACGCTGGAATGGTCGACTTGGTCCGCTATACTGTCGGCAGGCTCGAAGCGGCCTGACGGCGGTCTGAGCAAAAAACGCCCTTCCTCTTGTTTGTCTCCTGAGACCTCCGTACCTTGCCCGCCGACGGAGCCAGGCCAGGCTGTACTGCACGCTTCTCGGCGCCGCGCCTCCACCTCGACGGGCAATCCCACCGACGGGCGCGGTGCTCCATCGCCACGTGTTCAGTACGGTCGGGCGCCCGGACAAGCTGCCCAATGTGGTCGTCGAACCCAGGCTTGAGGCACCACCTTCAAGGAGGGGCAGCATATGGCGTGGCATAGGTACCTGCGGCACCGGTTTGTCGGTGGGTGGGTCATTGTCGTGGCGGTCAGCGTCGCAGCTCAGGAGGGGATCAGGCGTGGTGTCCCGGGCTCCTTCAGTTGGCTCCCCATCGCGGGCCTGCTCGGGGCCATCTTCTACGCGATCTGGCTCACCTGTCCCGGGTCCTCGTTCTGGCGGTCGCTTCGGCGGCTGGGCATCTTCGGTGTTACCTGGTGGCTCGCCACCTATGGCATCGGGCGTGCACTCGCCTTGATCTGGCCGTACCAGGGCCTGAGGTGAGATAGTCCGAGTACCCGGGCTGCGGGCAGGGGTTCACGCTGAACTGCTGGTGCAGGGCCAGCGGGAGGCGAGCCAGCGTACCACGGCGTCATCGGCCACGGGCCCGATGACCTCGTCGGCTTGGTCCCTGAGCTCGGGCACGGCATTGCCGACGGCCACGGCCTCGGCCTTGGTGGCCAGCGGGGGATGGAGGGTCAGCCACCACCAGCCCGGAGCGTACGCGTTCTCGAAGAAGCTGGTGCTGAAGGCCCCCGGGTGGCGCTCGGTGACGAGCCGCGCGAGCGGCTCTAGATCGGCGCGCCGACCGATGAAGGTCAGGCAGATCGCGCAGCCGTCCAGCCCCTCCTCCAGCGGGGCGCCGGGCCACAGGCGGTGGTCGCCCGCGGCCGTCCGGCTGGCCAGGTACTGCTCCATACCCTCGTTGCGGTCCCGGGGGACATAGAGGCCGTCGTCGGCGGCGTTGGCCGCGCCGGTGGAGACGAACGGCGGGGTGCCGGCGCGGTGACCGGCCTCGACCGCGGCTCGGGCCGCGGTGGGGTTCAGGACGTGGCAGAACTCACGCTCGTCGTGGTCGAGCCAGGTGATCATGGTACCGTTGAACTCGATCACGGGCAGAGCGAGCGGCAGCCCGGCCAGGATCGGCCGCATGCTGGCCACGCTGCGCGCGCTGGCCACGGTGAACGGCAGTCCGGCGCTCAGCAGGCGCGCCAGGCCGTCCCGGGCGAACGGGCTCAGGCGCTCGTCGGTCTGGATCAGGGTGCCGTCGAGGTCGCTGACGAACAGGGCCGGCATGGTCGCGTCTTTCCGGTGTGGGCGGGAGCCCGGGCGGAGCCACCGTGGGGTCGGGTGCGGTGCTGCGGCTGTCCGGCTACCAGCATGGCGGCCCGGACTGCAGGTACTCCTGGAGGCGCTGGGCCTGGTCCGCGGGGATGCCGGGGGGATAGGCGTCCGGGTGCGCGGCGGCGTGTCGCACGAGGTGGACGGCGGCGGCCACCGCGTCGCGCAGGGCTAGCGGGCTGACCTCGTCGACGGTGTCGGCCGGGGTGTGCCAGGTGAGCTGGGGACCCCGCTGGAACCACAGGGTAGGCGCGCCCTGGGCGCTGAGGCAGGCCTGGTCGAGCCCGGTGAAGTGGTGGTGCACCTGGGCCCGGTACCCGATCTCGGCGAGCTGTCGACGGACCTCGTCGGCCAGCCCGGCCTGGCCCAGGACGTGGACCTGGCTGCGGCCGAGGAAGTCCCCCTGGCCGTCGAAGTACACGCCCAGGCCGGTACGGGCCAGGGCGGCGGCGTGGCGCTCGGCATAAGCCGCGGCTCCGTACAGGCCGATCTCCTCGCCGCTGAACAGGACCACGTCGACCGGGGGGCCCGGCGGCGCCTGGGCCAGGGCGCGGACGACCTCCAGAGCACAGGCGGTCCCGGTGGCGTTGTCGGCGGCAGCCGGTCCGGACGGCACCGAGTCGTAGTGGGCGCTGACGCTGAGGCGACGAGACCCGCTGCCGGCCAGGGTGGCGACGACGTTGCGGCCGGTGACGTCGGCGATGGTCGTGGCTACCTGGAGCCTGACCCGGGCGACCCGGTGTCGCACCAGCTCGACCGCGTCGCCGAACCCGAGGGTGACCATGGGCAGCCGGCCGGCCAGCGGCTGCCGCGGCCCGTAGATCAGGTGCCAGGGCCGCGGCCGCGCCGGATCGGCGACGATGAGCCCCACGGCGCCGCCGTCGAGCAGGAGGCTGCCCGCCGGGACCTGCCCCAGGGTGAGGACGACTCGGCCGCGGATCGTGAACGGATCGACGCTCGCCGAATCCTCGACGACGAGGAGCTCGCCGGCTACCCCCTCGACGCCGGTGGCGCCGCTGAACTCCACCGGCAGCGCGGCCAGCTCGCCAAGCCCGTCCGCGTGCACGCGGCAGGTGTCGAAGTCCCAGCTGCGGGCCGGGAACTCCTCGACCGCCACGTTGGCCAGGCCCCACTGGCGCAGCCGGCCGCACAGGTACTCGGCCGCCCGAGCCTCGCCGGCGAACCCCGTGGGCCGCTTGCCGACGGCGGCCAGGGCTCGCACGTGCTCCATCCCGTCTCCGACGATCTGCGTCATGTGTGCTCCCGGGCGAGTGCCGCGCGCGAGGCCGGGTACTTGACCGGCTCGTACTCGAGCTGCTGGCGCCTCTTCATCAGAATGCTGGGGAGAACAAAGGCCCTCTGCGGTTGGTCGGTCAAGCGGGGGGCGGGGAGTCGATGGTTGACGCCGGTAGGCCTTCAGTATCGGTGGTCGGCCATCGAGCCGTAAAGCGGGTAGAACGCCGTCAAGTACATCGAGGCGAGGTCGCGCATGACGTCGGTGTCGCCCTCCGGGGCCGAGATAACCAGCGGTGAACGTTCGTCGGAGAACGGCACGTTGACGAATGCCCGAGCAATGGCCACCAGCTCGATCACGCCCAGGTTGCCTGCGTAGGGTTGCCCCAAGCGCTCGTAGATTACCGCGAAGGCGACGGCGTGGGGGCAGCCGACGACCACCGCGGCCTTGGTCAGGGCGGCCGTGAGGGTGTCGTAAGGCGTTCGAGAATCCCGGAAAATCCGCAGCACCCGTTCGCTGCCGCAGTGCCCGGCGAGCCATCCCCACACCTCGTCTGCCACGTGCTCCGGGACGAGCACGTGGATCGGCTGCCCGCGTCCGAGGCAATCATCGGCTTCCTGAAGCATGGCCGGCCCCGCCTGGCGCATGATGCCGACGGCCTTCGACAGCTCGGCCCAGTTGTAGAATCCATACTCCCGGGCCAGGACGCACTGCGCCGACTGCAGGGACAGCTTCTGCTGCACGATGGCCGCGTCCGAGGCCTGCCGCAGCTCGGGGATGTACGCCCGGATGCGCCCGAACGCCTCCGCGTCGCCGTCTCGATACGCGCGGAAGAGCTGCCGTGCCTGCTTGCGCAGGACATCGAGATGTGGGTTGGGGGGAAGTGCCCTGGACATACGAGCCCTCTCTCAGAATCGCCTGGCGTCCACGAAGACAGGCAGAAAGAAGGCTGTTATGGCGGTCGTGAAGGTGGGTTTGACCCTTACCGTGGACTGAAGGCTCCCTGTCGAGCACTTGCCTGCAATCTCGTCAGACAGCCGGCCATTGTCAAGCACTCGGTCGTGGCAGCCAGTGGTGGTTGAACGTTCTGACGGCCCGGCCGTATCACCATACACGCAGTGCAGCCTGGCTCTGTGCCGATGCCCGAGCCCACCGACGAACAGCTAATCCTGCGGGTGCAGCGAGGCGACCGCGCGGCCTTCGAGGCGCTGTACCGCCGCTTCCGGCAGCCGCTGTTCGCCTTCGTCGTGCGGCTGGTTGGCGACCCGATCGCAGCCGCTGACGTGTACCAGGAGGCCTTCCTGCGGGTGCTGCAGGGCGCGGGTCGGTACACCGCTGGACGACGGTTCTCGACCTGGCTGTTCAGTATCGCCCACCACCTGGCCGTCGATCACCTGCGGGCTATAATGAACCGGGTGCCTGTGGACCAGGTCGCCCACCGGCTGACCTGGCAGGGCGAGGACCCCGCCGAGCAGGTGGTGCGCGGCGAGGGAGCGGCCGCGGCCTGGCAGGCCCTGGCCGAGCTGCCGGTGGAGCAGCGGGCCGTGGTTCTGCTCCGAGTGGTGCAAGGCTGTTCGCAGGAGGAGACCGCCCGGATCACCGGGGTTGCGGTGGGCACGGTGAAGAGCAGGTTGCACTACGCCTTGGCCAAGCTCAGGGAAAGGCTGACAGAGTGAGTGACGATCGCGAGGAAGCAGAAGGGCTGCGGCGGCTGCTGGGATCCCCGCCAGAGGTGCTGATACCTCCAGGGCTGGACGACCGGGTGCTGGCCGCGGCGCAGGGTCTGCTGCAGCCCGTCTCACCCCGGGCAAGGCGGGCGGGGCCGCCGGCGCTGGCTTGGGTGCTGGTGATCGGGACCGAGCTGGTAGCCGCCGCGGTCGGCCTGTCCTGGCCGCCCCGCCTGGCTCTACCCTGTCAGCCGGAGCCGCTGTTCTGCGTGGCCGCGGCCGCGTACCTGCTGACCCTGCTAACTACGCCCCTGATCCTCATCCGCCGGATCAATGGAGGTATCCACCATGGCTAACCGTACCCAGACCTTGCTGCACCGATGGCTCCCCTTCGTGGCGGCCGTCGCCGGCGCGGTGTTCATCGTTACCGCGGCAGTGATCAAGCCCTACGTGGACCGGCGATGGGCCCAGGAGGTGAATGCGTCGCGCGCCGAGGCCTTGGCCGCTCAGGGACCGGCCGCGTCCCCCGCGGTACTGCCGGCCCTGGTGGTGGCCGACGCGCGCGCCGTGCTCGAGCGGGCCGCGCAGGTAGCCACCTCGCTGGACGGCGACCCGCGGGTGGTGGAGGCGATCGCCCAGATCGTCGCCGAGAACGACACGATCCAGCGGCTGTGGGTGGTCAACGATCGGGGGAGCATCGTCTACTTCGGCAAGGAGCGACCAGCGCAAGCCGCGGTGGAAAAGCTGGCCCCGGAGGAGGTGCATCAGTTGCTCCAGGGGTTGCCCGAGGCCTTGCTGCAGGCGGACCA
>JBAZUN010000239.1:0-8766 GCA_041661365.1 Candidatus Latescibacterota bacterium
CGCGACCTCGTATGGGCGCAGCGCCAGGGTCAGCACCCCCTCGGTGGGTCGGGCCTGCCCGCTGCCGGCCAGGGGCGCCAATCCGGGGATCTCATCGGGAAGCCGCACCAGGGCCCGGGACGGCTCGGAGCGCATGTTCACCGCCACCAGGAGGGCGTGCTCGCCGAGCCGCCACAGACCGGCACTGACCTGCCCCGCGATCGCCTCGACCGGCAGGGACTCGTGCCGACCGGTGCGCAGGACCGGCGCCAGGCGGTGCAGCAGGCCGTTGGTCAGGCGCATCTCGACCTGGATCTCGGCCGGGATGGCCGTTGGTCCACCGCGGTACGGATTGAACTGGTGCGGGAAGTAGCCGATCCCGTCGGCCCCGTACAGGATCGACATCCAGACCTCGGCGCGCAGCTCGTGGGACAGGGGAGCGCGGTTCCCCACGTCGCCGCGCGTCCCGTCGATCCGGGTGCACTCCAGCCAGATCCAGAGCGGCTTGTCCGGGCCGGCGAACCGGCGCAGTCGCTCGACCCCGCGGGCCACCAGGTGCAGCCTCTCGGCGCCCCCTTCCTGGGTCGAGGTCGGGTACACGTCGTAGCAGACCAGGTCGGCGGCGGCGCAGAAGGCCGGGTACACGCTGTCCGGCGTGCTCTGGGCCATGCCGTTGGCCAGCCCCTGGCCCAGGTTCAGGTACATCGGTGCCGGCGTCGACGATCCCTTCATCTCCTCGTAGTCGGCCAGCAGCCGTTGCGGCAACACGTGATAGGGCAGGAAGACATCGTCGACCACGTCGGGATTGTCGGGCTCGTCCCCGTGCATCCAGCCGAGGAAGCCGGGGCTGGCGAGGATGGCCTGCCGTTGGGCCTCGGAGCGGTTGGAGCGCCAGTGGACGAACCCGACGCAGCCGTTGGCCGCCAGGGTGTCGCACCATCCCTTGGCGCCTCCCTGCTCGGCGACGAAGAGGTTCACCCCCAGCTCGGCAAAGGCCGGCGCGGTCCGTGCCGGCATGGCCCAGACCGCGATCGGGTAGACGCTGGTGTCGGTGAGTGGGTTGACCACCGGGGCGGCCAAGGTCTGAGAGCCCATGAGGACAACGGCCGCCACGACCGCCGATAGACTGAAGGCGCGCATGCGTATTCCTTCCTCGTGGACGGGAGCCCGAGGCGCCGGGACCCGTGCAGGAATGGCCGGAACTCAGCCCTCGGCGCCGGACGCGGCCGAACGCCGCTCGCGTGCCTGCAGCAGGGCCGGCAGCAGGGTGAGCGAGGTCACCAGGCAGCAGCTCATCCCGATCAGGGCCATGGTGCTGATCGAGGTCAGCGCCGGATGGTTGGCCGACAGACAGCCGAGGAACCCCACCATGTTGGCCACCGAGGTGGCGCCCAGGGTCATCCCCGTGTTCCGCAGCACCAGCCGCATCGATCCGACCCCGGCCTCGCGGTATCGGTGCAGGACGTGCACCCCGTTGTCGACCCCCATGCCGACCACGGTGGGGAAGGCGATCATGTTGTAGAGGTTCAGACGGATGTCGAACACGTACATGAACCCGGTGGCCCACAGCAGGGCGGTCAGCAGCGGCGAGAGGGCCAGCAAGGCGTCGAGCGGCTTGCGCAGGTCGAGCCAGAGCACCAGCGACACCACCACCAGGGTCAGTCCCAGGGCCAGGGCTCCGTCGTCGAGCATGTACCGCAGCATCTCGGCAAAGATGATGTTGCTGCTCGAGGCGTGGTAGACCTGGCCCGAGGAGGTGCGGATCTCGGCCACCTCGTCGGCAAAGGCCATGGCGTTGCGGCCGTCGCGCAGGGGCACGGCGGCGTTGATCATGACGAAGTCGAGGATGCGGCCGTCCTTGCTGGTGAAGGCCACGGTCATGTCCCGCGGCAGGTCGGCCAGGGTCAGCTCGCGGACCTCGAGGAACTGCCGCAGGGAGTCGACCTGGGCCCGCTGCCCCTCGCTCAGCAGGTCGAGGTTCTCCTTCAGCAGCTCGTCGATCCGGCGAATGACCTCCAGTTTCGCCGGCTGCTCGGCGGGGAGGTAGGAGTAGACGCTCTTCACCGAGCGGATGGTGGAAGTCGGGCCGTGCTCGGCCTTGATCCGCTCGACCGCGGCCACCACCGCCTCGGCCTGGGTCCGGCCCTCGGTGAGCACGATGGCAGGGGATCGGCCTTCGCGCAGCTCGTCGGGGAGGGTGGTCTTGTGCAGGGCCGGCGGCGCCGCGGGCTGCAGCTTCTGGAAGTCGTACTCGAACTCCAGGTCGGGCAGGTGGACCAGGGCGTAGACCGTGGCCACCGCGGCCAGGGCGATGGTCAGTCCGGGCCAGGGGTACCGGCCGCGGCGGAGCAGGTGGGCCGGGACCTCCTTCCCCTGCAGCCGCATCAGGCCCAGACGCTCGGCCAGCACGATGCAGGCCGGGACCACCAGGAGCATGGCCGCCAGGGAGAGGAGGATGCCGCTGCCGACGATGAAGCCGAACTCCTGGAAGCCGCGGAAATCGGTGGCCAGCAGGGAGTAGAAGGCGATGGAGGTGGTGATCGCGCTGGTGGTCAGGCTGTTGCCGGTGTGGGTCAGGGTCTCCTGCAGCGCCTCCTCGACCCCCAGTTGGCGGCGGCGGGCCTCGCGGTACCGCGCGAAGACGTGGATCCCGTAGTCGATCCCCAGGCCGCTGAGGATGGCGAAGAGCCCCACGGTGATCTGGTTCAGGTTGCCCACGGCCAGGTAGGTCGCGCCGAAGGTCCACGACAGGCCCATGAGCAGAGGGATCCCGATGCAGACCGAGGCCAGCACCTGGCGGAAGTAGAGGGCGATGAGGAGCAGGACCCCGACGTAGCTGTAGAGCGAGGTGAAGGCCAGGTCCTTCTTCACCGCGTCGTACTGGTTGGCGCTGTTGCGGAAGCTCCCCTGGTAGGACCAGGCGAGGGTGGGATCGAAGCGGGTCGGATCGATGCCGGCGATGACGCGGTCGATCCCGGAGAGGAGCTCGCGGGTGAACCGGGCGTCGGTGGCCACCCCGGCGGGATAGACCCGCAGGATGATCCCGTTCTTCTCCTCGGTGAGGTAGTAGTCCCGCTCCAGTCCCTGCACGTCGTACCGCCGGTACCGGGACTTGAGGTCGGACAGGTCCAGGCCGGCCGATTCCTCCTCCTCGTCCAGGGCGAAGTAGAGCGGTGAGCGCTTGAGCTTCTCGGCCTCCACGTGGTCGGCCAGCCGCTGGTACAGGGTGTCCAGGTCGACCCGGTTCATGTAGAGGAGCCGGTTGCGGCTGATGAAGTCGGCGTTCTTGCCGCGGCTGACCGCGGTGACCTGGGGGGAGTGCTCCAGCGAGTCGGCCAGCACCTGCACGAACCGGGCCACCTGGTCCAGGCTGTCCCCGGTGACCACGACCAGCAACGGCCCGATCCCGCCGACCTGGGCCTTGATCCGGTTCAGCTCGCGGACGCTGACGTAGTCCCGGGGCAACAGGTCGGCCAGGTCGGAGTGGATCTTCAGCCGGGCGGCGAGGAAACCGGTCCCCACGGCAAGCAGGGCCGCGCCGAGGAGGATGGCCAGGTGGCGGTGGCAGATGCAGCGGACGACGCGGTGGTAATTGACGTGCATGGATCGGCTCGCTCAGTCCTTTACCCGGTTATCGTTGATGTAGTCCCAGTTCAGCTCCATCCCCAGCCCCGGCGCCGTGGTCAGGATCACGTTCCCCTGCCCGTCCAGCGGGTCGCAGATCGCCTTGAGGTACGGGGGCGGGGTCTCGTAGTCGAGATCCGGCCGCAGCAGCCCCCGCTCGAAGTACTGGCAGGTCGATTCCGGGGTGGCGCCCAGGATGTGGCTGTTGGTCCAGTGGCCGCCGTGCATCTCGCACTGGATGCCGTACGCCTGGCAGAGCATGGCGTGCTTGTAGCTGCCGGTGATGCCGCCGTACCCCACGTCGATGCGGCTCATGTCCGAGGCCCCCTGCAGCACCCACTCGGCGCGGGTGAAGATCCCCCCGGGCGCGTGCTCGGGGGAGCAGATCGCGATATCCAGCTCCTGGCACAGGCGGCGGTAAGCCTCGGGCCGGGTCTCGATCATCGGGTGCTCGAGCCAGTAGTACCCCAGCTTCTCCAGCTCGTGGCCGACCCAGATCGATTCTTCCAGGGTATAAACCCCGAAGGGGTCCAACATCAGCACCATCTCGGGTCCGACGGCCTCGCGCACGGCCCGGCAGACCTCGACGTCGGCCCGTGGGAACCCCGGAAGCTGCGGGCCATGCTCCCAGGTATAGGGATTGAAGTAGATATAGGCGTGCACCTTGTACGCGGTGTACCCCAGCTTCTTCATCTCCAGGGCGTGGCGGACGTAGTCGTCCGGTCGGCCCATGTTGGGCCAGGTGCTGGCGTAGGCCTTGACCCGGTCGCGACAGCCGCCCAGGCACTGGTGGACCGGCAGTCCCACCATGCGGCCGTACAGGTCCCACAGGGTGCAGTCGATGAACCCGGCCAGCCCCTCGGAGAAGCCGGGATGCTGGCCCATCCACTGCCAGAGCTTCTCCCGGTCGAGCGGGTTCTCGCCGATGAGGAGCGGCTTGACCACCCCGTTCATCGTGCCCTGGTCGCCTCCCAGGTTGAACCCCTCGTGGCCGTCGTCGGTGAGGATGCGGGTGATCGAGGCCGTGGCGGGGTGTTCCTCGCCCCAGTAGTAGTATCCCAACTGGGTGGGGTAGGTGCGGCTGGTGGTGCGGAACCGGGTCACCTCGAGGTCGACGATCTTCATGGGATCCACCTGAGCGGTGAGGGGTGATGGCCCGACCATCGGGCCGCCTGGTCAGTTGGTCAGCCCGGGGTACTGCTCCTCGAACGGCAGCCAGAGGTCGCTCTCGACCTCGGGATCGTTGGAGCGCACGATGTTGAGGGTCACCTGCAACTCCTTGAGCGCGCCCTCGAAGGCGGCGCGGGTGCACCGGGTGCCGGCCAGCACCTCGCGGCGCAGGGCTCCGGTGGTGTACGGCTCGGAGCGGATGAACCGGTGGAGCTGGCGAGCCAGCGGCGTGCACCCCGACACCGGCACGTGACCTTGCGGGTAGTGGACGTGGGTCAGATAGTCGATGGTCATCAGCACGGCGTGACCGCCGCGGATCTTGCCGTAGTAGATCTCCTCCGGGTACCGGGCCGGCAGCTCGTTCTTCCACCGCCAGACGTGACCGATCTTCTCGCCCCACCCCTGCTCGTCGGGCTGCTTCTCCGGCAGGTCGACGACGGTCCACAGGCAGGCCAGCCCCGGCCGCTGGGCGAAGATGGTGCAGATCCGCGCGACCCGAACGAATTCTCGGGCCTGTTGGAGGGTCCGCACGTACGGCCGGTCCGGCGGCTCGCCACCGGGGGCCTGGGATCGAGGAGCCGCGCGCCGGGCCAACTCAGCGCGTCCGGCTGACCCGCGACACCGGCAACCGGGGCCGGGCGGCCGGGCTTTCGTCCGGGTACCCGAAGGAGACCGCGGCCACGAGCTGGCCCGGCTCGTCCAGCCAGCGCTGCAGCCCCTCGTAGGCGTAGTACACGTCGCAGATCCACAGGGAGCCCAGGCCGAGGGCCAGGGCCGCCAGGAGCATGTTCTGGATAGCGGCGCCCACCGACTGGACGTCGACCGCGTCCCTCAGTACCTGGTGTACCGAGCGGCTCTCCTCCAGGCCGATCCCTTCGGGGTTGAAGACGAACACGGTCAGCGGCGCCTGCTCCATGATGGCGGCCGTACCCTCGCTGCTGCCGGGATCGATGCCGTGCGCCTTGGCCTCCTCGATCCCGGCCCGGAGGATCCGCACCATCTCGGCGCGGTGGTCCTCGCGCACCACGACGAATCGCCAGGGCTGGCGGTTCTTGCCCGACGGGGCCTGGGTCGCGGTAATGAGGATGGTCTGTAATGCCTCGTCCGGTACGGGGATGGGCCTGAAGGCGCGGATGCTGCGCCGCGCCGCGATCGCCGTCAGCACGTCCATCGTCGTCTCCCGTGCTTCTTCGCCGCTACACTCCTACAACGCTACACTCCTACAATTGGTCAGCAAGCCGTCTCTAAGGTGCACGTCGATCCCCGACCGCGTCAACCCGGAACGAACGGCAGAAGGGGATTTTCCTTGACAAAGCGCACCGGGTGGTGCATGGTGGGGACAGATCTGCCGTCGGGAAACCCGGCTACCGCGAAGCCCTCGCGGCATGACTGAGCCTCCCGGCCCGGAATCGCGCTTCGCGAGGAGGTACCCGTGCGACGGTACGCGTGCCTGGCGGCAAGCTGCCTGCTCTGGGGATGCGGCTCCTCGGTCGACGACCAGATCGCCGACCTGACCGAAGGGGGTGACGCCGCGGCCCAGGCCCAGCAGGAGCTGCTGCTGTCCAAGGGGCGGGCCGTCGGCCCGCTGCTCGAGGCCCTGACCGACCCCGAGTACGCGAAGGGTCGGGTCGCCCTGGTCGAGGTGCTGGCCAGCCTGATGACCCGGGTCGACGACCCGCGGATCCCCGAGGCCCTGAACCGCCTGCTGACCAACGATCCCGACCCCGCGGTCCGGGGCCGCGTGGCCCAGCGGCTCGGCTTGTATAAACGACCCGAGGGGATCCCGGCCCTGCTCCAGGCCCTCGACGACCAGAGCGGCGAGGTGCGGTACCAGGCACTGACCGCGCTAGCCGCCCTCGACGCCAAACTGACCACCGAGCAGCGAGAAAGCCTGAAGAGCCGCTGCCGGGCCATGGTGGACGACCCGGACCGGCAGGCCCGGATCGAGGCTTTGACCCGGGTCGAGGCCGCGGTGAACGAGCTGCTGACCCAGGCCCGACAGGCGGTCCTCAAGGCCCAGGTCAGCCAGGCTGAGGGGTTGTACCACCAGGCCCTGGCCTACTACCCCCACAGCAAGCGCGCCCTGTACCAGCTCGGCTGGCATTACCTGGAGAACGGCCAGCGAGAGCGCGGCCTGGAGCTGATGCGCCAGCACCGACTGCTCCTCGACGTGCCCCGGCTCAGGACCACCCCCACGGTCGACGGCCGGCTCGACGAACCCCTGTGGCAGCAGGCGGCCCGCGTCGACACCCTGTATCAGCTCTTCGTCGGCGACAGCTTTGCCGCGCCCGCGGCCGAGCAGGTCAGCGCCTTCTACCTGGGGTACACGCCGCAGGCCCTGTACATCGGCTTCCGCGGCCACGACGATCACCCGGACAGCCTGGTGGCCAAGGTGACCCACCTCGACCCGCATCAGGACGGCCAAGCCGGCTCCGGAGGGCCGCAGGCCATGCAGACTCAGATCTGGTCGGACGACTGCATTGAGCTGATGTTCGACGCAGACTTCGACCGCCGCACCTTCGCCCACTTCGGAATCAACAGCAAAGGGGCCTATGCCGACGAATACGTCAGCACGGGGGCCAACGGCTTCAACCCCAACTACGACTTCAACTGGGTCGGCGCTGCGGCAGTGGCCGCCTTTGTGGGGCCCGACTTCTGGTCGGTCGAGATGAAGCTCAGCTTCGGCCAGAAGGAGCTCCCCGTTCCCCGGCCGGGCACCCTCTGGGGCGCGGAGCTGGTGCGGAACTACCGGGGCGAGCAGTACCTTCAGTGGGTCCGTACCTATCCCAGCGGATTGTTCCCCGACCAGTTCGGTCTGCTTCGCTTCCAGTAGTCGATTGCGCCGCGTCGCGACAGGAGGGCGCCATGCTCTTCCGCCTCATCCGCAAAGAGATCGCCCACAACGTCCTCAGCCTGCGCTTCGCCATCACCTATGCCCTCCTCTTCCTGCTGGTGCTGATGGCCCTGTTCCTGATGACTGGAGACTACCAGGGCCGGAGGCAGGAATATAGCAGCGCCCTGGCCAAGGAGCGGGCCCAGCTCGCCAAGCTGGAGGCGATCCAGGACCCCAGCGAGCTGCTGCAGGAATACCAGCGAGCCAGCTTCACCGGCATCCGCGAGCCCAGCGGCCTGAGCATCCTGGCCCGCGGTTTAGACGCGGTGCTGCCCACCCGGGTCGTGTCTTCGGGGTATATGCGCTTCCTCACCAGCGAAGACCGGCTCAACCGCAACCGGTTCTTCGAGGTCTTCCAGGCCCCTGACCTGGTCTACGTGGTCAACGTGGTGGCCAGCCTGTTGGCCCTGCTTTTCGTCTTCGACGCGGTCTGCGGCGAGAAGGAGCGCGGCACCCTCAAGCTCCTCCTGGCCAACTCGGTGCCGCGCGACCTGGTCCTCCTGGGGAAGTGGATCGGCGGGTACCTCTCCCTGGCCGTGCCCCTGGTCGCCGCGGCCCTGGCCGGGCTGATCTACGTCCGGATCTCGGGGGGTATGACGGTCGGCGGTGAGGTGGTGACCCGCTTCCTGCTGATCCTCGGCTTGGCGCTCCTCTACCTGTCCGCCTGCTTCACCTTGGGTCTGATGATCTCGGCCCTGACGCATCGACCGGCCACCTCCCTGCTGGTCTGCCTGCTGGTCTGGATCGGCGGGATCCTGATCGTCCCCAACCTGGCACCGGTGGCCGGCCGGTTGGCCGCGCCGGTCCCCGACCGGCAGGTCATCGAGGCCGAGAAGCAGGCGATCAACCGGGAGTCCCAACTGCTTCAGGACGCCCTGCGCCGACGCAAGGTCTACGGCGGCCAGGAGTCCGAGCAGCTCCAGCAGGACGCTACCCGACGGGTGCAGAAGCTGGAGGAGTTCTACCAGGATCGCCTGGCCTCTCAGGTGAGCATGACCCAGAACCTGGCCCGGCTCTCCCCCTCGGCCAGCTTCCTCTTCGCGGCCACCGGCCTGGCCGGCACCGGCCCGGTCCTCTCCCGCCAGTTCGTGGCGGCCCGC
>JBAZUN010000240.1:0-8747 GCA_041661365.1 Candidatus Latescibacterota bacterium
GTCCGTCCCGGGGTTGGCAGCGCCGCCGGGCGGGGCTGCCCGTGAGTGCATCCGTGCTCGGGGGCACCGCCCCGCGTGGTGCACGGCCCTTGCCCGGCACCGGCCGCGGGTCTAGTATACGCTGGCATCGGGGCGACTACCAGAGGAGGCCGGAGATGCAGGAGGTGGTCCGCTTCACCCTCAACGGGAAGGCGATGGAGCTACCGGTGGACGCGGATCGGCCGCTGCTGTGGGTGCTGCGCAGCGACCTGGGCCTGACCGGCGCCAAGTACGGGTGCGGCGAGGGACACTGCGGCGCCTGTACCGTCCTGGTCGACGCCGCGCCGGTGCGTTCCTGCGTCACCGCGGTCGGGGAGGTACAGGGCAGGACCGTCACGACTATCGAGGGGCTGTCGCGCGGCGGTGAGCTGCACCCGCTCCAACAAGCCTTTGCCGAGCACGACGGCCTCCAGTGCGGCTTCTGCACCCCGGGCATGATCCTGGCGGCCTACGGCCTACTGCAGCGGCAGCCCCACCCCACCTATGCCCAGGTGGTGGAAGGGATGGAGGACAACCTGTGCCGGTGCGGGGCCCACCAGCGCATCGTCGAGGCCATCCAGACAGCGGCCCGGATGATGGCGGGAGGGAGCTGAAATGGACCGACCGTGCCTGGATTGGGAGCTCAGCGGCAACCTGACCGAACTCCCCGTGAGCCGGCGGCAGGCCTTGCAGCTGCTCGGCGGCGGCATTGTCATCCTGTTCGCGGACGGCGATCTCCGGGCGCAGTCCGAAGGCGAGCCGAGCCGGGCGACCAACGCCTTGCCGACGGACTACAACGCCTTCCTGCGCATCGGCGAGGACGGCGAGGTGACCTGCTTCACCGGCAAGATCGAGATGGGCCAGGGGGTCGTCACCTCCCTGGCCCAGATGCTGGCCGACGAGCTGGACGTGGCCTTGGACTCGGTGCACATGGTAATGGGCGACACCGATCTGTGCCCCTGGGACATGGGCACCTGGGGATCCCTGAGCACCCGCGCCTTCGGCCCTCACCTGCGCGCGGCCGGGGCCGAAGCCAAGGCAGTCCTCCTGGCCTTGGCAGCGGAGCGCTTGGACCGGCCGGTGGCCGATCTGGCCGTCGAGGCCGGAGTCGTCTTCGACCGCGCCGAGCCCAGCCGGCGCGTCGCCTACTCCACGCTGGCCCAAGGCCGGCGGATCGCCCGGCACCTGTCACCTGCACCACCCCTCAAGACCCCGGCCGAGATGAGGGTGATCGGTCAGCCGGTCCTGCGGCGGGATGCCGTGGCCAAGGTCACCGGCGCCGCCCAGTACGCCGCCGACATCCGGCTGGACGGGATGCTCTGCGCGCGGCTGCTCCGGCCGCCGGCGCACGGAGCCAGGCTGCAGGCCCTCGACGTTTCGCCCGTCAGCCAGGTGTCCGGCGCCCGCGTCGTGCAGGACGGCGAGCTCGTCGCCGTGCTGCACGACCACCCCGACCAGGCCGAGCGGGCCCTTGCCCTGATCGAGGCACGCTGGGACCGGCCGGAGCCGACGGTCGACGACCAGACCATCTTCACCCACCTCTTCCGGGCCGCCCCTCCTGGAGAAGAGGTGGCGCGCGGAGGCGACCTGGCCCGCGGCGAGTCCCAGGCCGTCGAGGTGGTCGAGGCCACCTACCTCAACAGCTACGTCGCCCATGCCCCGATCGAGCCGCACGCGGCGCTGGCCGTGGTGGAGGGCTCGAAGACGACCGTGTGGGCCTCCACCCAGAACCCCTTCGGGGTCCGCAACGAGGTGGCTGAGGCCCTGGGCTGCCAACCCGAAGACGTGCGTGTCATCACGCCCTTCGTCGGCGGCGGGTTCGGCGGCAAGGCGCGGAACCTGCAGGCCGTAGAAGCGGCGCGGCTGGCTCGGGCCGCCGGTCGACCGGTGCAGGTGGCCTACACTCGGGCCGAGGAGTTCTTCGCCGACAGCTTCCGGCCCGCGGCCATGGTCCGGATCCGCTCAGGCCTGACCGAGGCCGGCCGTATCGCTTTCTGGGAGTATCACGTGTACTACGCCGGGGCGCGCGGTGCCGAGTGCTTCTACGATATTGCCGACCACGCTACCCTTGCCTACCCCGGCGGCTGGGGCGGTGGTCCGGGAACCCATCCCTTCGCCACCGGGGCCTGGCGGGCGCCGGGGAACAACACCAACACCTTCGCCCGCGAGTCCCACATCGACACCTTGGCGGCCAAGGCCGGCGTTGACCCGGTGGCGTTCCGGCTGGCGCACCTGCGGGACGAGAAGATGCGGGGCGTGTTGCTGGCCGCCGCTGAGAGGTTCGGCTGGACCAAGGGACGGCTGGGACCGGGGCGGGGGTGTGGGGTGGCCCTGGGCATCGACGCCGGGACCTGGGTAGCCAGCCTGGCCGAGGTGCAGGTGGATGAGGCGACCGGAGCGGTGCGCGTCGAGCGGGTCGTCTGTGCCCAGAACATGGGCTTGGTGGTCAATCCCCAGGGGGCCCGCATCCAGATGGAGGGCTGCATCACCATGGGGCTGGGCTACGCCTTGGGCGAGGAAGTCCACTTCCGGGGCGGGGAGATCCTCGACCGCAATTTCGACACCTACACCCTCCCCCGCTTCTCCTGGCTGCCCCGGATCGAGACCGTGCTGATCGAGGACCGCAATGACCCGCCTCAGGGCGGCGGCGAGCCGGCCATCATCACCATGGGTGCGGTGGTGGCCAACGCCATCTGCGCGGCCACCGGAGCGCGCCTGCTGCAGTTGCCCATGACCCCGGCCCGGGTGATCGCGGCCCGCGGCTGACGGCCACGGGTGGACCGTCTTGGCCGGGCCACCTTGGGGTCTGCGGGTCAAGCCGGGTCAATGCAAGGCCCTGAGGACGGGCTCTCTAACCGAGGTGCAGGCGTTCCGGCCCAGCGGCTTCCACGAAAAAAACCTGGATCACCGTCGACGAGCTGGTGTCGGTGGGGCCAGTAGGTGCGCAACCTATCCTTCGAGTTGCGCTATCGCCCGGCCTGGAACCAAAGCCTGCTGGCGTTCTTTCGACCCATGGAGGACGGGGTGACCGAAGAAACCCTCGACCCGGAAGACTGGCGCGCGATGCGAGAGCTCGGTCACCGCATGGTCGACGACATGATGGAGTGGCTGGAGACAGCCCGGGATCGTCCGGTCTGGAGCCCGGTGCCCGAGGAGGTGAAACAGGCGCTGCGCGAGCCGCTGCCCCAGGAGGGACAGGGCGCCGAGGCCGCCTACAAGGCCTTCCGCGAGCTGGTCCTGCCGTATCCGATGGGGAGTTACCATCCCCGGTTCTGGAGTTGGGTCATCGGCACGGGCACGCCCCTTGCCATGCTCGCCGAGATGCTCGCTGCCGGCATGAACTCAAACCTCGGCGGCGGTGAGCACACCGCTGGATACGTGGAGGAGCAGGTCCTCTCCTGGTGCCGCGAGATGACCGGCTTCCCCTCGTCCGCAGGTGGTCTGCTGGTGAGCGGCAGCTCGATGGGCAACCTGGTGGGCCTGGCCGTGGCACGCAACGCTCGGGCGGAATTCGACGTGCGACGCCGCGGTGTGGGTGCATCGGCGCAGCCGCTCGCCGTCTATGCTTCGACCGAGGCGCACAGCTCGATCCAGAAGGCGGTGGAGCTGCTGGGCCTGGGGGCGGACGGCTTGCGGCTAGCCCCAGTCCGTCCGGACTTCACCGTCGACGTCGACGCGGTACGCGGGATGATCGCCGCCGACCGGGCAGCGGGATTACGCCCGATCGGCATCGTCGGCACGGCCGGCACCGTTAACACCGGCGCCGTCGATGACCTACCCGCGTTGGCGGACCTTGCTTCCCGCGAAGGGCTGTGGTTCCACGTCGACGGCGCCTTCGGCGCGCTGGCCTGCCTCTCCCCGGACCTGCGTCCCCGCGTGGCGGGCATGGAGCGCGCCGACTCGCTCACCTTCGACTTCCACAAGTGGCTGTACCTGCCTTACGAGATCGGCGTGGCACTCGTGCGCGACCCCGAGGCGCACCGGCGAACCTTTTCGCTGACGCCCGAATACCTCGTCCACGGCGATCGCGGCCTCAACGCGGGCGTCTGGTTCAGCGACTACGGGATCCAGCTATCGCGGGGGTTCCGGGCACTGAAGGCGTGGATGCACATCAAGGAGCACGGGATCGAGAAGCTCGGGCGCCTGGTCACGCAGAACGTGGCCCAGGCCCGTCACCTCGCCGGGCTGGTAGAGCGCGAGCCGGAGCTGGAACTGATGGCGCCCGTGTCCCTGAACATCGTGTGCTTCCGCTACCTTGCTGCCGGCCGGGACGGTGCGGGGCACGACGCACTGAATCAGGAGCTGCTGATCCGCCTGCAGGAGAGCGGCGTCGCCGCGCCTTCCTACACCCGCATCCATGGACGGTACGCGATCCGCGCGGCGATTACTAACCATCGCAGCCGGCAGGAGGATTTCGACGCAATGATCACCGAGGTGCTGCGGCTCGGTCGGGAGCTGGCGGCCGGGTGCACCTGAGGGTCGCCGACAGCGACGGTAAGTCGGTCCCCGCCGGTGGACTGCGCCGGTGGATCCCAACCCATTGTGAGGAATTGGATCCCCCGGCAATCGCGGGCGATCACTGCAGCAGCAGCATCTTCCTGGTCTGCTGCGTGGTGTGGGTGCTGACCTGGTAGAAGTAGGTTCCGGTGGCCCGTCCGCCGGCCGCCCAGGTAACGCGGTGCGTGCCGGCCGTCTGCAGGCCCTGGTCGAGCAGCTCGACGAGCTGGCCTTGGGCATTGTAGACCGCCACCTTCACCTGGTCGGGCTGCGCCAGCTCGTATTCGATCTGGGTGCTCGCATTGAACGGATTGGGGTGGTTCGCCTTGACGCTGAAGGACTCCGGCGGTGACGGGGTTCCCGTCTCGACGGCGGTACTCACCCCCAGCATCCGTCCCAGCGCGTCCACGAGCTGGTCGATCTGCGTCTCGTCGTTGAACAGATGGGTGGAGAAGCGCAGGTTCTGCACCGATTCCTGGGGGATGTCGTTGCCGGGAAGAACCAGGTTGTACCCGGTGAGCTTGACGATCATGTGCTGTCGTTTGAGCTGGTTGTACACATATTCGGCGGTGCTCCCCTCAACCCGGTACGCCACCATGGCCGAAGACAGCTCGGGGTCGGTCGGGGTGAGCGGCACGAGCCGCGGGATGGCCGTCAGACGCTGACGCAGGTACGCGCTGAGCTGGCGCAGCCGGGCAGCCACCCGGGCTCTGCCGATCAGGTTGTGGAAGTCCATGGTGTCCCCATGGGCGAGCAGTTGAGGCACGTTGCGGGTGCCGGTGGCCCCGGTATAGGCGCCGTACTGGGATCCCACCTCGGCGTACGCCGAGATCGGCCTGATGCTGTGCTGGGCCTGGCCGCGCACATAGAGCAGGCCGCACCCCTTGGGCGCCAGCATCCACTTGTGGCTGCTCGAGGCGTACGCATCGACCTCCAGATCCGAAACCCCCACCTCGAGCATGCCCGGCGCCTGAGCCCCGTCGGCGACCAGCAGGATGCCCCTGGGCCGGGTGATCGCCGCGATCTCGCGCAGCGGCATCTGCAGGCCCGTGGTCGTGGTCACATGGCTGAAGCTGCAGACCCGCGTCTGCGGGGTGAGGGCCTCCTCGACCAGGCGGAGGATCTGAGCCTTGTCGGTTGCCGGCGTGGGCAGGTGCAGTTGACGCACCCGCACGCCGTGCTGCTGGGCCAGGTAACGCCAGCAGTCGATCCCGCCGGGGTGCTCGTGGTCGGTCGTCAGGATCTCGTCACCAGACTGCAGCTTGAGGCCGGTGGCAACCAGGTTCATGCCCTCGGTGGTGTTGCGGGTGAGCAGGAGGTCGCCCGAAGTATTGCCGAGGAACTTGCTGGCCTTGTTGATGACCTCGCTGATCTGGGCGTCGGGGAACCCCGCCCAGGTGTATTCATACGGATTGGTCTCGAGACGGTCGATGTAGGCCTTCAGCGCGGCCACCACCGGACGCGGCGTGGCGCCGATACTGCCGCAATTGAAGTGCAGCAGTCCCGGCTCCAGCAGGAACTCTTGCCCCACGCGCGCCCAGTACGCCGGTTCGTCGGGTGCGGCGTCGAGGTCGACCCTGAGCGCGCTCAGGTAGTCGGACAGCGCTGCCGCGATCTGAGGCAGGGACGGCGCCGCGGCCAGCGCCGCGAGCAGTCCCTGGAAGAAGGTGCGCCGCTCCATGCAAGGCCCCCGGGCAAATCGACGGATCCGGAAACAGCAGGCTACCGGGTCAGGCGCGTTAGGTTGCGGCTGCGGAAGTAGGCGAGGCAGGAACAGCCGGCCCTGAGTGCGGCTGGAAAGCAATGATGAGACCGGCTGGGCTTACCGTCAAGCCGGGCCGTGACCGCGGGGAGTCGGCTGCGAGTCTGGCCACCCGCAACACTACCGGCTCCTGGCCGGCCGCCCGCATCTCCTGTCAGCCGGCCCCAGCCCGCAGAGCCATCCGACCAGGTGCGCTGCCGGAGTGCAGCGTTACAACCCTTGCCGGACCGGCGGGTGCCCAGACATTCTCCATCGTTGGGCGGCATTGACGCCATACCTTACCCCGTTACCGAGGAGGAGGCGATGGGTACCCAGATCGAGCGGCTGGTCTGCCCGACCTGCGGGAGGGAAGTACCGGAGCTGGTTCGCGAGCTCGAGGGGGAGATCGCACCCAAGATCGTGGCGGCCATCCAAGCCAAGTACCCGGCGTGGACGGTGAAAGACGGCACCTGCCCGCCGTGTCTGAACATGTTCCGGCACATGGTCACCCGTCCGAGCCTGTTCAAGCGGCTCAAGGGGAGCCTGCAGGCCCGACTTGGCGGACTGCATCACCCCGGCGAGTAGATCGAGCTGCAACCATCCGCCGGAGGCTCGGGATCGGCTCCAATGACGGCCTGCCACGACGCACCGAGGCACCACCCCGCTCGGGCCGGGCCTGAGCCGGCTCGGCGCTTGGCGACGGCCTGTGCCTGGGTGAGCGACCGGCCGGTGACTCTGGGTTGCCGGGGGAATGGTGCCGGCGAAACAGCGGGTCAGCGAACCAGGGCCAGGCGACGTGCCGCCAGCCGCGTCCCACCAACCTCGAGGGCGTACAGATACACCCCGGTGGCCACTTCGCTGCCGGACTGGTCCCGGCCGTCCCAACTGATCCGCCCCACGGCCCCTGGCACCGCTGGCAGCACCAGGGCCCGCACCCGCTGACCAGTAACGTCGTACAGGACCAGTTGCGCTGCCGGCTCCAGCGCCAGCCCCAGCGGCAGGCGGTAGCTGATCCAGGTGACGCCGTTGCACGGGTTCGGCGCATTGGCCGTCAGCAGGGCGGCCGCCAGCGTGCGGTCGCCGCCCGCGTCGGTCTGCTCGGTCAGGGAGCTGTCCACCTCCATCACGGCCGGTAGCGTAGCGGCGGCCTGCCGCGCCGCCGCGGCCGTCACCACCAGGGCCAGGGGCGACGTTTCGGTGACCGCCCGGTAGGTCAGTCCGACGTCCAGCAGGGCCGCCTCCAGCTCGGGGACCGGTCCGAACAGCAGTCGCTGCTGCTCGAGCTGCCGAGCCCGCTCGGTCGCCCACAGCATCGCCGGGGCCGTGGCCAGGCGGTTCGGGAGCAGGCCCTGCGCGTCACCGCCAGCCTCCGTGCCCAGCCGCACCACCACGTCGTCGAAGAAGACCGAGTCGGCGTTGTAGGCGCCGAGGCCGATGACCCCGTCCGACTCCTGCCCGCCCATGGGCACGCCGTCGTGTACCTGGACGCCGTCGACCCAGGTCCGCACCGTGTCGTTGCCGACCGTCACGCGCAGGTCGTACCAACGGCCTTGCTCCACGGGGTAAGGTCTGGTGGCCTCCGCCCTGGCGGTGATCACCCGCAGACCTTGGCGCGCCATCAGGTCGACACGCCAGGCCGGCAGACGATCGGCGGCGGTCAGCAGGATCTGTCCCTCGCTGCCCCGGAGCCTGAGACGCACCTCGATGGTGAAGCTCGGTGTCGGCAAGGCCTTGTATACCCGCGCCACCTCGCGAACGCTGTGGACGCACAGCACGCCGGCCGGCGAGTCGGCGCGCCATTGCCCGGTGGTGCCCCCCGCCACGGTGAAGGGGCCGAGGGTCCCTGCCTCGAAGCTCTCGTGGATCAGGACATGCTCGTCCTGGCCAGGGGGTGCGGTGGAGTCCGGCGCCGCCACCACCAACGGCTGCCCCAAGTCGACCGAGGTGCTGAAGCCATGCACGCGCACGGCCGACGCAACCGAGGTGCTGTAGCGGCCCATCTGAAGGACTTCGTCGCCCACTGGCACCCAGCCCAGGCGGTTCGGGACCAGGTCCCAGGCCCTGGCGCCGGGCAGGTCGACCCGCCCGACGAACGCATGCGGTCGGGCCAGGGTGGCTGCCAGACCGGCCAGCTCCGCCCTCACCGCCTGCGAGTCAGGTGGCGCCCACAGTGGTGCTCCCAGCAGCCGGGCGAGCTCCCCGGCCAGGGCTCCGAACCGCCTTCCCCCGAGCTGCAGCACCCGGGCGCGGCGCAAGGGATCAGGGCGAATGGCCAGGGACTGCAGCAGCGCCTGGGCCGGTGGGTCGGCGGCCGCGGCGGGCTCGTCGGTGATGAGCAGCAGGTAGTGCGGCCGCTCCTCCGTGACTGGACGGCTGCCCAGGGCTGCCCGGAGGGCCATGCCCAGGCCGCCAGGCAGTCCGGGAGGTGGCTCGGTGCCCACGGTCTGGAGCACGCCCACGGCGGCCGCTCGCCGCGCCGGCGTCGCCTCCC
>JBAZUN010000241.1:0-8699 GCA_041661365.1 Candidatus Latescibacterota bacterium
CTCTGGTCGAACATGTCGGCCGGATGGGCGCCGATGCAGACGAGGCGCAGTGGATCGGGCATGGGATTGCTCCTGGGAATGGGTCGATGGTCCCTAGCTTGCTGCTTCACCGCATGGCGTGCAGCCCGGGGATCACGGGAACGATGTTCTCGCAGCCGCCGTTGGGCAGGATCTTGAGGAAGGCACACGTCTCATAAAGGATGAATCCGGCGAACCGGCCATCGCGACGCACTCGCCGGTATTCCTCGGCCAGGGTATCGGGACGGATATAGCGGTTCACGGTGACCGGGATGCCCCGGGCGCGGCAACGGGCGATCATCTCCTGCGCCACGGGGTCATCGAAGACGCAGTCGAAGGGCAGGGCGAAGAAGCGCAGTACCGCCTCGTCGGTCAGCCCCTCCTCGATCCAGCGCTGCCATTGAAAGTCGAGGTTCGCCGGATAGGCCAGGCGGCGTGCCAGGGGCGGGTTGGGCCGGTACCAATCGA
The DNA here is from genome assembly GCA_041661365.1 of Candidatus Latescibacterota bacterium. Classification (GTDB taxonomy): domain Bacteria; phylum Latescibacterota; class UBA2968; order UBA8231; family UBA8231; genus CAITNQ01. Next base: position 487 of record JBAZUN010000241.1, read on the forward strand.
CCTGGAAATGGATGCGCATGGCCGCGCCCCGGCGATTGATCAGCTCCTTGGCTCGGGCCAGGAATGCGGTGTACGCGTCGCCGCGGACCGCGGCCATGGTCGGCAGATCCACCTGGCCCCGGTCGCGACACCGGGCCAGCACCACCTCGTTGTACCCGTACTCCTCCGGGTGGTTCGTGTGAGTGCTGTGGTTTTCCTCTCGCCAATCCACCCCGTCCACGGCCGTGTCAAGTATGCTCTCGAGGCAGGAGAGCCAGAAGCGCTGGACCTCAGGCTCCGTCTCGCAGAGGGCACCCGGCAGGTATTCGTTGCGGCCGCGGGCAAAGGCGACGATCCCCTGGCGCCCGCTGGTATTAGGCTCGTCGAGACGCATCACCTGCCCGTTGTACCCGTGGTCGAACACCAACCCCCAGCGGCGGAAATCCACCCGTTCGCCGAACCAGATGGCCGTGCCCGAGGCAACCACTCTCGCGCCCGGTCGCGTCGTACGCCGAGAGCATCGCCAGGTCGGTGTTGGCGAAGTCGGCCGGACCGGCGGCGAAGTCGGTGGTCACCAAGACGTACCGGTCCCGTAGCTCCAGCCCGTGCAGGTGGAGCACCCGCTGCGGATCACCCCGACCGATCAAGAGCTCCTCGCTGAACAGATCGCGCACCTCATGCGGGCAAGGCTCGATGGTCTCATCCACCTCGAACGGAACGTCGAGACGGCGGTACTGGTAGTTCTGATCGCTGGCCCATAGTTGCAGGTGCTCCCGGGTGACCCGGGTGGGAGAGGCATCGCGCTTGCGCAGGCGCAGGCCGCGGATCGGCAAGGACTCCGTGTCGGCCGGGAGGAGGTCGGGGCGCCGCCGGAGGCGCAGGTGCGGGTGGTCCACCACGAACGGCTCCATCCAGGTCAACCGCCCGCCGAGCTGCCGGGTGCGGCCGTATACCGTGGCCTCGTACGAACCTTCCGGGAACAGCGCCGCGATTCCGGTCTCGTACGGCTTGAAGTAGGCGTAGATCTCCAGGCCGTGGCGATGGGCTGATTCCACGGCCACCGCCAGGCTGTTCTGCCCCAGGCCGGTATAGGTCCGGGCCATGTTCTCCCAGCGTTCGTCGTGTGCCGGTATCAGCAAGCCGCCGTGGCCGTCACCGTACACCTCCCAACTGACCCGGCGCACGCCGCTGGCGGCCAGGCAACGCATCATCGCGTCGATGTGCGCCGGGGTGATCGGCTCTACGGCGGTGATGGCGTCGTCGGGGAAGTCGACGAAGGCCTCGAGGGCAAAGTCATGTCTGATCTTCATCGCGCCTCATCTCAGGAAGAATCACCTACCCATGGCCAGGGCCAGCACCAGGCCGCCGCAGGTCAGGCCGAGGAGTTTGGCCGCGTTGAGCGGCTCGTCGTAGAGCACCACCATCAGCACCGTGCCGCCGATCAGGGCCGTGCCTTGCACCAGCGGGAAGGCTACCACGGCCGGCAGGACTACGGCACCGAGCACGCAGAGGTTGGCCACGGTACCGGCCAGGCCCATGAGCAGCCCCCAGCGCCATTCGGCCGCGCTGACCCGGCCCGGCGAGCGCCGGCGGGCGAGCAGGCCGAGGACCGCGCCGCTGCCGAAGACCAGTACCAGGAACGGCACCGCGCCGACCTGGGGCCAGTGTTGGGCCTCGAGCTTGTACCCCAGCATCAGCAGGCCGTTGCTGAGGAAGACGCCGGCCAGCGGCAGCCATACCTGTTTCCAGGGGGCTCGGGCGGCCTCGCCGCTCTGACCGAGACCACGACGGAAACAGGCGAGCATGACGAGGAAGGCGGCGACCAGCAGGCCGTCGATCGGCTGCCACGGCTCGCGCAGCAGGAGCGGGGCCAGCACCACGGGCAGCACCAGGGCCAGGTTGGCCAGGGACCAGACCAGGGACGGCGGGCAGGTGCGGTTGGCGACGATCATCGACTGCAGCGCGGTCACGTAGAGCAGGCCCATGCCGGTGGCCAGGGCCCACAGTCCGGGGTCGCCCCAGTCCCCCGGCGCCCACGGCAGGGCCAGACCACCGAGCAGACCGACCGCGCCCAGCATCAGCACCGGCACCACCTCGGCGCGGCAGCCCGAGTGCTGGGCCTGCTTGGCCAGCACCCCGAGCAGGGCATTGCTGACCCCAGCGGTCAGGGCGCAGACCAGCGGCCAGGTCGTCACCGGCCGAGGATACTCCGCTTGACCTCGAGATACCAGGAGAAGTTGGCCAGGGACACGTCCGGCGGCACGGCGTGGTCGATGGTGGGGATGAACCCTCCGTCCTCGACCAAAGGCGCCAGGCGGGTGACCTCGGCCTCGATCTCGGCCCGACCCTTGGCCAGCTCGCGCTTGTCCACCCCGCCGACCATGCAGATATCGCGGCCGAACCTCCGGCGCACCGCCAGCGGGTCCATCCCGGCAGCCCGCTCGACCGGACCGAAGCCGTCGACCCCGGCCTCGATGAACAGCGGCAGCAGGACCTCGCAATTGCCGTCGGTGTCGACCAGGATCACCTTGACCCCGTGCTGCCGCAGGAAGTCGACGAACCGCCGGTAGTGCGGCAGGAACAGGCGGCGGAACAGGGCCGGCGAGATCAGCGGCCCATTCTTGTACGACATGTCCTCGTGGATGTAATAGAAGTCGAACTCGATCTGCTCTACCGCCGGCGCCATGACGCGGAGGGCGAACTCGGTGAGGAACTCCAGACAGCCCTCGACCAGGGCCCGGTCGTCGTAGAGCAGGTAGGACAAGCCCTCGGTCCCCATCCAGTTGCGCAGCATGCTGTAGTAGCCGAAGGTGCCGCCGAGCGGGTTGAGCAGGGTCAGCGGCAGGTCGGTGGTCAGGGCCATCTGCTTGACCGCTTCCCAATCGGCCGGGTACCGCTCGGCAACCGGTCCCTGGTACCGGGGCTTGAAGGCCTCCCAGCTCGTCTGGTCCTTCACGGCGAAGTCGAGATAGGTGTCCATGCTCAGGCGCGTGCCGCCGGCCGTGCCCGGCTTGTACGCCCGGCGGGTGCGGCCGAAGCCGTCGCGGAAGAGCACGGTCTCCTCGTCCTCGGCCAGCACCTCGGAAGGGACCGGCGGAACCGGCGACACCGCGTCGAAGGCCGCGGTCTCGTATCCGTCCAGACCGAAATAGCGGTCGCCGCGGTGCATGAAGGCGGTATTGACCGTGGCCGGCATGCCCTCGGCCAGCCAGCGGTCGCGGGTCTGCTGCCAGAGGCAGATCTCCATGCACGGCACGCGGTCGACCGGGTTAAAGGTCAGGCTGGCGAGGAACCGCTCCTTGGGGGTCATGGCCGGTCTCCGGAGGCGATGGCCGACGACCGCAGCGGTACCCGCGCCAGGGCCGTGGCGGACTTGAGGCGGGCCAGGGTGGCGACCGAGGCCGGCCATGCCGCGGCCGTGGGATGGGCCGCGTACGCGCGGATCCGGGCCAGCAGGTACCGGGCCTCGGGCCAGTCCGGGGAGAGACCGAGCGCGCACAGGATCAGCCGGCCGCGGCCCACGGCCACCTCGTGCAGGTAGGCCAGCGGCCGACAGACCGGGTACCGGTGGATGACGCGGATCACCGGCTCGCCGTCGGTCAGGCCGAGCGGCTCCAGATCGAGGGGCGGGGACTGATCGATCAGGCGGAACCAGTGCAGGTCGGCAAACCCCTCGTGCGGGAAGGCCCCAAGCAGGGGATGGTCGGCGACCAGGGTGCCGTTCTGGCCGTCCTCGTACGGCGCGTAGTTGGCCGGCGGGGTGAAGTAGTAGCGGACGTACCCGAAGTTCGGTGGATGCGGCCGCACCAACCCCTCGGTGGCCGCCAGCAGGACCCGACCGCCGGCCTGCAGGTACTCCTCGACGCGGTCGTCGACAACCTCGGTCAGCAGCAAGGACAGGGCCGGCTCCGGGGTCGCGGTCACCGGGATCTCGGACCACCGCCCGAGCCACGAGCCGGCGTCCTCGCCGTACCGGGCCACGCCCGCGGGCAGGGCGGTCGAGGGGAAGAGCCAGAGAGGCCAGTCGTTGGTCACCTGGCGGTTCCCCTCGCGCAGCGCGGCGTGCAGCGTGAGGGCGATGGGCTCGTCGACCGCGGGCAGATCGGCCGTAACCTCGCCCACGGGCACGGTGTGGCACGGCGTCGGGGTGAAGGTCAGCTCGCCGGCGGCCAGGCCGCGGCCGGCCGGTCCGCGCAGCTCCCAGGTGACCCGCGTGGCCTGGAACGGCGGGTGACTGAAGTCGGAGAGGAATAGGGGGCAGCGCAGAACCTGACCACTGACCAGGACGCGGTCGTCGGCCTCCAGCCCGGCCAGCAGCACGGCGTCGCCGTTGGTCTGCAGCCAACGGTCGCTGTCCGCGTACTTCGGCTCGTAGAACTCGGTGAGCACCCCCTGCGGCGACGGGCTGGCGTCCATGGCGTTGAAGTGGCAGATGCCGGCCAGGGTCGGGTGGCTCCGGCGGCAGTTCTCCATCATGAGCTTGGCCTCCTGGAACTGTAGCCGCTTACTGGCCTCGACGAACCGGGGGAGGAGGTGGGCCAGGCCGTGGCGGGCCGCGGCTTCCTCGGCCAGCTCGATGGCGTACGGTCTGACCGCGCCGCTGTACCTCTCCTTGAGCCCGAGGTCGGGGAAGGAGCTCCACCAGCGGAACTCGTGCTGGACCAGGGGCAGGGGGCACTCGGCGTCCTTGCCGGCCTCGTCGTTGACGAAGTCCGCGGGCAGGTCCGGGTTCCACCCCCCGTCGGTCCACAGGACCAGGGCGTCGGGCTTGGCCGCCTTGGTGTCGCGGTAGCACTCCCAGGCGATGCGGGGGAACGGGGTGTTGGCCCCGTACTCGTTGCTCATGCAGTAGATGCCGGCCGAGGGGTGGTGGGCATCGCGCCGGACCACCAGGTCCCACTGCCGCTTGAGCACCGGGTAGTTGTCCGGCGTAGGCTTGGGCCACTGGTACACGTGCATCGGCGAGGTCCCGCCCCAGGCGCCGAGCATCCCCATCTCGCTCTGCACCAGCAGGCCAACCTCGTCGGCGGCCTCGTAGTACTCCGGGCCGTACACGTAGGACTGGCAGCGGACGTAGTTGTACCCGTACTCCCGCAGCGCCCGCAGGCGGCGGCGCCAGCGCTCGCGGTCGGGATCCGGACAGCCGGTCTCCGGGCAGGAGAGGAAGTCCCCGCTCCCGCGCAGGTAGTACGGCTGGTCGTTGACGCGGATCTGCTTGCCGGCCGTGGCCAGGGCGACGAAGCCGGTCCGCTCGCTCAGGGCGTCGAGGGTCCGGCCGTCCTGCACCAGGGCCAGGTCGACGCGATAGAGATGGGGCGCGTCCGGGCTCCACGGCTTCAGGGCCGGCACCGGGATCGAGACCTGGCCGTCGTCCGGCAGCGGTCGCTCGCACGACGCCACCGGCGGTCCGCCCTCGGCCGGACGCACGGTCACCTGCAGGAGTGGTGCTTTGCTCGGCCGCTGCCCGCCGAGCGCCAGCGCCAGGTGCAGCGCGCTGGTACGGAGATCGGTCGTCAGACGGCACTCGTGCAGCCAGGTCGATCCGGTCGCGGTCAGCTCGACGCCGCGGTAGAGCCCGGACCAGTTCCCCTGCCAACTGAAGGCCAGGCCGAACTCGCGATGGCGCTCGTGGACCCGCACGACCAGCGTGTTGTCCCTGCCCCAGTGCAGGCAGGAGGTCACGTCGAAGGCGAAGGGGACGAAGGGCAGGTCGTGCTCGCCAACCCTAACGCCGTTCACCCAGACCTCGGCGCTGGGGTGCACCCCGCCGAGGTTGAGCCAGACGCGCCGGCTGGCCCAGGCCGCCGGCACGGCGAAGGCCCGGGCGTACCAGCCGGTCCCGGTGTAGGTGGCGCGGAAGACCCGGGCCCGGATCTGGAAATCCCAGACCTGGTCCTTGCCGTCGTGGCCCAGCCCCTGTCCCTGCCAGGAGCCGGGGACCTGCACGGTCTGCCGCAGGCGGTCGGGATCGGCGTACCAGCGCTCCGCGAGCCCATGGTCCTCCGGGTCGAGGCTGAACTGCCAGGTCCCGTCGAGGCTCAGCCGCTCCTCGTCGGGATGGAACCACAGCGGGTTGACGCGGGCCGGGAGGATCGAATGGGTCGGGGTCAGGTTCATGCGTCACTCCGCGGAGACGGCCGGCCAGGAGGCCCGGTCCGGGCTCTGGTACAGGCCGATCCGGTCGAAGGGGATCTGCCGGAAGCCCAGGTCGAAGGCGGGGGAGCCGAGCTTCAGGGTGAAGGAGGTCGGAGGCGGCGCGGCGAACCGCGGGTCCACCTCGATCAGGTTGTCCTCGGACCTCAGGTACTCAACGGCCGCCGGTTCGGTCCACCCCCACGGCCCGTCCCAGCAGACGTTCCGGGCCAGCAGGTTCCCCTTGGGGGCCAGCGGCTCGTCCTCGAGGATGCCGAGGAGCTCGGGGTACTTCTCCGACCAGGGCGGTTGCTGCCAGTTCAGGTCGTGCAGCTCCTGGGTGGCGAAGACCCCCACCCCCTTGGCCCAGCCCAGGCCGCGGGCGTCGACGTGGAAGGCCTTGCCGCAGCGGACGAAGAGGTTGTTGGTCATCGGATTGTCGCGACCGCCGCCGATCAGGATGGCCGTGGACACGTCGTAGAAGACGTTCTCGCTGATCTCGGCCGAGGAGAAGCAGTCGTCGAGGTAGACCCCGAAGCAGCCCCGGCCGCCGAAGCCGTGGATGTGGTGGAGGTAGTTGCACCGGATCCGGTGGCCGCGCATCGACCAGGTCTCGTCCGGCGGCGAGGTGTAGATGGCGCCGGCATCGTTGGCCTGGAAGACCGCGTGGTGGATCTCGTTGTACTCGATCACCATCTCGTTGTCGGCAAAGCCGATGGCGATGTGCGGCACCTGCTCGATGAGGTTGTGGGTGGCCCGGTTGCCCACGCCCCGGAGGGCGATGGCCTGCTGGTAGACCGGGTCCCAGCGCGAGGTGTGGTGGAGGTGGTTGTTGTCCGCGTAGTGCCCGGCCGGGATCAGGGTCTTCCGGTCGCCGCCGTCGAGGTGGATCCCGCCCTGGCCGGTGCCGTAGACGTCGCATCCCACCACGCCGTGCTCTCGCCCGCCCTTCACCCGCACGGCCCAGTTCCCCAGGTTCCGCAGGGTGCACCCGACGATCCGCACCTGCTCGCCCCCCTGGACCACGAAGCCGTTCCCCCTGGCCGTCTCTACCGTCAGCCCGCGGAAGGTCAGGTGCGAGGCCTGGGTCACCTGTATCGGGTCGCGGACCAGGGAGACGACGGCCTGCCCCTCGGACAACGGCGCCGGAGGCCAGAAGTAGAGGCGCGAGGCGTCGCGGTCGAGGTACCACTCGCCGGGTGCGTCCAGCTCGCACAGCAGGTTCTCGGCGTAGAACCACTGCCCGGTCCGCAGGCCGTAGGCCGCGGTGTCGGTCGCCAGGGTCACGGTGCCGGTCGCGGTGTCCACCTGACCGAGCCGGACCCGCGAGTCGGCCCAGTCATAGGCCCAAAAGCCGTGGAGCCAGACCTCCTGCTCGCCGGCCCACTGGGTGACGCGAGGGTCGTCGCAGCGAAACCGGCCGCCGCCGTCGGTGACGATGGTGTTCTGTGGGGCCGGGTTCCCCTGGCTGTCGAGGGCCGCGGCGAGGTGCAGGTACCCCTCGTTGGGGTACCGCGCCAGGGTCATCGGTCGGTCCTGGAAGAACAGCTCCAGTCCCGGGTCTGACTGATAGGTCTGCGGGTTGTTGATCCCCTGCAGATCGGTCAGACCCAGGGCGGCGAGGTCGGCCTGATAGACCTTGCCTTGCGCGGCCGGCGCCAGCCGGGCAAGGATAGCCGGGTCAGTGACCGGCTCCCAGTCGGTGACCACCCTCCCGCCCGAGATCCGGACCTGCCCCGGTGCTCCGGCCTGGTACTCGATCGGCCCGGCCTCGGTCCCCGAATCCTGGGGACCGAAGACGACCGGCTCGTCGAGCGCGTACTGCCCGGCCGCGATCTCGACGACCAGACCGCCCGGAGAGGCCGCCTTGAGGGCTCGGATTTCGTCACGCGCCCGGGACAGGGTGGCGAAGGGACCGTCGGTACCGTCGGCCTTGGGCCGGGCCGTCCTTCCCGACCAGGCGTCGTTGCCGTCCGGAGCGACGTAGAGCGAGGGGCGGGGTGCGGTCTGGGTCGTGGTGGGGTCTCCGGTTCGGTCTGGGGGCCTGCTGGGCGGTGATCCGGGACAGACAGAAACGGCGGGTGCGGGGGGCTGTCAAGGGC
>JBAZUN010000242.1:0-8673 GCA_041661365.1 Candidatus Latescibacterota bacterium
CGCTCAGGAAGAGGACCAGGCCGAGGCCAGCCAGCCACCGACCGCGGCCTCGACCGCCGGAGAGGGTCAGGGCCGGGCCACCTGGGTCGTCGTTTGGGCCAGAGCCTCGTTGACCTGCTGCAGTTGCCGGTTGAGCTGCACGATCAGGTCGTTGGCGCTCTGGAGCTTGGCCTCGACGGTACCGTGCCAGGCCGTGTCGCGGTTCTGCTGCTCGCGCTGCCACCCCTCCGCGGCCGTAGCGTACGCGTCCAGGCGGACGGTCATCAGCTTCTCGATGTCGCGGTGCAGCGGGGCCAGCAGGGGAGGGGGCTGGAGCCGGGCGAACTCCTCGCGGGCCCGGCGCAGGCGTGGAGCCGCCACGGCCGTGGCCGCGGCCAGGTTCTTGCTGGTGACCTTCCCCGAGCTGCCGATCTGCCGGTCGATCTCGGCCTGCAACTGACTGACGAGCTGGATGTGCGGGGTGATCTGGTCGAGGTAGGCCTTGACCTCGGCCACGGTGCCGTACGGGGTGGCGGGCCCGTCGGGGACGGCCGGCTTCGACGCGGGCTGCTCCTGACCGGGGCCGCACCCCGCGATGAGGAGCAGGCAGCACAGCAGCAGGATCGGTTTCATCGGCAGTTCGGCTCCCGGGTGGGGGTGGGCATGACTCAGAGGTGACTGCGGGCCTGGGCCAGGCCCGCCTGGGCCTCGGCCGAATGGGGCTGCACCATCAGCGCCTTGGAGTACTCCTCGGCCGCCGCGGCCCAGCGCTGTTCCCCGAGCAGGATCCGGCCCAGGCCGAGGTAGGCCGGCGCGGCGTTGATGTTCACCTCCACGGCCCGGGCGAATGCCTGGCGGGCGCGCTCGGTGCGGCCGAGGGCCAGGGAGACGTTCCCCAGCTTGACGAAGGTCTCGGCAAAGTCGGGGTTGGCCTTGGCCGAGCGCTCGTACCAGGAGGCGGCTTCCTCGCGCCGGTCTTGGGCCAGGGCCAGATCACCGAGCTGGTTCAACGCCAGCGGATGGGTCGGGTGGATCTCCAGGGTCCGCTCGAAGGCGGTGGTCGCCGCGGCCGTGTCGCGCCGGGTCAGGGCTCCCAGCCCCTCGCTGAAGGTCCGGTTCATGGCCCGGCGCAGGTACCGCTCGGCCGCTTCGCCGTTCCCCTGGGCCTGGTACGCGCGGGACAGACGGGCCAGGACCACGGGGTTGAGGGTGTCCTGGTGCAGGGCCTGGCGGTACGCGGCCACGGCCTCGTTCACCTTCCCCTGGGCGAGGTACTCGTCACCCTGGGCCACCTGGTCACGGCGGGACGAGGTGGAATTGGAGCAGGCCAGCATCCCCAACACGGCAACGACGGCCAGCGGCCAGGCCCACGCGGTCCGTTGGCACGGCATGGCTCAGGTCGGGCCGATGGTCCGGGTGCCGTCGTAGACCACGTTCCCCTCCCGGTCGAGCACCCGGCCATCCTCGGTGAACTCGTACTTCATCACTTGACCCAGGGTCAGGTGGCGCTTGACCTCCTCGAGGTCGCGGTACTTCTCGATCAGCTTTTCGAGCGGCCCCTCGAACGGGGTCTGCGACCACTTGGGCCGGTCGCGGTCCCGGGTCTGCCGCTCCTCGGCGGTCATGATCGGCAGCCGTTCGGCGGCCGGGGTGAAGCGGCCGGCCATCGCCTGCTGCCGGCGGAACTTCTCGTGCCGCTTCTCGGATTCGCTCAGCAGTTCGGGGGGAACCTGGTCGAGCCCGGTGCCGCCCTCGGCGGCCTGAGCCGCGGCGACCCGCGCCTGGCGTTCCTCCATCTCCCGCTGAATCAGCTCCTGGCGCTCCAGATCCAGGTGCTGGTCGCTGCCCAGCTTGCGCAGCACCCCACGGGTGGCTCTGTTCATCGGTCTTCTGCCTCCCCTTGCTCCGGTCCAGGTGACCGGCCGCAGCCCCCGTGGCCGGGATGCCGCTACGGCCTGGCCGGTTGGCCGGAAATCGCGTAAATCATGTAAATGTTATAAATATAGGCTCCTGCGGAGCGATGGCAAACTGGAGTCCCGTTCCTTATCTTTGGCACACGGTTACCCTGCGACAGGAAGGTGGAAGCCATGTGTCCGGCCGAGATACCCGAGCAGCCGGTCGAGGCGCCGCCGAAGGACCGCGACGAGCGCCTGGCGCGCCTCCGGCGTCTGATCGAAGGCCGCGGCAAGGACGCCGCCAGCCTGGTCAAGACCTGGCTGCACCAGGAGCAGGACGCCGCCGCCAAGCGCCGGAAATAAGCGGCGGACCACCGTGCCGGATCGGTGCCGCCCCTCCGCTTCGCTGCGATTTGGTCATCCTATAAACTGAGGTGAACAGCACTATGGGGTTCTGGTCGCGCTTCTTCTCCAACGACATCGGCATCGACTTGGGCACCGCCAACACCCTGGTCTTCGTCAAGGGCGAGGGGATCGTGCTCAACGAGCCGTCGATCGTGGCGCGGTACAAGTCCAATCAGAAGGTCATCGCCGTGGGCCGCGAGGCCAAGGAGATGATGGGCCGAGAGAACACCGACATCGAGACCATCCGTCCCCTCAAGGACGGCGTCATCGCCGACTTCGAGGTCACCGAAGAGATGGTCCGGCACTTCATCCGCATGGTCCAGAAGAACAAGATGTTCGTGCGTCCGCGGGTGGTGGTCTCGGTGCCGTCCGGCAGCACCGAGGTCGAGAAGCGCGCGGTGCGCAACTCCTGCGAGCGGGTCGGTGCCCGCGAGGTCTACCTCATCAGCGAGCCGATGGCGGCAGCCATCGGCATCGGTCTGCCGGTGGAGAACGCCATCGGCTCCATGGTCATCGACATCGGCGGCGGCACCACCGAGATCGCCGTCATCGCCCTGTCGGGGATCGTCACCTGCGAGTCGATCCGGGTGGCGGGCGACGCCATGGACACGGCGATCATCGAGTGGATGCGGAAGAAGTACAACCTGCTCATCGGGCCGCGCAACGCCGAGCAGCTCAAGTGCCACGTGGGATCTGCCGCGCCCCTTGACCCCGAGCTGCAGGCCCAGGTCCGCGGTCGCGACCTGGTAGCCGCCATCCCCAAGACCCTCACCGTGGATTCCCGCGAGATCCGCGAGGCCCTGGCCGAGCCCACCGCCCAGATCATCTCCGCGGTGCGGCGGGCCCTGGAGCGCACCCCGCCCGAGCTGGCCGCCGACATCCTCGACCGGGGGATGATCATGAGCGGCGGTGGGGCCCTGCTCAAGGGCCTCAAGGAACGGCTGATCGAGGGGACCAGCCTGCCGACCTACGTCGACGGCGAGGACCCCCTCTCGGCCGTGGTGCGGGGGAGTGCCAAGGTGCTCGAGGAGTTCGACCGGTACCGGAAGGTCCTCTACTGACCGATGGTCGGAGTGCCGCTGAACCGCAACCTGGTGGCGCTCGGTCTGGCCGTCACCGTGTCCCTTACCCTGCTAGAGCTGCCCGAGCCGACCCGCTTCGCCGTGGCCGAGCGGTGTCGGGCCGGGCTCCTGGCCACCTGCCAGTGGGTCTTCACCGGCGTGGTGAGGTACGCCCGCAGCGAGCGGCGGACCCGGTTCCTGCTGACCCAGAACGTCGAGCTGGCCCTGGACAACATGCGTCTCCGCGAGGAGGCGTGGGAGAACCTCCGGCTGCGCCGGGCCCTGCAGTTCCGGCGCCACGAGCGGACCACCGAGGTGATTCCGGCCGAGGTGATCGGCCGCGATCCCGACCAGGTCTCGGACATCGTGGTGGTCAACGTGGGGAGCGAGCAGGGGGTGGAGACCGACTGGCCGGTGGTCACCGCCGAGGGGCTGGTCGGCCACGTCACCCAGGTGGGGCTGCAAAGCTCGGTGGTGCAACTGCTGATGCGCACCCAGGTCAGCGCCCTGATCCAGGAAACCCGGGCCCAGGGGATCGTGGCCTGGGTGCACGGGAACGTCTTCGAGTTGCGGTTCGTCGAGGCGACCGCGGACATCCAGCCCGGCGACACCGTGGTTTCCTCGGGGCTGGGAGGAAGGTATCCCAAGGGGATCCCGATCGGCCAGGTCTTCGAGGTTAGGCCTCGGGCCAGGCAGCCGCTTTTCCTCGACGTCTTCTTCCAGTCCCGGGTTGATTTCCAGCGCCTGGAGGAGGTCTTCCTCATGCGGCCGTCGCCGGGTGAGGCTGCCGACGTCGGACGGTAACTCCCCGGGCCTAGCCGGCGGCTCGGGATCGCGCCGCTCCCTTGACAAGCCCACGGTCTGGACCTATTCTTTGATCTGTTTTTGCACAGTTTACCTCTTGAGACAGGAACCCACGCATGCCCTGTGGCCGGAAGAGAAAGCGGCACAAGATCGCGACCCACAAGCGCAAGAAGAGACTGAGGAAGAACCGCCACAAGAAGAAGCTGCTGTAACGCGTTCAAGTGGGCTGTTAGCTCAGTTGGATAGAGCGCCAGCCTCCGGAGCTGGAGGTCGCAGGTTCGAATCCTGCACAGCTCACCATTCTATTACCATATGGGTCGGGGTGTAGCGCAGCCCGGCTAGCGCACTTGCTTGGGGTGCAAGAGGCCGTCGGTTCAAATCCGCCCACCCCGACCATCTTTTTACCGACCCGCGCGATCCCGCGCGGTCGCGGGTCGCTGCAGTATGGACGGGGTGTAGCGCAGCCCGGTTAGCGCACCTGCTTCGGGAGCAGGGGGTCGTCGGTTCGAATCCGACCACCCCGACCATCGTCAACCCCCGCGGGTCTTAAGCCCGTGGGGGTCTTATTTTACCTCTCCCGAGGCAAGCTGGTTCCCTTTATTGAATGTAGAAGAATCTCATAACCAATGTTACGTCAATCCATCTTCCTGGCCGTCTGCGGTCCAACGGCAGTAGGGAAGACCGAGCTGGCCATTCGCGTGGCAGAGCAGGCAGGCCGGGCCGAGATCCTGTCGGCCGATTCGCGCCAGGTCTACCGGGGGATGGAGATCGGTACGGCCAAGCCGACCGCCGAGGAGCAACGGGCCGTGCCGCACCATCTCCTCGACCTGCGGGACCCGGATCAGGCCTACAGCGCGGGGGACTTTGTCGCGGATGCTCGGGCCTGCCTGGATGGGCTGCGGGGGAGGGGGATCCTGCCGATCATGGTCGGTGGATCCGGTCTGTACGTGCAGGCCGCGCTCGACGGTCTGGACGAGCCCGCGGCCTCCGGGACCCTGGCCCGGCGCGAGGAGCTGCTGGCGCGGCTCGCCCACGAGGGGGTGGCTCCGCTCTACGAGGAGCTGGGCCGGGTGGACCCGGTGGCTCAGGCCAGGCTGGCGCCGGGTGACGCCCGGCGGATCCTCCGCGCCCTGGAGCTGGCCGCCGCGGCGCGTACCGGCCACGCTTCGGACGAGCGGGTCAGACGACCCCTGGCCTGCACCCTGGTCATGGTCTGTCTCGAGATGGACCGCGAGGCGCTTTATCGCCGGATCAACGCGCGCGTTGAGCGGATGCTGGCCAATGGCCTGCTCGACGAGGCCCGGGATCTCCGCGCCAAGGGGTACGATCGGGACTGTCCGGGGTGTGGCTCGCTGGGGTACCGCGAGGCCTTCGAGGTGCTGGATGGTCGCTGTTCGGTGGGGGAAGCCACCGAGTCGATCAGCCGTCGGACGCGGCAGTACGCCAAGCGGCAGTGGACCTGGTTCCGGCACGACCGCCGGTTCCGCTGGCTCGATCTCGGAGCCTTGGGTTTGGAGGGCGCGGCCGACCGCATCCTGGCCCAGTTGGCGGCCGAAGGAGCCTTGTAGGGCTGGCGGTTTTTTCCCATTGACGGTGAGAGATAGCCCGGCTATCTTATTCTCTGCCTCAAGTTGTGGCGCGCGTCCCCGAGCAGTCCCGAATTAGGGGAGCGGGAGTAGTTCAGGGGTAGAACGCAAGCTTCCCAAGCTTGATGTCGCGGGTTCGATTCCCGTCTCCCGCTCCACTTCTTTTCCCTACACCGTGCTATGTCGCTACCACGGCTCCTCACCGCCCTGGTCGTCCTCGTCCTTGGGTGCGGGCCCAAGCCCGTGCCCCAGGCATCGCCGCTGGACACCCCGGAGAACCACTACCGCCGGGGCCAGGCCCTGCTGGAGCAGAACGACCTGGTCGGCGCCGAGCGCGAGTTCGGCCGGGTGCGCGACCTGGAGCCGGACCATCCCGGGGCCCGGGTCGGGTCGGCTCTCGTGGCGGCGTTGCAGGGGGACTTCCACCGGGCCCGCCAGGAGGTGGCCGCGGCGGTTCATCAGAACCGCGACTACGCCGATGCCTATCTCGCCCTCGGCCGGGTGGTGACCCTGGAGGCCGAGGCGCGCGAGTACCCGCCGCAGGCTTGGCTTGCCGAGGCGAAGTCGGCCTTCACCAAGGCCGCGGAACAGGCCCCGTCCGAGCCGTCCGTGCCGTTCTACCTGGGCCAGGCCTGCCTCCAGGCGTTCGAGTTGGACCAGGCCCGCGCGGCCTTCACCCGGGCCATCGAGGCCAACCAGAGCCCCTGGACCGAACGGGCCATGTCCCGGCTGGAGACCCTGCAGCAGGCCGAGCGCGCCGCACCTGGAACCCGGGTCGGGATGCGGCTGGCCCTGCTGCCCAGGCTGAACCGGGCCGAGCTGGCCGTGCTCTTGGTCGAGGAGCTGAAGCTCCCCGAGCTGGTGCGCCAGCGCCGAGGGCCGGAACCGGTCCCCGGTTTCGTTCCCCCGGGTGGTGACAAGGGTGCAATGCCTTCTCTGATCGAAGCGAAAGACCTGGCCGGGTGCTGGGCCGCGCCCTGGGTTCGCGCCGCCCTCGAACTGGGGGTGCCGGGGCTCGAGGTCTACCCGGATTCCACCTTCCGGCCGGAGCTGCCCTTGACCCGGGCCGACCAGGCCCTGGTGCTGCAGGGGCTGCTGGTCCTGCTCACCGGCGATCCCGGGCTGGCCACGCGGTACCTGGGCGAGAGTTCGCGGTTCGCCGACGTGCGCGGCGACTACTACGCCTACAACGCCATCGCCGTGAGCACCGAGCGGGGGGTGATGGCCGCCGATCAGCGGGGGTACTTCCGGCCTCAGGACCCGGTCTCGGGGGCCGAGGCCCTGCTGGCGGTCCGCCAACTGCAGAACGCCTTCCGCATGGAGTTCTGAGCTGCGGCGCGCCCCGACGGCTGATCCCTCCATGGGCTGCTGGCTGCTGATCGTCCTGCTCTTCGGACTGGCCGTTCCGGTCACCGCACAGGTAACCGCCACGGTGCAGGCCTCGGGATTGGCCGCGATCCTCGGCAATGATCTGGCCCGGGCCTACGAGGACGCGGAGCGGGCCGCGCTGCGGGAGGCGATCGAGCAGGCGGTCGGCACCCTGGTCACCGGCCAGACCCGGGTCCGGAACTTCTCCGTCATCCAGGACGACATCCTCACCCGGACCGAGGGGTACGTCGAGCGGTTCTCGGTCCTGGGCCGTCGCCGGCTCGATCCGCGGACCTGCGAGGTCACGGTCGAGGCCGTGGTGCGGCTGGGGGCCCTGCACCGCTCCCTGGCCGCCCTCGACCTGCTGGTCGACGTGGTCGGCAATCCGCGTCTGCTCTGCCTGGGCCGCGAGCGGCGCGAGGGGCAGCCGCCGGTCGAGGGCGGGGTGGCCGCGGCCCTTACCCGGGTGCTCGCGCAGGCCAGCACCCGGCTCAGTCTGGTGGCCCCGGTGACCGGGGGAGAGCAGGAGGCGGCCTTCGGCGACCTGGGCGCGGCCGCGGCCCTGGGCTCGCGTCTCGGGGCCGACGTGGTGATCCGGGCCGAGGCCGCGGTGCAACCGGTCCCCGAGGCCCGGGTGCCGTTTTCGGACGGGACCACCCTTCATCAGCTCGGGATCCACTCGCGGTCGGCCCAGGTGAAGCTGGACGCCTTGTGGTCCGACTCGGGCGAGGTCTTCGCCTCGCTGGCCACCACCGAGCGCGCCGCGGCGATGACCCCCGAGGCGGCCGCCGAGAAGGCGGTTCGCCTGGGCACCGAACGGCTGGCCGGCCAGCTCGTGCGGCGGTTGGCGGCCGACTGGCGCGAGCGCGCCTACAACGGCCAGTGGGTGCGCCTGGTGGTCCTCGGCGACCCCGAGGCCCTGAGCCGTTTCGAGCGTGAGCTGCCGGAGCGGGTGGCCTCGGTGGAGCAGCTCCTGCCGCGCTCGCGGAGCGCCGGGCTGGCGGTCTACGACGCCCGGTCGCGCGGCAGCGGCTTTCAGGTGGCCCGCGAGCTGGCGGCCGGCGGTCTAGCCGGCTTGGCCGTCGAGGTGGAGGAGGTGACGGTGAACACCCTCAAGCTGCGCCTGGGCCGATGAGTCGGTCCCGGCGCCACGGATCCGAGGCGCGATGGTGGTGATCCGCGAGATCGAGCCGGGTGGCCTGGGCGAGATCGCCGGGTTTCAGCCCGGGGACCGGATCCTGCGGGTCAACGGCGAGGAGGTGGCCGACCTGCTCGACTTCCAGGTCCACACCGCCGACCGCGAGCTGGAGTTCGAGGTCGAGCGGGACGGCGAGCGGTACGTGGTGGAGCTGGTGCGCGAGCCGGGCGAGTCCTTCGGTCTGGCCTTCGAGGAGATGGATCTGCGCCGCTGCCGCAACCGCTGCGTCTTCTGCTTCATCCACCAGATGCCCCGCGGCCTCCGGCCGACCCTCTACTTCGAGGACGACGACTATCGCCTCTCCTTCCTCCACGTCGCTTACGTCACCCTGACCAACGTCAAGGAGGAGGACCTGGAGCGGATCGTGGCCCCGCGGC
>JBAZUN010000243.1:0-8673 GCA_041661365.1 Candidatus Latescibacterota bacterium
ACCCTGGCCGGCACCCTGGCCCAGGAGAACGCCGAGATCCTGGCCGGACTCTGCATCACCCAGCTCATTCGGCCCGGCCTTCCGGTCTGCTACGGCGGGATCCCCCACGCCTTTGACATGGCCACGACCCAGATGATCTTCGCCGGTCCGGAGCAGGCCCTGATGGCCGTGGCCATGACCCAGATGGGGAAGCACTACGGCCTGCCGGTCTACGTCAACGTCGGCCTGACCGACAGCAAGGTCCCCGACGGGCAGGCCGGTCTGGAGGCGGGGATGACCCTCCTCTGCGGTGCCATGGCCGGGGCCGACATCTTCGGTCACCTGGGGATCTGCGGGGTCGATCAGGGATCGTCGCTGGCCATGCTGGTCATGCAGCACGAGCTGATCGGGTACGTCGAGCGGTTCCTCCGCGGCTTCGAGCTCGACGACGAACACCTCGGCCTCGAGGTGATCCGCCAGGTGGGGCACGACGGCACCTTCCTCGACGCCGACCACACGGTGCGGCACTTCCGCCGGGAGCTGTGGTTCCCGGCCCTGCTCGACCGGCAGTACTGGGCCGCCTGGGCCGAGGGCGGCGCCCGCGACCTGCACCAGCGGTGCATCGAGGCCAAGGAGCGGCTGCTGCAGACCCACCAACCAGAGCCGCTGGACGAGGAGACCGAGCGCGAGGTGAGCCGCATCGTGGCCTCGGCCAGACGACGTTTAGGTTGAGCTGTGATCGGTTGATATGAGAGGAAAGCCGATGACCCCGAGGAAGCGCGTCGAGGCGGTGCTGCGCGGCGAGACGCCCGACCGGGTGCCGCTGACCATCTACGAGTGCATGATCCCCCAGTGCACCACCGAGCGCCGGTTGCGCGACGACGGGATGTGCATCGTGTACCGAACCTCGGTCTTCCGCACCCACACCCCGAACGTCCGCCACCGCAGCGAGCCGTTCGACCGCGAGGGCGTGGCCCACGTCCGGACCGTGGTGGAGACCCCGGTGGGGACCCTGACCGAGGTCACCCGGCCGGCCGGGTTCACCTCCTGGAATATCGAGAAGCTGTTCAAGCGGCCCGAGGACTACCGCGTGCTGCGGTTCATGGTCGAGGACCAGCGGTTCGAGGAGGACTACGACGCCTACCGCCGCAAGGAGGCCGAGCTGGGCGAGGACTTCATCCTGCGCACCGGTATCGGCCTGACCCCGCTGCACCAGATCATGATCCACTGGATGGGGGTAGAGGTCTTCGCCGAGGAGTGGGTCGAGCGACGGGACGAGGTGCTCGCCCTGTACGAGATCATGGCGGCCCGGCAGCGGGAGATCCATCGCCTGGTGGCCCGCTCGCCGGCCTCCCACGCCAACTACGGCGGTAACGAAGTGCCCGAGGTCATGGGGCTGGAGCGCTTCGCGCGGTACTGCGTGCCGCTCTATCACCAGGCCGCCGAGGAGCTGCGTCCCCGCGGGGTCCTGCTCGGCTCGCACCTCGACGGGAACAACCGGGCCTGGGCCCACCTGGTCGCCGAGGCGCCGCTGGACTACGTCGAGGCCTTCACCCCGCCGCCGGACTGCGACCTGCCGGTCCGGGAGGCCCTCGAGCGCTGGCCGGGGAAGTTCCTCTGGATCAACTTCCCCTCCTCGGTTCACCTGGAGTCGCCCGCGCGGGTCGAGGCGGTCACCGGCGAGCTGATCCGCGAGGGGGCGCCGGGGAACCGTTTCATCATCGGGATCACCGAGGACATCCCGGCCGACCGCTGGCAGGCCAGCATGCTGGCTATCTCGCGGGGAATCGGCCGCTGGGGCCACCTGCCCCTGGCAGCCGGTTGAGCCCGCGCACCGCACCGGACCATCTGACGAGGAGAGACCGAGGATGAGCGAGATCAACCTGGCCTTGATCGGCTGCGGCGGCCTGGGACGGGTCCACGCCGGCTGCGTGGCCAAGATCGAGGGGGCGAGGTTCATGGCCTACGTCGATATCCGCGAGGAGGCGGCCAAGAAGGCTCTGGACGACTTCGGCGGCGAGTACGCCACCACCGAGGTCGAGCGGGTTCTGAGCGACGACCGGATCGAAGCGGTCTACATCGTCACCCGGCACGATTCCCACGCGCCGCTGGCCATCGCCGCGGCCCGGGCCGGCAAGCAGATCCTCATCGAGAAGCCGCTGGCCCTCAAGATGGAGGAGTGCGAAGCCGTGGCCGAGGCCGTGGCCCGCTCCGGGGTCCGCATGATGCCGGCCTTCAAGATGCGCTACTACCCGCTGATCCGGAAGGCGCGGGAGTTCGTGCCGCAACCCCAGGTCCTGGTCGGGCAGATGATGGACAACCGCTGGCCCGATGACCTGTGGGCCCAGGACCCGGTGCAAGGCGGAGCCAACGTCCACAGCCAGGGGTGCCACACCACGGACATCATCCGCTTCCTGGCCGGCAGCGAGCCTCGACGGATCTGGGCCGCCGGCGGGTCGCTCACCCATCCGGGCCACCCGTGCATCGACCAGTGCGTGGCGTCCATCGAGTTCGCCAACGGCCACGTGGGGAGCTGGATCCAGGGCGACGCCAGCCTGGGTCCCTTCACCAGCAAGTTCTTCTTCGAGCTGTTCGGCAACGGCCGCAGCGTGCAGCTCTGCGACCGGCTGAAGAAGGCCACCTTCTTCGACGGCAAGGAGACCTGGGTCGAGCAGCGCGACGAGGAGGAGGGGTTCCAGCTCGAGAACGAGGAGTTCATCGCGGCCCTGCGCCAGAACCGCCAGCCCGAGCTGACGGTCCACGACGGGATCCAGGCCACCCGCATGGTCCTGGCCGCGGACCGGGCCATCCGCACCGGCCAGGTGCAGGAGCTGTGAGCATGCCGGCTGCACCGAGGGAGGGGACCGGGTGACCTATCTGCTGTTGATCGTGGCCGGGGCCGTGGTTGGCGGAGCCCTGGCCTGGCTGGTTGCCGCGGGTCGGACCGAGCGCCGGATGACGGCCCGGATCGAGGAGGGGGAGCGCCGCCTGGGGATCGCCGAGAGTCGGGCCGCGGCTCTGGAGGGCACGGCCGTCGAGCTGCGAGCCCAGGCCGAGCGGCAGACCGAGGAGCTGACCTCGGTCCGGTCCCGCCTGGCCGAGGAGCAGGCAGAACGGGTCAAGGCCGCTACCCAGCTTGTCGAGACCGTGCAGCGGCTGCAAGAGGAGAAGCAGCTCCTCGAGGAGGCCAAGGTCAAGCTGACCGACACCTTCAAGGCCCTGGCCGGCGATACCCTGCAGGGGAGCACCTCGGCCTTTCTCAAGCTGGCCCGGGAGACCTTCGAGAAGATCCTCGCCGACGCCCGCGGCGACCTGGGCAAGCGGCAGGAGGCGATCCAGGGGCTGGTCAAGCCGATCGGCGAGCAGCTCAAGCAGTTCGACGAGCACGTCCGCTCCCTGGAGAAGAGCCGTCAGGAGGCGTACGCCGGACTGAGCGAGCAGCTCAAGGCGGTCTCCAGCACCCAGCAGCAGTTGCAGAGCGAGACCGTGAACCTGATCGCGGCCCTGCGCAAGCCGCAGGTGCGGGGCCGCTGGGGGGAGATGACCCTCAAGCGGGTGGTTGAGCTGGCCGGCATGGTCGAGCACTGCGACTTCGAGGAGCAGGTCTCCGCCGGCCCCGAGGAGAGCCGTCAGCGACCTGACCTAATCGTCCGTCTCCCGGCCGACCGCGAGATCGTCGTCGACGCCAAGGTGCCGTTGGAGGCCTACCTCGACGCCCTCGCCGCCGGGTCAGAGGAGGTCCGGGTCGAGGCCCTGTCCAGACACGCCTCCCAGCTCCGGCGCCACATGACGGCCCTGGCGGACAAGCGGTACTGGGACCAGTTCCCGCGGGCCCCGGAGTTCGTCGTGATGTTCATCCCCGGTGAATCCTTCTTCGGGGCCGCGGTCGACGCGGATACGGCGCTGATCGAGGACGGACTCAAGCGCCACGTGGTCCTGGCCACCCCGACCACCCTGATCGCGCTCCTGCGGGCCGTGGCCTACGGCTGGCGCCAGGAGCAGGTGGCGCGCAATGCCCAGGAGATCAGCGAGCTGGGCCGGCAGCTTTATGAGCGGGTCAAGGTCTTCGCCGACCATCTGGCCGACGTCGGCCGCAACCTCGAACGGGCCAACGGGGCGTACAACAAGGCGGTCGGCTCGATGGAGACCCGCGTGCTCCCGGCGGCGCGGCGGTTCCGCGAGCTGGGCGCGGCCGGGGGCGACGAGCTGGAGGCTCTGCCGTCGGTGGAGACCAGTCCCCGGTCGTTCAGCGCCCCGGACCTGTTCGAGGGGAGCCGTTGAGGGAACTCTGACCGGGCGGCGACCAGCCAGTCCGCGAACCTGACCGCAGCTTGGCGACGAGGAAGGAGCAACGCAGTGATGATCTCGCTGGACGAGGGGGCCCGGCTGGCCCTGGACGCGATTGACCGCCGACCGACGAAGGGCGTGCCCACCTGGCTCATCAATCCCATGGAGCACGCCCATATCGAGCGACTGGCCGGTGAGCCGCCCGGCTCGTACCGGCAGGAGCCCGAACGCGTGTACCTGGGGATGCAGCGGGCGATCGGGACCTGTCTCCTCGACCAGTACATCCCGGAGAACCCGCTGTCCATGGGCGACCACGGGTACGAGGGCGGCTCGCGGGGGGCGACCACCGGCGCCGCGGTGATCGTGGTCGACGGGATGCGGATCGATTCGCCCGAGGCCGTGGTCGAGCACCTGGAGCGGTTCGCCTTTCCGCGTCTCCAGCGGGCCACGGAGGGATTCGACGAGGAGACTCGCGTCCGCCAGATCATCGCGCAGGAGGAACGGCTCCAGAAGCGGCTCGGACCGAGCATGCTGAAGAGCGGGTACGGCTTCATCTCCTTCCCCGCGTTCGCCTACGGCACCTACGGGTACGAGCACTACTTCAGCGCCTACGCCCTGTACCCCGAGGTGCTGGAGCGGCACTTCAGCCTGCAGGCCGACGCGGTCCTGCCGAACAACCGGGCCGCGGCCCGGGCCTTCGTCGAGGGGAAGCTGCCGCCCCTGTACCGCCTGGACCACGACATGGCCGACTCCCGGGGCCTCCTGGTCCAGCCCGAGACCCTTGACCGGATCTGGTTTCCCCACTTTGCCCGCTGCCTGGAGCCGGTCCTGCGCACCGAGGTCAAGCTGATCTGGCACTGCGACGGGAACCTGATGGCCGTGGTTCCTCGCCTGCTCGAGGTGGGGATCCGCGGCTTCCAAGGGTTCCAGTACGAAGACGGGATGGACTACGAGCGGATCTGCGCGTTGAAGACCCGCGACGGCGAGGAGCTCCTCATCATCGCCGGTGCCTCGGTCACCCGCACCCTGCCGTTCGGCACCTCGGCCGAGGTCCGGCGGGAGTTGGACTGGCTGGTGGCCAAGGGACCGCGAACCGGGCTCTTCCTGGGTTGCTCCAGCTCGATCGCGCCCGGGGTGCCCTGGGAGAACATGCGCACCCTGGTCGAGGGGTTCAGCCACTACCGGACGCACGGCCGCGGGTAGCTCTCCCCGATCCCCGTTCCTATCTTCTTCCAGTGCGGTTCCGCTACCGGGAGGCCGCCCGGGTCCTGCCGCCGTGACATCATCCGCGCTGCCGAGGATGCACCCATGACCGCTGTCCACGAGACCACCATCAGTCAGCGTATCGCCCTGCTGCGCGAGGACGCCATGCACCGGGGAGGATCCTTTAACCGCGAGATGAACCCCTTCACCCGGGACGTGGCACTCTGGCGCGCCGCCGGGGAGCGACGCTCGCGGGTGCAGGTGCGCGCCCGACTCCTCGCCGAGCTGGTCGAGCTGGCCCCGGTGGTGTTCTATCCGCACTGGCGCCTGGCCGGCGAGCACCTGGGGTCGAGTCCGGGCGGGTTCGGGTTCGCCTCGCATCGGGAGCCTGAACCGGGCGACGCGGCCCTGCTGCGGGCCTTGGGGGTGGCGCCGGCGCAGGAGGAGGAGGTGCGCCGGGCCGTGAAGCAGTGGACCGCCTCTGGGGAGCCGCTGTTCGCCGTCGGCGAGGTGGAGCACGAGAACGGAGCCGGGATCGGCGGCTGGAGCGCGGCGGCCGAATCAGGGACGGTCTACTGGGCCGGCGGCTGGGTGGAGAACCACTCGATCCGCGACTTCGCCAAGGTGCTGCGCCTGGGGTTTGCCGGGATCCGGCGCGAGATCGAGGAGCGCTTGGCCGGGACCGAGATCACCGACCCGGGGTTCCCCCAGGCCGAGAGCTTCTGGCGCGCGGCCCTGAGTATCTGCGACGCCGGCATCCGGCTCGGGCAGCGCTACGCCGAACGGGCCGCGGCCCTGGCCGAGGAGACCACCGATCCCGAGGAGCAGGTGCGGCTGACCCGTATCGCCGAGATCTGCAACCGGGTCCCCGAGCACGGCGCGCGGACCCTGACCGAGGCGGTGCAGGCCCTCTGGTTTGCCCACGTGCTCACCTGCGGCGAGGACGGGATCAACGCCAATTCGATCGGCCGTCTCGACCGGATCCTCTATCCCTACTACCGGGACGACCTGGCTGCCGGGGAGCTGACCCGGGACGAGGCCCTCGAGCTGATGACCGAGCTGGCCTGCAAGCTCTACCTCGACTACGACGTGCAGGCCATCGTCCTGGGCGGGGTCGATGCCGACGGGCGCGACGCGGTCAACGAGCTGAGCCACCTGATCCTCGAGGCGACGCGGGAGGTCGGGATCATCCGCGACGTCTCGCTCCGCCTGCACCGGGAAACGCCGCGGGACTTCATCGAGCTGGCGGCGCGCCTGATCGTCCGGGGCGGCGGCATCCCCTTCATGTTCAACGACGACTGCTTCATCCAGGCGCTCGCCGACCGGGGGATCGCCCTGACCGACGCCCGCGACTACGCGCCGATCGGGTGCATCGAGCTGACCGTGCCCGGCCGCGCCAATCCCCATGCGGTCTCCGGCTGGTTCAACTCGACCAAGTGCCTGGAGCTGGCCCTGTTCGACGGGGTCGATCCCCGCTCGGACCTGCGGCTCGGCCCGGCCACCGGCCTGCTGACCGACCACCGGGATTTCGCGGCGCTGTACACGGCGTATGAGCGTCAGGTCGAGTCCTTCGCCCGTCGCATGGTCTACCACTGCAACCGGGGCGAGCTGGCCCAGCGCGAGCGCGGGCCGCTCCCCTGCTGGTCGACCCTGACCGACGACTGCATCGCCCGCGGCCGGGACATCACCGACGGCGGTCCGGTCTACAACTACCACTCGATCTGTTTCCTCGGCAACGCCAACACCGCTGACTCGCTGGCGGCCCTGAACAAGCTGATCTACGAGGACCGCGTGATCGACCCGGCCGAGTTGCTGGCCGCGCTGCGGACCGACTTTGCCGAGGCCGAGCCGCTCCGCCAGCTCCTGCTGCGACGGGCGCCTAAGTACGGCAACGACTGCCAGGAGGTCGACCTTCTGGCGCGGCGGGTGGCCGACGGCTTCATCGACCTGATGGACCGGATGCGGAGCCCGCTCAACGGCCGGTACCACGTCCACCTGTTCTCCTTCCACGTCAACATCGCCTTTGGCAAGGCCGTCGGTGCCACCCCTGATGGCCGCCGCGCCGGCGAGCCGCTGGCCTACTCCCTCTCGGCCCACCAGGGCCGCGACGAGGCAGGGGTGACGGCCCTGCTCAGCTCGATCTCCCGCATGCCCCACAACCGGGCCGCCGGGGCCTCGGCCGCCATCGTCGAGATCGATCCGGCGGTGGTCGAGGGAGAGGCCGGGGTGCAGCGCCTGGTCCAGCTCATCCAGGGAGCGATCGAGATGGGGGTCGGCCAGATGCAGTGGAACGTCACCACCGTGGAGCGGCTCCGGCAGGCCGAGGAGGCCCCCGAGCGGTACGGCAACATCCCGGTCCGCGTCGCCGGGTACTCCCAGATGTTCAAGCTCATCCCCCGGGAGCTGCAGGACCACATCATCGCCCGTACCAAGCACCGCTTCTGAGCCGGTGATCTGGGACCCGCCCGACGCGGGTTCCTGAAGCGCCGTCTCCCGATCGCGCCGGTGCCCGCCCCAGGTCGACGCCGGCGCATCGCTTCGATCATCTCGTTTAGGAGGCTCTGCATGCAGCAGCACCCGAGGTACACCCGCGACCGCATCGGTCAACTGGTCGAGCGCCTGAAGGGGGTCGTGTACCGCGCGACCGTCGAGGTGGAGGATCTGCAGATCAGCCCGGAGGTCGACCGCATCCCGTACGAGGAAGCCCAGGGGCTGCGGTACGAGCCGGTCCGTACCGGTCGCCTGCTCGGGCCGCAGTGGGCTACCTACTGGGTCCGCGGTCGCGTGGCCCTCCCCGCGCCGTGGGCCGGCGGCCAGGTCGACTTCCTCTGGGAGAGCCACAGCGAGGCCACCCTGTGGATCGCCGGCCGCAGCATCGGCGGGATCAACCCGGGCCGCAACGCCGTGCCCCTGACCCCGGAGATGCTGCCCGGCGGGATCCTCGAGTTCCAGGTCGAGGTGGCCTGCAACGGCCTGTTCGGTCAGGTCGGCCGGCCGTACCGGTCCCTGGAGCCGTTCGTCCTCGACCGCTGCGGCATCGGCCTGTTCGACCAGGAGGCCTGGGACCTGTACTGGGACCTGCACGTGCTGTCCTGCCTGGAGCGCGAGGACGGCCTGGAGGCCGACTGGCGGGGCCGGCTCCTGGCCGAGCTGAACCGGGTGGCCAACCTGCTCGACCCGGAGGACCGCGCCACCTGGCCGTCG